>JABBNW010000011.1 GCA_019352115.1 Pseudomonadota bacterium
GGTCCAGGGGACTAGTCCCCTGGTGGGGGTCCAGGGGGCGAAGCCCCTTGGCCTTACTTGCGAAGGGCCGAACACCCCGCAGACTGGCCTCACATCCCGAGATAAGCGCGCCGCACCTCCACATCCGCGCCGATCGCCTGTGCCGTGCCGGCCATCACCACGCGTCCCGTTTGCAGCACGTAGGCGCGGTCCGCGATTTCCAGGGTTTCCGCCAGTCTTTGTTCCACGATCAGCACGGTCACGCCGCGCGCGCGGATGCGCTGCACGGCGGCCAGGATGTCGTCGACCAGGCGCGGCATGATGCCCTGGCTCGGCTCGTCCAGCATAAGCAGGCGCGGTCCGGTCATCAGCGCGCGGCCGATCGCCAGCATCTGCTGTTCGCCGCCCGACAGGGTTTCCGCGCGCTGGTCCAGACGTTCGGCCAGGCGGGGGAACAGCTCGAACACGAGATCGAGCGGGCGGAACCGGTCCGGGCCGCGGCGGGCGTAGGCGCCGAGGCGCAGGTTGATTTCGACCGACAGGCGCGGGAACAGCCGGCGCCCTTCCGGCACCAGAACGACGCCGAGCCGGTTGATCCGGTGCGCGGCCATCCGGGCGAGGGGCGTGCCGTCGAAGGCGATGCTCCCGCCGATCGTCATCTGTCCGGCGATGGCGCGCAGCAGGGTGCTCTTGCCGGCACCATTGGCACCGACGACGGCCACGATTTCCCCCGCGGCGACGTCGAGGTCGATCCCATGCAGCGCGCGCAGACCGCGATAGGCCGCGGTCAGGCCGCGCACTTCCAGCAACGGGCGGTCAGGCAACATAGCGGTCGCCGAGATAGGCGCGGATCACGTCGGGGTTGCGCACCACCTCGGCCGGGCTGCCCTCGGCGAGCTTGCGGCCGAGGTGCAGCACGACGGCGCGATCGATCAGCGGCAGCAGCACCTCCATCACATGTTCCACCATCAGCACGGTAATCCCCCGCGCGCGCACGTCGCGCACGAGCCGCATGCCGGCCTGGGCCTCGGTGGGCGTGAGCCCGGTCAGCATCTCGTCCAGCAGCAGCACGCTGGGTTGGGTCGCGAGCGCGCGCGCGACTTCGAGCCGGCGCTTCTCGGGCGGGGTGAGCGCGTGCGCCGGCACGTCGGCGCGCGGGACGAGGCCACAGAAGGCGATCACCTCCAGCGCCTGCGCCATTGCCGGGCGGGTGCGGGCGTGGCGGGCGAAGGCGCCAACCATCACGTTTTCCAGCACCGTCATCGAATCGAAGCTGCGCACCACCTGGAAGGTGCGCCCGATGCCGGCGCGGGTGCAGGCGACCGCGCCGAGGCCGGAGATGCGCTTGCCCTCCAGCAGGATCTCGCCGGCATCGGGCGTTTCGGCGCCGGCGATGGCATTGAACAGGCTGCTCTTGCCGGCCCCGTTCGGGCCGATCAGGCCGAGGATTTCGCCGCGCCCGACATCGAAGCTGACATCGACATTGGCCGCAACGGTGCCGAAGGTCTTGCTGACGTTGCAGATCCGCAAGATGGGATCAGGCGTCATCCACGACCTCCCCGCCCGCCTGGCTGCGCACGCCGAACAGGCTGACCAGGCCCTGCGGGCGAGCGAGCGCGAGCCCCATGATCAGCGCGCCGTAGATCATGAGATCGACGCCGTTGCCGGAACTGCCGAGCCAGGCGACCGAAAGCTGCTGCACCGGGATCAGCACCGCCGCGCCGAGCAGCGGGCCCCATAATGTCCCGACGCCGCCCACCACTGCGGGCAAGGCGATCAGCACCGAGAGCGACAGGCCGAGTACGCTGTCCGGATCGATGAAGCCGACGTATTGCGCATAGAGCGCCCCGCCGGCGCCGACGATCGCGCCGGAGATGGCGGCGGCTGCCATCTTGCTCGGGAACACGCGCACCGCGAGGCTGCGCGCGGCGGCGACGTCGTCCTTCACCGCGCGCCAGATGTAGCCCCAGCGCGAGCCTTCCACCACCCACGCAACGATCCAGGCGATCGCCGCGTAGCCGAGCATCACGTAGTAGAACGGCAGCACCGCAACCCGGAACTGGAGCTGCACCCAGCTTTCGGTGCGGAACGGGATCGTGATGCCCATTGCCGCGTTCACGAAACCCCAGTTCTGCACCAGCAGCAGCACCATCAGCCCGACCACCAGGGTGGCGATGGCGTAGTAGTGCCCGCTCAGGCGGAAGCAGGGCCAGCCCACCGCCAGCGCCGCCAGCGCGCCCAACGCGGCGCCGGCGAACAGCCCGAGGGTCGGCGGGATGCCGAGCCGCGTGTAGAGCAGGGTGGAAGTGTACGCGCCGATCCCGAAATAAAGCGCGTGGCCGAGCGAGATCTGTCCGCAATAGCCGCCCAGGATGTTCCATCCCTGAGCAAGCCCCGCATACAGCAAGGTCAGCACCATCAGCCCACGCAGGTAGGTGCCCGCGATCGGCAGCGGCAGCAGCGCGAGCACCACCAGCAGCGCCGCGCCGACGACGAGTTCCCGTGTGCGGCGCCGGGTGATCGCGTTCGGGCGCGGGGACGTTGCCATCACAGCCGCCCGAACAGGCCGCGTGGGCGGAACATCAACACCGCGACGTAGATCGCGAATACGCCCACCTGTTTCAGGGACGGATCGATGAACAGCGCCGTGAGCGCTTCCACGAGCCCGATCAGCAACCCCGCGACCAGCGCGCCCGCCAGCGAGCCGAAGCCGCCGAGGGCGACCGTCACATAGGCGATCAGTGCGAAATTGCTGCCGACGGTGGGGGAGATGTAGTAGAAATTCGCCAGCATTACGCCGGCGATGCCGACCGTTGCTGCCCCGATCCCCCAGCCCAGGCTGAAGATGCGGTCGCGGTCGATGCCGATCAGGGCGACCGCGTCGCGATCCTCCCGCGTCGCTTCCAGCGCCTGGCCGAATTCGGTGCGCGAGATCGCCATCAGGGCCGCGAAGGCGAGCAGGCAGACAAGCCCCGCCGCCACCTGCGGCAGCGGCAGCACGATCTGGCCCAGATGCACCGTCCGCCCGCTCAGCACCCCGTTGTCGATGCTGCGGAAATCGCTGCCGAAGGCAAGCTGCGCCGCGCCCACCAGGAAGATCGACAGGCCGAAGGTCACGAAAATCTGCACCATCCCGGTGTTGAACCGCACGCCGAGCGCGCGCGCGATCAGCAGGCGATAGATCGCCACCCCGATCCCGAACAGCAACGCCGCCACCAGCGGAAGTTGCAGCAGCGGATCGAGACCGAAGGCCGCATGGATCTCGAACACCGCGTACATGGCGAGCATCAACAGCTCGCCATGCGCGAAGTTCACCACGTCCATCAGGCCGAAGATCAGGGAGAGACCGGCGGCCACCAGGGCATAGACGAGCCCCATGAGCAACCCGCCGATGGCGACCTGCGCCACCAGGCTCGCGGTCATCCGTGCGCCCCGCCGGTCCCCCCGCTCACTTGCCGACGTTCCAGATCGCCGGCGCGGTGGCGACGGCGAACGGGAACACGGTGCGCCATTGTCCGTGCTGGTATTGCAGGATGACGGGATTGCCCTCGATGTTCTGGCCCGTCTTGTCGAACTTGATGCCGACCCAGGGCATGATGGTTTCGGCCCCGGGGATGTCGGTGGTGCGCAATGCCGCCCGCAGCGCGGTGTTCTTCGTCGATTTCGCGCGGTTCAGCGCGTCGGCGAGCACCTGCAGCGCGGTCACCTCGCGCGCCGTGAGGTCGTTCAGCTCCTTGCCGTTGTCGTGCGCCTTGAACAGCGCGTCGACCGCCGGGATGGCGGGGCGGGTCTTCACCGCGTCGATCGAGAAGCTGGATCGGCTCATTACGCCCTCGGCGAGCGGGCCGACGGCCTTGATGAAGGCGGGGTCGATGAAGCCCGCGTCCTGCGCCATGATCGCCTTCGGCGTGTAGCCCGCGTCGTGCATCGCGTGCACCATCAAGATGGCATCGCTGGTGTAGGACGACGGCATTACCACGTCAGCGTTCGCCGCGCGCAGCCGTTCCGCCTCCACCGACAGCGACGGCGTGCTCGCCTGGTAGGAGATGTCGGTCAGCACCTTGATCCCGGCGGCCTTCGCCATCGCGGTCTGGATGCGCGCGCTGTCGGTGCCGAACACCGAATTCTCGTGGATGATGGCGACGCTGTGCACGGGCCGGCCGGTCTTCTTGCCGATGGCGGCATAGAAGTCGAACATCGCCTTGGTGAAGTCGTTGTCGGTGGGGGAGGGGCGGAAGAACCAGGTGAGCCCCTGCTTGCTGAGGCTGGGCGCGGAGTTCTCGGCGGAGATGTAGGGCACCCGGTAGCGGTTGCAGATCTGGCTGATGGTGACGGCGGTCGCGCTCGTGTAGCTGCCGATGATCGCGACCACGTGGTCCTGGGTGATCAGCCGCTGCGCTTCGCTCTGCGCGATCTGCGGGTTGTTCTGGCTGTCGGCGAAGATCAGTTTCACATGCGCGCCACCCAGGCCCGGCAGGCCGCCGCCCTTGCCGAGCAGCATCGGCACGTCGTGGTGGCCGTTGATGATGGCGGCTTCGGTTTCCAGCGCCTGTTGCGCGTCGTGGCCGATCGGGGCGGCGTTGCCGCTGAGCGGATAGACCGCGCCGATCAGGATGTCGGGCGGGGCGGCCTGCGCCTGCCGCGGCGCGAACCCTCCCGCCATGCCGAGCAGCGCCGCGCCGAGCAGCAGCTTGCGTCCGAAGCCAATCATGGATGTACCTCTCGCTCTCACCGCCCGGCCGCGCCGGGCTGTTCCGGTCCGCGGACGTCTTCTCCCCGTGTCGGCACCTTCTGGCAGGTGCGCCTGTCTTGCGGCCTTGCCGGAACGTTCAGCCGCCGGCGGTGCTGCTTGGGGAGGGGGGCGGGCTTGCGGCATCGGCGGGCTGCGTCCCCGCGGGTTCAGCAATGGCCGTGCCACGGCGCCGGTGCCCGCCCGATTGCCCCGGCCCCGCATGCGCCCCTGGGCCGACGCCCGCGTCCGCAGGGGGCAGCGGCGCGCGAACGGGCATTTTCGGTGGGCAATTGCCGGTTATCGGGTCACTCCCGGCCGCGCGGGCGAGCCGGGCATCGCGATGACAACCGCGCGAGCCCGTTCCGATGGCGGTCCATCGCGCGGCATCACACCCTCGTGCGTGGTTGAATTCGGGGTGGTGCCTCTATACCTCTCGGTGATGAATCTGCTGACTTTCGCCGACCCCACATCACGCACCTGCCGCGCAACGGGGACGATCGCGCAACCGCCGCGGCGCCGCGGTGCGCCATGATGCGGACCGCGCCAGGGTCGATCGACTATCGTATCTATTACATGCACCCGCTGCTCGCCGGCGGCGTGCGGGAGTGGGGCGGGGAACTCGATCGCTGCGCGGCGATGGGGTTCGACCATGTGCTGGTCGCGCCCCTTCTTGCCCCCGGGCGCGGCGGTGATCTGTTCCTGACCGGCGATCCGCAGCGCGCGAACCCGGCGCTGGGATGGTCGGGCGATGCGGTCTCGGCGCTCGCGCACGCCGCGTCCCTCTGTCGCGAACGCGGGCTGCGCCTTCTCGTGGACCTGGTTGTCGATCGGGTGGCCGAGGACTCTCCCCTGTGCACCGCGCACCCGGCGCTGTTCGCGGCGGCGGACGCGCGCGCGGCGCTCGACCCGCGGCGCCCGCGCGGCGCCTGGGGGGCGGTGGCGGCGCGGTGGGACGAACCGGAGGCCGCGGCGGCGCTGTGGGCCGGGCTGGTGGCGGACTGGGCGGCGGCGGGCGTGGCCGGGGTGCGCATCGCCTCCCTCGGCGCCGTGCCGCCGGCCGGGTTGCGTGCGCTGATCGGCCGGGTGCGTGCGACGGCGCCGGACTTCCGCTTGCTCGGCTGGACCCCGGGGCTGGCCGCGCCGGCGGTGCAGGCGTTGCGCGGCGCGGGGCTGGATGGCGTGTTTTCCTCGCTGCCATGGTGGAATTTTCGTGACGGATGGCTGTGGGACGAAGCCGCGCGGCTGCATGGGGTCGCGGCAACGATCGCCGCGCCGGAAGCCCCCTTCGGCCCCAGGCTTGCCGCTCGCTGGCCGGATCCCGCCACGGTGCGCGCGGGCTACCTGCGCGCACTCGGGGCCGCGGCGTCGCTGGAGGCGGGGTGGCTGATGCCGATGGGCTTCGAGGTTGCGGCGATGCAGCCGCTGCCCGCCGCCCATGCCCGCCCCGGGCTGCTCGCCGCCTGGCGGCGGGAGGCGCCGTTCGATCTGACCGCGGCGGTGGCGGCCGCGAATGCCGCCCGCGCCGGGCTTCCCGGCGACGGAGGCGGGCGGTTGCTGAGCGGGTCTGGCGCAGATGTGATTGCGGTCCTGCGCGGCGCGGCGCCGGATGCGCGGCGCGCCTGCGTCGTGCTGCTCAACGCGGATCTTGCGGCTGCACGGGAGGTCGCGGTCTCCTCCCTGCTGCCGGGGGCGGGGATACCGCTCGCCGGGCTGAGGGATGGGGAGACGGTGTTCGACCCGGCAGCGATGGTGCGGCTTGCGCCCGCCGAAGCGCGCATCCTGGAGGCGGTGCCGGCCGGGCCGGTGCGCCCGCCGATCGGGCGCGGCGCGCGGGTCGCGGCGGCGGCGCCGAGGATCGGGATCGAATCCATCGCCCCCGCGGTCGGCGGCGGTCCGTTCGCCGCGCGGCGGTTGGTGGGCGAGGTCGTGACGGTCGAGGCCGACCTGCTCTGCGACGGCCACGACGTGCTGGGCGCCGTCGTGGTCTGGCGCGCCGCGGACGAGAAGGATTGGCACGAGGCGCCGATGCGCCCGATCGGCAACGACCGCTGGACCGGGACGTTCCCCTTGCCCCGCCTCGGGCGGCACCAGTTCGCCATCGAGGCCTGGCGCGATGCCTTCGCGACGTTCCGCGACGAACTGGCGAAGAAGCATGCCGCCGGGTTGACGCTGACGTTGGAGCTGGAGGAAGGACGGCGGCTCGTGCAGCAGGCGGCCGAGCGCAGCGGGGGGGACCTCGCGGCAGTGGGGGCGCGGCTCGAGAGTGCCGATGCGACCGAGCGGCGCGAGGTCCTGCTGGCCGAGGCGACGGCCGATCTGATGCGCGCGGCCGACGATCGACCATTCCGGGTCCGCAGCGAACCGCCGCTGCCGATCGAGGCCGAACGTACCGCCGCCGGGTTCGCCAGCTGGTACGAATTGTTCCCCCGTTCCATGAGCGACGATCCCACGCGCCACGGCACCTTCGTCGATGTCATCGGCCATCTGCCGCGCATCCGCGCCATGGGCTTCGACGTGCTCTATCTGCCGCCGATCCATCCGATCGGCCAGGCCAATCGCAAGGGGCGCAACAACACGATCCCCGCCGGCCCCGACGATCCCGGCAGCCCCTATGCGATCGGGGCGGCGGCGGGCGGGCACGACGCGGTGCATCCAGAGCTTGGCACGATCGAGGACTTCCGTCGCCTGCGCGACGCCGCAGCGGCGTCGGGGATGGAACTGGCGCTCGATTTCGCCATCCAATGCGCGCCGGATCATCCGTGGCTGCGCGCCCATCCGGATTGGTTCGACTGGCGGCCCGACGGATCGTTGCGCTACGCGGAGAACCCGCCGAAGAAATACGAGGACATCGTCAACGTCGATTTCTATGCTCCCGGGGCGGTGCCGTCGCTGTGGGCGGCGCTGCGCGATGCCGTGCTGTTCTGGCTGAACGAGGGCGTGCGCATCTTCCGGGTGGACAACCCGCACACCAAGCCGTTGCCGTTCTGGCAGTGGATGATCGGCGAGGTCCGCGCGCGCGATCCGGGCGTGATCTTCCTGGCCGAGGCGTTCACCCGGCCGAAGATGATGTACCGGCTGGGCAAGGTCGGGTTCTCGCAGTCCTACAGCTACTTCACCTGGCGTAACACCAAGGCGGAGCTGGAAGCGTATTTCACCGAGCTTGCGACCACGCCGCCGCGCGAGTTCTTCCGCCCGCACCTGTTCGTCAACACCCCCGACATCAACCCCTTCTTCCTGCAGACCTCCGGGCGCGCCGGATTCCTGATCCGTGCCGCGCTGGCGGCAACCCTGTCGGGCCTGTGGGGCGTCTATTGCGGCTTTGAATTGTGCGAGGCGTCCGCCCTGCCGGGGCGGGAGGAGTACCAGGATTCGGAGAAATACCAGCTCCGCGCCTGGGACTGGGACCGGCCCGGCAACATCGCCGCCGAGATCGGCCGGTTGAACCGGATCCGGCGCGACAATCCGGCCCTGCACAGCCACCTCGGCGTGCAGTTCTACAATGCGGGCAACGACCTCGTGCTGTATTACGGCAAGGCGAATGCTGATCGCAGCAATGTCGTGCTGGTCGCGGTGAACCTCGACCCGCACGCGGTGCAGGAGGCGGATATCGAGATCCCGCTGTGGGAATTCGGCCTGCCCGACAGCGGCAGCCTGCTGGCCGAGGATCTGCTGGACGGACACAGCTTCCGCTTGCAGGGCAAGCGCCAGCGGGTGCGTCTTGATCCGGCAACGCGACCCTTCGAAATCTGGCGACTGAGCGGTGAGAGACAGGCATGACACGCAACAACCCCGCCGCGGCCGTGGAGGACCCGTTGTGGTTCAAGGACGCGGTGATCTACCAGGTGCACATAAAGTCGTTCTTTGATGCTAACAACGACGGCATCGGCGACTTCCAGGGGCTGATCGACAAGCTGCCCTATATCAAGGAGCTTGGGGTCACGGCGGTCTGGCTGCTGCCGTTCTATCCCTCGCCGCTGCGCGACGACGGCTACGATATCGCCGAGTACCGCGGCGTCAATTCCGATTACGGCACGTTGGCGGACGCGCGGCGGTTCGTCCGCGCGGCACACGATCTCGGCCTGCGGGTCATCACCGAGCTGGTCATCAACCATACCTCCGACGCGCATCCCTGGTTCCAGCGCGCGCGGCTGGCGAAGCCCGGCAGCGCGGCGCGCAACTTCTACGTGTGGTCCGACGACGACCAGCGCTATTCCGGCACCAGGGTCATCTTCATCGACACCGAGAAGTCCAACTGGACCTGGGACCCGGTGGCGAAGGCGTATTTCTGGCATCGGTTCTATTCGCACCAGCCGGACCTCAATTTCGACAATCCCGCCGTGGTGCGCGCCGTGCTGGCGGTGATGCGGTTCTGGTTCGACCTCGGCGTGGACGGGCTACGCCTGGACGCGGTGCCCTATCTGGTGGAACGGAACGGGACCAGCAACGAGAACCTGCCCGAGACGCACGCGATCCTGAAGCGCATCCGCGCCGAGCTCGATGTCTGCGCGCCGGGGCGGATGCTGCTGGCGGAGGCGAACCAGTGGCCGGAGGACGCGCAGGAATATTTCGGCACCGGCGACGAATGCCACATGGCGTTCCATTTCCCGCTGATGCCGCGCATGTACATGGCGATCGCGCGCGAGGACCGCTTCCCGATCACCGACATCATGCGCCAGACCCCGGAAATCCCGGCCACCTGCCAGTGGGCGATCTTCCTGCGCAACCACGACGAGCTGACCCTGGAGATGGTCACCGACCAGGAGCGCGACTACCTCTGGTCCGCCTACGCGAGCGATGCGCGCGCCAGGCTGAACCTCGGTATCCGCCGCCGGCTGGCGCCGCTGATGGAACACGACCGCCGGCGCATCGAATTGATGAACAACCTGCTGCTGTCGATGCCCGGCACGCCGGTGATCTATTACGGCGACGAGATCGGGATGGGCGATAACATCCATCTCGGCGACCGCAGCGGGGTACGCACGCCGATGCAGTGGTCGCCCGACCGCAACGGCGGCTTCTCGCGCGCCGATCCGGCCAAGCTCGTGCTGCCCGTGATCATGGATTCGCTCTACGGCTACGACGCGGTCAACGTCGAGGCGCAGGCGGCCGATCCGCCATCCCTGCTCAATTGGATGCGGCGGATGCTGGCGGTGCGCAGCCGGTTCCGCGCGTTCGGCCGCGGCAGCCAGCGCATGATCTACCCCGGCAACCGCAAGGTGCTCGCGTTCCTGCGCGAATACGGCGACGGCGACACGCGGGAGACGGTGCTCTGCGTGAGCAATCTTTCACGCACGGCCCAGGCGGTCGAGCTCGATCTGTCGGAATTCGCCGGGCGGCTGCCAGTCGACATGATCGGCGGCGCGGTGTTCCCGCCGATCGGGCAACTGACCTACCTGCTGACCCTGGCGCCCTATGGCTATCTCTGGTTCGTCCTCACGACCGAGGCGGCGCTGCCGCCCTGGCATGTTCCGGTACCCCAGCAATTGCCCGAATTCGTCACCCTTGTCGTCCGCCGCGAGCTCGCAGAGATCCTCGATCCGGCGCACCGCCTCATCCTGGAGCGCGATATCCTGCCGGCCTATCTCGCGCGCCGGCGCTGGTTCGCCGCCAAGGACGAGAAGCTGTTGCAGTGCCGTATCGCCTACGCGGTGCGGCTGCCCGGCACAGGCGAGCCGGTAGGGTTCACCGAGCTGGAGGTGGACCTGCCCGGTCATACCGAGCGCTACCTGCTGCCGCTCGGCGTGGTCTGGGACGAGGAGGCGACCGGTGCGCTGTCCGATCAGCTCGGGCTCGCGCGGCTGCGGCGCGGCCGGCGGGTCGGCGTGCTGACCGACGGGTTCGCGGTCGACGGGCTGGTGGAGGCGCTGGTCACGGGATTGCGGACGCGCGCCGTCGTGGCGCTGCCGGACGGGGGCGAACTGCGCTTCCTGCCGACCTCGCGGCTGGAGGCGCTCGACCTGCCCGAAACTCCTGAAATCCGCCGGCTGTCGGCCGAGCAGACCAACAGCTCCCTCGTGGTCGCCGATACCGTGGTCATGAAGCTGATCCGCCATGTGTCGCCGGGCCTCCATCCGGAGGCCGAAATGACCCGGTTCCTGACCGAACGGGGCTTCGCCAACACCGCGCCGTTGCTGGGCGAGATCGTGCGGCTCGATGCTGCGGGCACGCCCCATACCTTGGCGCTGGTGCAGGGTTTCGTGCGCAACCAGGGCGACGGCTGGATCTGGACGCTCAATTTCCTGAACCGCACGGTCGAGGAATTGGCGGTGACGGACGCCGGGGAAGAGGCCCGCACGGACGCGTTCGGCGCCTATCTCGGGTTCGCCCGCGCGCTCGGCCGGCGGCTCGCGGAGCTGCACGCCGTGCTGGCGCAGCCTTGCGACGATCCCGCCTTCGCGCCCGAGCCGGTCGGGCCGGAGGGGCCGGAGGGGCCGGGGGCGTGGGCGGACTCCGCGCTTGCGCAGGTGGACGCGGCGATCGAGATCCTGCGCAACACGACTGCCTGGGCGAGCGAGGACCTTGGTGCGCTGGCCGCCGATCTGGTGGCGCAGGCGCCGGCCTTGCGTGCGGCGGTGCAGCGTCTGGCCGAAGCCGGCGCCGGCGCGTTGCGGACCCGCATCCATGGCGATTTCCACCTCGGCCAGGTGCTGACGGTGCAGGACGACGTCTGCATCATCGATTTCGAGGGCGAGCCGGCGCGTCCGCTCGCCGAGCGGCGCATGAAATCCTCCCCGCTGCGCGACGTGGCGGGGCTGCTGCGCTCGATCGACTATGCGGCGGCGGCGGCGGGCCAGCACCAGACCGGGATGCCGCCGGTCGTGTCGCAGCGGCGGGCCGATCTGCTCGACCTGTTCTCCCGCGAGGCGAAGGCGGCCTTCCTGGCCGCCTACGACGCCGTGCACGCGGAAGCGCCGCGGCGGTGGGCGGATCCGGGCGTCGAGCCGGCGCTGCTCGATCTGTTCCTGATTGAAAAGGCTGCCTACGAAATCCGTTACGAAGCGGCGAACCGGCCCGCCTGGCTGCCGATCCCGTTGCGCGGCTTCGCGGAACTGGCGGCCCGGGTGACCGCCGTCGACGCCGCAACCGACGCCGGCAGGGAGACGCAGGATGCGTGAGCACGACATCGATGCCGGCGCCGTCGAAGCCCTGGTGCACGGACATCACGGCGATCCGTTCGCGCTGCTCGGCCCGCACGGGGCAGGGGCCGGCCGCACGGTGCGCGCCTTCCTGCCGACGGCGGAAAAAGTCGAAGCGGTGAGCCGTCACGACGGGACGGTGCTGGCCGAACTGACCCGGCAACACCCGGCCGGGTTCTTCGTCGGCCCGCTGCCCGCCGACGTGCCGTATCTGTTGCGTATCCACGACGCCGGCGGCGTGCGGGAGACGGAGGATTCGTATGCCTTCGGGCCGATCCTGGGCGACCTCGACCTCTATCTTCTTGCCGAAGGCCGCCACCATGATTTCGGCACCTGCCTCGGCGCGCACGTGGACGAACGCGACGGCGCGCGCGGCGTGCGATTCGCGGTCTGGGCGCCGAATGCGCAACGGGTTTCGGTGGTCGGCGCGTTCAACCACTGGGACGGGCGCTGCCATCCGATGCGGTTGCGCCACGCAGCCGGGGTATGGGAATTGTTCATCCCCCGCCTGCTGCCCGGTACGCTCTACAAATACGAGCTGCTCGGCCCGGGTGGGGAACGCCTGCCGCTGAAGGCCGATCCGGTAGCGTTCGCGACCGAGGTGCCGCCGGCCACCGGCTCGGTGGTCGCCGCGCCTGCCGGCACGGTCTGGAGCGACGAGGTCTGGCTGTCCCGCCGCTCCGCCCGCCAGTCGGTCGAGGCGCCGCTGTCGATCTACGAAGTGCACGCCTTGTCCTGGGTCTCGCTCGACGAGCCCGGTCGCTGCGGGTGGGACGTGCTGGCCGACCGGCTGGTGCCCTATGTCGCCGCACTCGGTTTCACCCATGTCGAGCTGATGCCGATCATGGAGCATCCGTTCGCCGGCTCCTGGGGCTACCAGCCGCTGTCGCAGTTCGCGCCCACCGCGCGGCTCGGCCCGCCGGAGGCGTTCGCCCGCTTCGTCGATCGCTGCCACGAGGCGGGGGTGGGCGTGCTGCTGGACTGGGTGCCGGCGCATTTCCCGAACGACGCGCACGGACTGGCCCGCTTCGACGGCACCGCGCTCTACGAGCACGCCGACCCGCGCGAAGGCCTGCACCCGGACTGGAACACGATCGTCTACAATTTCGGCCGCAACGAAGTGCGCGGATTCCTGATCGGCAGCGCGCTGCACTGGCTGGAACGGTTCCATGTCGACGGGCTGCGGGTCGATGCGGTCGCCGCCATGCTGTACCGGGACTACAGCCGGGCCGCCGGCGAATGGATCCCCAACAAATACGGCGGGCGCGAGAACCTGGAAGCGATCGCCTTCCTGCGCGAACTGAGCGAGGTCATCGCCGCGCGCTGCCCCGGCTGCCTGCTGATCGCCGAGGAATCCACCGCCTGGCCCGGTGTCACCCGCGCGGCATCGGACGGCGGCCTCGGCTTTTCCTACAAATGGAACATGGGCTGGATGCACGACACCCTGCACTACATGCAGGAAGACCCGATCAATCGCCGCTACCATCACGGGGAGATGACGTTCGGCCTGGTCTATGCTTTCTCGGAACGTTTCGTCCTGCCATTGTCGCATGACGAGGTGGTGTACGGAAAGCATTCGCTGCTCGGCCGCATGCCGGGCGATCCCTGGCAGCGCTTTGCCAACCTGCGTGCCTTCCTCGGCTTCATGTGGGGCCATCCGGGCAAGAAGCTGCTGTTCATGGGCGGCGAGTTCGGCCAGGAGGCGGAATGGAACCACGATGCCATCTTGGCGTGGGATCGTCTCGACGATCCGGCGCACCGGGGCGTGCAACTGCTGGTACGCGACCTGAACGGCGTCTACGCCGCGACGCCGGCGCTGCACGCGCGCGATGCGGAGGCGTCGGGATTCCGCTGGGTGGTAATCGATGACGCCGCCCAGAGCGTGTTCGCCTGGCTGCGCTTCGGCGCCGACGGCGACGCGCCGGCGCTGGTCGTCTGCAACTTCACGCCGGTGCCGCGCCACGGCTACCGGATCGGCGTGCCGCGCGCCGGGCGCTGGCAGGAGGTGCTGAACAGCGATGCGGAGGTCTACGGCGGATCGAACCTCGGCAACGGCGGCAACGTGCTGGCGCAGATGATCGCCAGCCACGACCTGCCGGCCTCGCTGGAACTGACCCTGCCGCCGCTTTCCACCCTCATTCTGCGCGCCGACTGAGGCCGGCCGGTGGCAGTCCTCGCCGACACTCTGCTGCCCGGCCGGCCGGACCCCCTGGGCGCGACCCCGGACGGGCGGGGGATCAATTTCGCGGTCTTCTCGGCCCATGCCGAGGCGATCGATCTTTGCTTGTTCGAACCGACAGGGCGGCGCGAGATCGCGCGCCTGGCGATGCCCGAATGCACCGACGAGGTATGGCACGGCTACCTGCCGGACGCTCTGCCCGGGTGCGTCTACGGCTACCGCGTGCATGGGCCGTACGCGCCCCGCCGCGGGCACCGGTTCAACCCCAACAAGCTGCTGCTCGATCCGTATGCGCGCGCCCTGACCGGGGCTCTGCGCTGGTCCGACGCGCTGCACGGCTACCGGGTCGGCGCCCAGCGCAGCGATCTGTCGTTCGATCGCCGCGACAGCGCCGCCGCCATGCCGAAGGCGGTGGTGATATCGGATGTGTTCGATTGGAACGACGACCGTCGGCCCGACGTGCCGTGGGCCGAGACGATCATCTACGAAGCGCACCTGCGCGGGCTGACCATGCTGCGCGAGGATCTGCTGCCGCCCGAACGCGGCACCTTCGCGGCGCTCGCGGATCCGCGGGTGATCGACCACCTGCTGCGCCTCGGGATCACGGCGATCGAGCTGCTGCCGGTGCAGGCCTTCGCGCAGGACCGGTTCCTGGTCATGCGCGGCGTGTCCAACTACTGGGGCTACTCCACCTTGGGCTTCTTCGCCCCCGAGCCGCGCTACCTCGGCCCCGGCGGGGCCGATGCGATGCGGATCGCGGTCCGCCGGCTGCACGCCGCAGGCATCGAGGTCATCCTGGACGTCGTCTACAACCACACGTGTGAGGGCAACGAGCTCGGCCCCACCATTTCCTGGCGCGGCTTCGACAACGCGAGCTACTATCGGCTGATCCCCGGCGACGAACGGCACTGCATCAGCGACACCGGCTGCGGCAACACGCTCAATCTGTCGCACCCCCGCGTGCTGCAGATGGTGATGGACAGCCTGCGCCACTGGGCGACCTCGTTCCGGGTCGACGGATTCCGTTTCGATCTCGGCGCCACTCTCGGCCGCGAGGGCACCGGCTTCGACCCCGGCTCGGGCTTCTTCGACGCGATCCGCCAGGACCCGGTGCTGTCGCGGCTGAAGTTGATCGCCGAGCCGTGGGACATCGGCCCGGGCGGCTACCAGCTCGGCAGCTTCCCGCCCGGTTTCGCCGAGTGGAACGACCGTTTCCGCGACACCACCCGCCGCTTCTGGCGCGGCGATCCGGGCCAGCGGGCGGAACTGGCCGGGCGGCTGTCGGGATCGGCCGACCTGTTCGACCATCGCCGCCGCCGGCCCTCCGCCTCGGTCAACTTCATCGCCTCGCACGACGGGTTCACGCTGCACGACACGGTCAGCTACAACGAGCGCCACAACGAGGCGAACGGGGAAGAAAACCGCGACGGCCACGACAACAACCTCAGCAACAACTGGGGCGAGGAAGGCCCGACCGACGACCCCGCGCTGGTAGAGCTGCGCGAGCGGGTGAAGCGGGCGTTGCTCGCAAGCCTGCTGCTCGCGCACGGCACGCCGATGCTGCTCGCCGGCGACGAATTCGGCCGCAGCCAACAGGGCAACAACAACGCCTATTGCCAGGACAACGAGATTTCCTGGCTGGACTGGCGGCTTGCGGACACCGCGCCGGGGCGGAGCCTCGCCGCATTCACGGCCCGGCTGATCGCCTTGCGCAAGGCGCTGCCGGTGCTGCGCAGCCCGCGTTTCATGCACGGCAAGCGCGAGCCGCTGCCCGGCATCCTGACCGTCGGCTGGTTCGACGAGACCGGCCAGGCGTTGCCGGAGGAAGCCTGGGGCGATCCGGAGGGTCGGCTGCTCGCGATGCGCCGCGCCGGCGCCGCCGAGCCGCCGGCGCGCGGCACCGATGTCGTGCTGGTGCTGATCAACGGCACCGACACCGAACGGGTGTTCACCTTGCCGGACCCGCCGCTCGACTGGCAGCTGCTGCTCGACAGCAGCGGGGAGCGGGATGCCGCGCCCGCCTCGGGGAGCTTCGCCGTCGGCCACCGCAGCGTGGTGGTGCTCGGCGCCATGGTTGCGCCCGATACCGCCGATCAGGAAGACGCGCCATGACAGATCGTTTTGCCCACGCGCTTCCGTTCGGCGCCACCGTCCGCCCCGACGGCACCACGGGCTTCCGCCTGTGGGCGCCGTCCGCCTCGGCCGTGTCGGTGGAGGTCGACGGCCATCCCCCGGTCGAGATGCGCGCCGAGCCGGACGGCTACCTTGTCGCGGAGGTGGCCTGCGGGACCGGCGCGCGCTACGTGTTCCGCCTCGCCGACGGCGTGGCGGTGCCCGATCCTGCCGCCCGCGCGCAGGCCGACGGCGTGCACGGGCCGAGCGTGGTGGTCGATCCGCACGCCTACGCCTGGGTCCACGGCGCCTGGCCGGGACGCCCCTGGCACGAAGCCGTGCTGTACGAAGTGCACGCCGGCCTGTGCGGCGGCTTCCGCGGCGTGATGGCGCAGTTGCCTCGGCTTGCCGCGCTCGGCGTGACCGCGGTGGAATTGATGCCGGTCGCCTCCTGCCCGGGCCGGCGCAACTGGGGCTACGACGGCGTGCTGGCGTTCGCGCCCGATACGTCGCTCGGCACGCCGGAGGAGCTGAAGGCGCTGGTGGACGCCGCGCACGGGCTCGGGCTGATGGTGTTCCTCGATGTCGTCTACAACCATTTCGGACCGGACGGGAATTTCCTGCACGCCTATGCCGACCCGTTCTTCCGCACCGACGTCGCCACGCCGTGGGGCGCCGCGATCGATTTCCGCCAGGCGGCGGTGCATGATTTCTTCGTCCACAACGCGCTCTATTGGCTGAACGAGTTCCGCTTCGACGGTCTGCGCTTCGACGCCGTGCACGCGATCGTCCCGCCCGACGCGCTGCCGGCGTTGGACGCGGCCATCCGCGCCGGCGTGGATAGCGGGCGCCGCGTCCACCTCGTGCTGGAACACGACGGCAATGCCGCGTCCCTGCTGCACCCGGGATCGCGCGTGCCGGACGCCCGCGCGGCCGGCTTCGATGCGCAATGGACCGACGATTATCACCACTGCCTGCACCGCCTGCTCACCGGCGAGGACGGCGGCTACTACGCCGACTACCCCGAACCGGCGGCGCAGTTGGCGCGCTGCCTCGCCGAGGGCTTCGCCTGGCAGGGCGAACCCTCCATCTATCGCGACGGCGAGGCGCGCGGGGAGCCGAGCGCGCACCTGCCGCCGTCGGCCTTCGTCGTCTGCCTGCAGAACCACGACCAGATCGGCAACCGCGCGTTCGGCGACCGGCTGACCCGGCTTGCCGACCCGGCGGCGCTGGAGGCGGCGCGCCTGCTGCTGCTTCTGGCCCCGCAGATCCCGCTGCTGTTCATGGGTGAGGAGTGGGGCAGCACGACGCCGTTCCTGTATTTCACCGACCACGGGCCCGCGCTCGCCGATCTGGTGCGCGACGGCAGGCGGCAGGAGTTCGCGCGCTTTGCCGCCTTCGCCGATCCCGATGCGCGCGCGCGCATCCCGGACCCGAACGATCCGGCAACGTTCCGCGCCGCGATCCCCGACCCGGTGGAGATGGGCAGCGCGACGGGGGCGGCGCAGATCGCACGGACCGAGCGGCTGCTGGCGCTGCGTGCCCGTCATGTGGTGCCGGGCATCCCGGGCTGCCGCAGCCTCGGCGCCTTCGCGCTGAGCGATGCCGCGGTGCGCGCGGCCTGGCGGCTGGGCGGTGGGGCGGAGCTGTGCCTCCTGGCCAATTTCGGCACCATGGCGGTGAACATCGACACTCCGGCCGGCGCGGTCCTGGGCGAATCCGCCCCCGGCACCGCGGTGGCGGTTGCCTCCGGCCGGTTGCCGCCGCGCGCCGCCGTCGCCTTCCTCGCACCGAAGCCAGCCTGATGGCCGATCCGCTCGCCGACCTGGCCGCCGCCGCCGGCATCGCCATCCACACCCTCGATGCGTTCGGCCGCCCGCATGAGGTGCCGCCGCCGACCTTGCGCGCGGTGCTCGCCGCCGTCGGGCTGCCGGCGGCGACGGATGCGCAGGTGGCGGGCAGCCTGGCCTCCCTGCGCCAGCCGCTCGCGCTGCCGCTGCTGGTCACGGCGGCGCCGGGGGAAGCCGCGATCGTGCCGGCGGCGACGGGACGCTACCGGCTGCGGCTGGAAAGCGGCGGGGCGATGGAGGGCGTGTTCGCGCCCGACGACACGGGGCGGATGCGCGGCCCG
Organism: Pseudomonadota bacterium; assembly: GCA_019352115.1. Taxonomy (GTDB): domain Bacteria; phylum Pseudomonadota; class Alphaproteobacteria; order Acetobacterales; family Acetobacteraceae; genus JAJZVS01. The sequence goes on from JABBNW010000011.1 coordinate 18,270, forward strand.
GCCGTAACCGAGCCCGGCTATCACCATCTGCAGACGGCGAGCGGGGAGGTCGTGCTGGCGGTCGCCCCGCCGCGTTGCTGGGGGATGGGCGATGTCGCGCCCGACCTGCAAACCGGTGGCCGGCTGTGGGGGTTGTCGGTGCCAGTGTACGGGCTGCGGCGGGCGGACGACGGCGGGCTCGGCGACTATACCGCCCTGGCGCAGATGGCGGCTGCGGCCGGCGAGCGCGGCGCCGCGGCTCTGGCAATGAGCCCGGTGCACGCCGCCTTCGCCGCCGAGCCGGGCCGGTTCAGCCCCTATTCGCCATCCACCCGGCAGTTCCTGAACGTCTTCTACATCGACCCCGACCACCTCCCGTTCGGCCTGCCCGCGCCCCCGCCCGCAGCCGCGGTGCCGGCCGGCCCCCTGATCGACTGGTCGGCTGCCGGCGGGGCGCGGCTGGCCCGGTTGCGCGTCGTCTTCGACGCTTTCGCTGCCGCCCCGGACGCCGCGCGCGCCGCCTTCGCCGCCTTCCGCGTCGCCCGTGGCGAGACCCTGGAACGCCACGCGCGGTTCGAGGCGCTGGCCGCGCATTTCCTCACCCAGGACCCGCCCTTGCGCGTCTGGCAGGAGTGGCCGGCAGAATTTCGCGACCCGGCGAGCCTCGAGGTCGCCGCCTTCGCCGCCGAACACGCAACGGAGGTCGCCTTCCACGCCTTCCTGCAATTCCTCGCCGACGCCGGTCTTGCTGCGGCGCAGGCGGCCGCGCGCGCCGCGGGCATGGCGGTCGGGCTGATCAGCGATCTTGCCGTCGGTACCGACCGCGCCGGCAGCCACGCCTGGAGCCATCGTGCCGAGATGCTGTCCGGCCTTGCCATCGGCGCGCCACCCGATCTGCTGAACACGATCGGGCAGAATTGGGGCCTGACCGGGTTCTCGCCCGCGGGCCTGCGCGCCAGCGGCTACGGCGGATTCATCGAGATGCTGCGCACATCCCTGCGCCATGCCGGCGGCGTCCGCATCGACCACGTGATGGGCCTGCGCCGGCTGTGGGTGATCCCGGAAGGCGCAGCGCCGCGCGACGGCGCCTATCTTGCGTTCCCGGAGACCGATCTGTTGCGCCTGATCGCACTCGAGTCCTGGCGGCATAAGGCGATCGTGCTCGGCGAGGACCTCGGCACCGTGCCGGAAGGCTTCCGCGACGGGCTGCGGCGGGTCGGCGTGATGGGCCTGCGCCTGCTGATCTTCGAGCACGACAGCAGCGGCTTCATCGCCCCGGCGCGCTGGCCGAACGATTCGGTGGCGATGACGACGACGCACGACCTGCCGACGATCTCCGGCTGGTGGCAGGAGCGCGACATCGACTGGTGGGAGCGGCTCGGCCATCTCGATCCCCCGTCCGCTGCCCGCCAGCGCACCGACCGCGCGCGCGAACGCGGCGAGATGTGGGCGGCGTTCCGGGCGAGCGGGGCGGCGACAGGGGCGGAACCGGCGCGTGCCGACGGCACCGCCGCGGTCGATGCGGCCTGCGCGCATCTGGGGGCGAGCGCAGCCGATCTCGCGCTGCTGCCGATCGAGGATGCGCTGGCGCTGGTGGAGCAGCCGAACCTGCCCGGCACCATCGATGAACATCCGAACTGGCGGCGGCGGCTGCCGGCGCCCGCGACGGTCTTGCTCGATCCGCCCGCGGTCGCAGGGCGGCTTGCCGCGCTGGCAGCCAACCGGCGGGCGTCATGAGCGTGCTGCGCGCCACTCTGCGGTTGCAGTTCCATCGCGACTTCACACTCGACGACGCGACCGCGATCGTGCCGTATCTGCACCGGCTTGGCATCAGCCATGTCTATGCCTCGCCGCTCTTCACGGCGCGACCGGGGTCCACGCACGGCTACGACATCATCGATCCGAACCGGGTCAACCCCGAGCTGGGCGGGGAGGACGCGCTGGTCCGGCTGGTCGCCGCCTTGCGGTCGCACAGGATGGGGCTGATCCTCGATATCGTGCCCAACCACATGGCGGTCGGCGGCGACGGCAATGCGTGGTGGCAGGATGTGCTGGAATGGGGCCGCGCCAGTCCCTACGCGGAGTATTTCGACATCGACTGGCAATCGGCGACCCCCGGGCTGCGCGGCCGGGTGCTGGCGCCGTTCCTGGGCGATCCCTACGGGGTGTGCCTGCGGGAGGGCCAGATCGGGCTGCGCTTCGATCCCGAGGACGGGCGGCTGTACGCTGCCTATTTCGACGACCGCTTCCCCCTCGCCCCGCGCGATTATCCGGCGGTGCTCGCCGGGGACGACGCGCTGGCCGCGGCGGTCCGCCCGCTCGCCGCAATGCCGCGCGAGCGGGATGCGGCGCGGACGCAGGCCGCGGCGGTGCGGACGGCGTTGCGCGACCCGGCGCTGGAGCCCGCGATCGCGGCGGCCTTGGCGGCGTTCGATCCCGCCGGGCCGGAGGGGCGCGCGCGGCTGCATGAAGTGCTGGAACGCCAGGCCTACCGGCTCGCCTGGTGGCGCGCGTCCGAGCAGATCAACTGGCGCCGCTTCTTCGACATCAACGGCCTCGCCGGGCTGCGGGTGGAGCGGGCGGAGGTGTTCGAGGCGACCCACGCCGGCGTCCTGCGGTTATATGCCGAAGGACTGATCGACGGCGTGCGGATCGACCATGTGGACGGGCTGGCCGACCCGAGCCTCTATTGCCGCACCCTGCGCCGGCGTCTGGCGGGACTGGCCGCGCGCCGCCCGCCGGGGCTGCCGTCCGGTCCGGCGCCGATCTGGGTGGAGAAGATCCTCGCCGACGGCGAAAACCTGCCCGCCGAATGGCAGACGGATGGGACCACGGGCTACGATTTCATGGATCAGGCGGCCGCCGTGCTGCACGATCCGGCCGGGGCGCCGATGCTGACCGCGGCCTGGGTGCGCGCCACCGGGCGCCCCGGCGCCTTCGCCGTGGAGGTCGAGGCCGCCCGCCGCCAGGTGATCGACGAACTCCTGCCCGGGGAGACGGAGGCGCTGGCCGCTGCGCTGCAGGATGTGGCGCTGGAGGACCCGCTCACCCGCGACTACACGCTGCCCGCGATCCGCCGGGTGCTGCATGCGCTGCTGGCCCGCTTCCCGGTCTATCGCATCTATGCCGGCCGCGGCGGGTTGCGGCCCGCCGATGCGGCGGTGATGGAGGCAGCGGTGGCCGGCGCGCGCGCCACTCTGCGCCCGCCCGACCACGCATTGCTGCATCTGCTCGCGGGCTGGCTCGGGGGCGCGGAGATGCGGGAGCTGCCGGCCGCCGCGCGCGCGCGGCGGTTGCGCGCGATGGTGCGGTTCCAGCAACTGACGGCGCCGGCGGTGGCGAAATCGGTCGAGGACACGGCATTCTACCGCTACGGCCGGTTGCTGTCGCGCAACGAGGTCGGCAGCGACCCGGCCGTGTTCGCCCGCCCGCCCGAGGCGTTCCACGCGGCCATGCTCGCGCGCCGGCGCCATCTGCCGCAGGCGCTGCTCGCCACCGCGACGCACGACCACAAGCGCGGCGAGGATGCGCGCGCGCGGCTCGCGGTGCTGAGCGAACTGCCGGACGTCTGGACCGAGGCCGTGGCGGGGTGGATGCGCCGGACCGCCGCCTGGCGCCGGCGGCCGGTGCCGGACGCGGCCGACGAGGCGATGGTGTACCAGTCGATGGTGGGCGCCTGGCCGCCCGGCCTGACGGCTGGCGACACCGCGGGACTGGCGGCGCTGGGCGCGCGGTTGGCGGGCTGGCAGGAGAAGGCGCTGCGCGAGGCCAAGCGGCTGTCCACCTGGGCCTTGCCGGATGCCGTCTATGAAGCGGGCTGCCAGCGCTTCCTGGCCCGCCTGCTCGACCCCGCGCATTCGGCGGGGCTGACGGACGAGATCGCCCGGCTGGTGGCGCGCATCGGACCGGCGGGGGCGCTCAACGGGCTCGCGCAGGCGACCCTGCGGCTGACCGTGCCGGGTGTGCCGGACATGTTCCAGGGGACGGAGTTCTGGGATTTCAGTCTGGTCGATCCGGACAACCGCCAGGCGGTGGATTTCGCGGCGCGGGATGCGGCGCTCGATCCGGCGGTCGCGCCGGGGGCGCTGCTGGGGCAGTGGCAGGACGGGCGGGTGAAGCAGGCGCTGATCGCCCGGTTGCTCGGGCTGCGCGCGCGGCTGCCTGGGGTGTTCGGGTACGGCAGCTACGCGCCGCTGCGGCTGACCGGGGCGCTGGCGGCACACGCGCTGGCGTTCGTCCGGACGGAAAGCGACCGGGCTGTAGGCGGCCGGGCTGTGGTGGTGGTCGTGAGCCGGCTGGCGGCGCGGCTGCCGGGGGTGGAGCGGGCGCCGCTGGTCACGCCGGCGGCGTGGGAAGACACCGCCGTGCTGGTGCCGCCGCGGTTGCGCGGACGCCCGATCGCCGATGCGCTGGACGATCGGGCGCAGCCGCCGTCGGGCCGGCGGCTGCGGCTCGCCGAGGTGCTGGAGACCTTCCCGGTCGCGGTGCTGGTGCTGGGCTGAGCGCGGTCCGGTTTGCTCAGAGCGTGAAAAGCAATCGAACTTGTGAAAGAATGCCTTTTGAAAATTCTCGTCTTTTCGGGCGATTCTGGCGGCTGACGGGCATTTTTTCACAAACTCTCAGGCATCCAGGCGGCGGCGCCAGGCTGCTGGCGAAAGGCCGGTCCAGGCGCGGAAGGCGCGGCTGAAGGCGCTCAGTTCCGAATAGCCGAGCAGCAGCGCGATCTCGGTCAGCGACAGATGCGGCTCCGCGAGGTAGCCAAGGGCCAGTTCGCGCCGCAGCGCGCGCACGAGTTCCGAGAACTCGACCCCGCGGCTGCGCAGGGCGCGGTAGAGGCTCGGTTCGGACATCCCCTGCCGGCGTGCGATCGGGGCGAGCCCGACGGTGCCGGCAACCAGCGCGGCGCGGATCTGCTGGCGCACCTCGCCCACGAGATCGTCCGGCCGCGCCGCGGCGGCCTCGTGCGCAAGCCGGGCTTCGAGCGCGCCGGCGCGCCGCAGATCGGGTGCCGGCATCGGCGCGGCCAGGGCGGTGGCGCGGAAGATCACCGTGTTGGCGGCAGCGGAAAAGCCGACCGGGGCGCCGAGCAGGGTTTCGACGCCGGCGCGGCCGGCCGGGCGGACGTGCTCGAACTCGATCGCCTCGGGCGCCCATGAGGCGCCCAGCACCCGGCGCAGCAGGGCCACGAGCACGCCGATCGTGAGCTCCGCGTCCTGCCGGCGCTGCACGATCCGCCCGTCGCGAATCTGGTAGTCCAGCCGCACGAGGGCGCCTTCCCGGTGCAGGGTCAGCGAGGAATGCTCCTGCAGGGCGGGGAAGAAGCGGCAGAGCGCGGCGAGCGCGGCGGCGAGGGTGGGGGCGGTGAGCGCGAGGTCGCCGACCTCGCCGAGCGCGTCGGTGGCGCGGGCGAGGCCGAAACGCAATCCGAACGTATCGATGCCGGTCTGGCGGGCCGCCTGCTCGAACAGGTCGCAATAGGCGACGAGCGGCAGGCGATGGTGCGGATGGGCGAAGGTATCGGGGGCGAGGCCGGCGGTGGCGAAGACGCGCCCGGCGGCAGCACCGTGCGCGGCAATGAACGCGGCGATGCCGGTGGCGGCGACGGCCTGGATGCCGGGCAGGGCCGGATCGGGGATCGCGGCGTGTCTCGGTGTCATGCCGCACCTCCGCTGCGGGCTGGGGCAAGCGCTGCGTCCGGGCTCAGGTCAGTGGGCGGCGAGGGCCTGGCGCAAGAACATGAGGCAATTGCCTAATTCATGGCATATATCTGATCGATATATAGACATTTCACGTCATACGATTGTGTATTGGGCATTTCTTGACGGGAAATGTCAAGCGCAGCGGCACGCGCCGCCTCTAGCCTGCGCTCGGCTCTGACGTCGCTTCGGCCCGCACCGATGCGCTTTGCCAGCCCGAAGGAGACCTCGCAGTGAACGATCTCGGCCTTTCCCTGACGCCATCCGCCCCCGCCTGTTGTGCCGACGTCCCGGCCAGGGCGGCGGCGCATCCGCTCGCACCGCTGACGGCGGCCGAAATCCGCGCCGTCGCCGCCGCGGTGCGCGCCGCACCGCAGTTCGGCGCGGGCATGCTGTTCGAAACGATCGAGCTGCTGGAACCGCCGAAATCCGCGCTGCGCGCCTGGCGTCCCGGAATGGCGCTGCCGCGCGCGGCGCGCGCCAACCTGTTCCGCCCGGACGAGGCCGGGGTGTGGCGGGTGAGCGTTGCGATCGAGACCGGCGCGATCCTGTCGCAGGAATTCGTGCCCGGCGCGCGGCCGATGATCCAGCTCGAGCAGTTCCTGGCGATCGAGGGGATCGTGCGCAGCCATCCCGACTTCATCGCCGCCTGCGCGCGCCGCGGCATCACCGACATGGAACTCGTCTGCGTCGACCCCTGGTCGGCCGGCAATTTCGACGTGCCGGGCGAGGAGGGGCTGCACCTCTCGCACACGTTCTGCTGGCTGCGCACGCGCGCGAACGACAATCTCTACGCGCATCCGATCGGCGGGCTGAACGCGGTGGTGGATATCAAGGCCGGCCGCGTGCTGCGCATCGACGACCACGGCGCGCTGCCGATACCAATGGCGGAGATCAACTACGAATCGCAGTTCCGTTCCGACTTTCGCGCGCCGCTCAAGCCGCTCGACGTGGTGCAGCCGGAGGGGCCGAGCTTCACCCTGGAAGGCTCCGTGCTCGCGTGGGACAAATGGTCGCTCGTGGTCGGCTTCAACGCCCGCGAGGCGATCACCCTGCACGATATCCGCTACGACGGGCGCCCGATCGCGCACCGGATGTCGCTGGTGGAGATGGTGGTGCCCTACGGCTCGCCCGAACCGGGGCACGCGCGCAAGAACGTATTCGACATCGGCGAATACGGGCTCGGCAAGCTGGCGAATTCGCTGAAGCTCGGCTGCGACTGCCTCGGCCACATCGCCTATCTGGATGCGCATCTCAACACCATGAGCGGCGAGGTGTTCACGATCGAGAACGCGATCTGCATCCACGAGGAGGATGCCGGCGTGCTGTGGAAGCACTGGGATTTCCGCACCGATCGCGCCGAGATCCGGCGCGGCCGGCGGCTGGTGGTGTCCTGCATCTGCACCGTCGGCAACTACGAATACGCGTGCTACTGGTATTTCCGCCAGGACGGCGCGATCGAGTTCGAGATGAAGGCGACGGGGGTGATCAATACCGCCGCCTGCCTGCCCGGCAAGCCATCCCGCTACGGCACCGAAGTCGCGCCGGGTGTCGAGGGCCACGTCCACCAGCACGCGTTCTGCGCGCGCATCGACGTCGCGATCGACGGCGATGCCAACAGCGTGATCGAGTGCGACACGGTGGCCGACCCGCCGGGGCCGGACAATCCCTGGGGCAACGCCTTCCATGTCGAGGAACGCGTGCTGCGCACCGAACGCGAGGGCGCGCGCCGTGCCGAGCCCGCCGCGCAGCGCTACTGGAAAGTGGTCAACCCCGGCGTGCTGAACGGGGTCGGCCGGCCGGTCGGCTTCAAGCTGGAACCGGCCCGCGTCATCACCCCGTTCGTGGCACCCGACTCGCCTTCGGGCAAGCGGTCGCGCTTCATGGCGAACCATCTCTGGGTGAGCGCCTACGACCCGGAGGAACGCTATCCCGCCGGCGAATTCATGAACCATTCGGACGGCCGCGGCGGGATCGACGATTTCATCGCGCAGGATCGGCCGATCGAGAACACGGATATCGTGCTCTGGCACGTGTTCGGCCTGCACCACCTGCCGCGCACCGAGGATTTCCCGGTGCAGCCCTGCATCAGCACCGGATTCATGCTGATGCCGAACGGTTTCTTCGACCAGAACCCGGCCATCGATCTCCCCCCGGAGACGAACCGGGCAAGCCGGCACGCCAGCGCCGGCTGCTGCGCGCACGGCACCTCGTAAACCACCCCCGATGGAGGTCGCACCATGAGCACGACCACGGAAACCCCGCCGATCGGCGGCGTCATCACCGATGTCGCTCGGCCGCAACTGCGCTCGAACATCCTGCGGCTGCCGGAGTGCCTCGGCCAGTCGGTGGCGAATATCGCGCCAACCCTGACGCCGGCGCTGAACATCTCGGTGGTCGCGGGCCTGGCCGGCGTCGGCTCCTGGCTCGGCTACCTGATCGCCACCATCGGCATGCTGTTTGTCTCCGCCAACATCGCCACCCTGGCGCGGCGGCACCCGCTGTCGGGGTCGTATTTCGTCTATATCGGCCGCACCTTCGGCCCGTTCGCCGGGATGATCGCCGGCTGGTCGATGATCGCGGCCTATCTCGTCTGCGCGGTCGCGGTGACGGTGAGCGAAACCTTGTTCCTGGATAACGTGCTGATCGCCTTCGGGCTGAAGGCGTTCCTGCCGCCGGGGTGGCTCATCAGCGTGCTGTTCCTCGCCCTGGTCTGGCTCGCGGCCTATCGCGACATCCGCATGTCCTCGCGGGTCGCGCTGGTGCTGGAGGGGGTTTCGATCAGCATCATCGTCGTCATCACCGCGATCGTCGTGGCCCGGCACGGCACGATCATCGACCCGGTGCAGCTCAACATCGCCAAGCTGCCGTTCGGCGGCGTGATGTCGGCGCTCGCCTTCGCAGTGTTCAGCTTCGTCGGCTTCGAAAGTGCGGCGACGTTGGCGAAGGAAACGCGCGATCCGGAACGCACGGTGCCGCTGGCGGTGAACCTGAGCGCGGTGCTGGTCGGCATCTTCTTCGTGCTGATGGCCTATTTCATGGTGCTCGGCATGGACGACAAGGCCGACGTGATCGGCAACAGCAGCTCGCCGTTTGCTGAAATGACGGCGGGCGCGGGCCTCGCCTCCGCCGCCGGCGTGGTCTACTTCGCGGCACTGATCAGCGGCTTCGCCTGCGCGCTGGCCTCGGTGAACGCGGGGGCACGGCTGATCTTCTCCATGGGCCGCTACAAGTTCTTCAGCAGGCACATGGGCCGCGTGCACGAGACGCACCAGACACCGCATTTCGCGGTGACCCTGTCGGTGCTGTTCGCTCTGGTCGTCAGCCTGGCACTGCTGCCGCAGGGCGCCCTGAACGCCTTCGGCTACGCCGGCACGTTCTCGACCTTCGGCTTCCTGGTCGTCTACATGCTGATCTGCCTCGTCTCGCCGGTCGACCAGCGCAAGGCGGGCGTGCTGAAGCCGCAACATATCGCGCTCGGTGTGATCGGCGCGGCGCTGATGGCGTTCGTGGTGTTCGGCAGCCTGTACCCGGTCCCGCCCTATCCGTATAATATCATCCCGTATTTGTTCGCGATCTATCTCGCGATCGGCGCAGCCTGGTTCGGCTACCTGAAGGCACGCGCGCCGCATGTGTTGGCGACGATGGAACACGACATGGAGGCGTAGGGAGGCAAGGCCAGGGGGAGAGCCCCCTTGGCCATTTTCCTCACGCCTCCGCGGCGCGTTCCAGTTCCGTGGCCAGCACGGTGAGGCCGCGGTCCATGACCTTGCCCTGTCGCAGCACGTAGCCCAGCGTTCGCGCGACATTGGGCCGCAGCCGTTTCACGACCGTATCCGGGGCGGTGGCGCGGACTGCGAATGCGGGCAGGATGGAGGCGCCGAGGCCCCCCGCCACGAGGACTTTCGTGGCTTCGACGCTGCCGAGTTCCATGATCGGTCGTGCGGCGACGTGGGCGCGGCGGAACCAGCCGTCGATCAGCACGCGGGTGTTGCCGCCGGTTTCATATAGAATAAGGGGGAGCCGCGCCATCTGCGCCGGCGTGACGGCCACCCCGGCAGGCGCCAGCGCGCTCGGCAGCAGGGCCACCAACGGTTCGGACAGCACCGGCGTGCCGCTGAGCGGGCGCGGCAGGGCGAGCGGCATGGTGACGAAGGCGATGTCGAGGGTGCCGGCCTCGACCTGGCGCAGCATTTCGGCGGTGTTGCCGGTGGCGACCGTGATGTCGAGCCCGGGCATGCGTCGTTTCACCGCCGCCAGAACCGGCGGCAGCAGGTAGATGCAGGCGGTCGCGCCGGTGCCAAGCCGGACGCGGCCCCGTTCCCCGCTGCGATGCCGGCCGGCGGCTGCCACGACGTCCTCCGCCGCGGCCTGGGCGCGCCGGGCCGGGTCCAGCACGGCCGCGCCGGCGGCGGTCGGGATGATCCGGCCGCGAGCGCGATCGAGCAGCCGCACGCCAAGGCTGCGTTCGAGGTCGCGCAACTGCTGGCTCGCTGCCGGCTGGGTGAGGTTGAGCCGGCGCGCGGCGGCTGACACGCTGGCGGTCTCGACGGTGGTGAGCAGCGTGCGGAGCTGACGCAGGGTGGGTGGCGGCATAAGGAGAACTTATCCGGATGCGGCGCATCGGAAAATCTTTCTTCCGTTGCAGCAGGCCCGGGTGGTTGAAGGATGTGGGCGCCGCGGCGGTTGGTGGTCGTGGCGCAGGAGGGGGTTTCGATGCAGGACCAGACCGTGCCGGCGACGATCCGCCCCATCGCCGCGGACGAGCTTGCGGCGGTGGCGGCGATCTACGCGCATCACGTGCGTTACGGCACCGCCTCGTTCGAGCTGGAGCCGCCAAGCGAGGCCGACATGCGCCGCCGCCATGCCGACCTGGCGGGGCACGGCACGCCGTTCCTGGTGGCGACGGCCGGCGCCGACGTGCTCGGCTACGCCTATGCGGGTCCGTATCGTCCGCGCCCGGCGTATCGGAATACGGTGGAGAACTCGATCTACCTGCGCCCGGATGCGATCGGGCAGGGGCTCGGGACCCGGTTGCTGGAGGCGCTGATCGACGCCTGCGCGGCACGCGGGTTTCGCCAGATGGTGGCGGTGGTGGGCGACAGCGCCAACGCGGCCTCGGTCCGGCTGCATGAGCGGCTGGGGTTTCGCCCCGTCGGCGTGCTGCGGTCGGTGGGCTACAAGCATGGGCGTTGGCTCGACACCGTGCTGTTGCAGCGTGTGCTGGGGGCGGGCGACGCGGCGCCCCCGCAGCCGCGTGGCTGAGCCGGGCAGGCGGATGCACGGGACTGTCCGGCTGACGCTGGCGCTTGGGCTCGCGCAATTGATTGCGTGGGGAACGACATTCTATCTGCCGGCGGTGGTGTTGGGGGTGGCGGCGCCGGACCTCGGGCTGTCGCGCGCGGGCGCGGTGGGGGCGTTTTCCTGGGCGCTGGTGGTCTCCGGCCTGTGCGCGCCGCGGATGGGGCGGTGGATCGAGCGGCGCGGCGGGCGGGGCGTGCTGGCGACCGGCACGGTGCTGCTCGCGTGCGGGCTCGCGGTGCTGGCGGCGGCGCGCGGGCCTTTCGGGTGGTATGCCGGCTGGACGGTGCTGGGCGTGGGCATGGCGCTGGCGTTGTATGATGCGGCGTTCGCGACGGTGGGGCGTCTGCTCGGCACGGCCTCAGGCTCCGTCATCACCGGCATCACGCTCATTGCCGGGTTCGCGAGTTCGGTGTTCTGGCCGGCCGGCGTTGCGCTGGTGCATCGGTTCGGCTGGCGGACGACGTTGCTGGCTTACGGGGGGATGCTACTGGCGGTGAACCTGCCGCTGATCCTGCTGCTGGTGCCGCGCGCGGGCCTGCCCGGGGCGATCGCGGCGGCGCGCGCGACGGGCGCGCCGATCGGGCGGCGGCGGGTGGCGGCGCTGGCGTGCCTGTCGGGGTTTTTCAGCCTGCGCTGGCTGATCACCTCGGCGATCGCGGTCTATGTGCTGCACCTGTTCCAGGCGCTGGGGCTGGGCGCGGGGCAGGCGGTGTTCGCCGCCGCCTTGATCGGCCCGGGCCAGGTGCTGGGGCGGGTGGTGGATTGGTCGGTCGGGCGACGGTTCGGCGTGCTGGCGCGAGCGCGACTGGCGGCGGTCTTGCTGCCGGCGGGGGTTGCGGTGCTGGCGCTGGGTGGGGCTGCGCCCATGCTCGCGGTACCCCTGTTCGCGGTGCTGTACGGGATGAGCAACGGGATCCTCTCGATCAACCGCGGGACGTTGCCGATGGCGATCTTCGGGCCGGTGGGCTACGCGGCGCTGCTCGGGTGGCTCGCGGTGCCGCCGTTGCTGGCGCAGGCGGCGGCACCGAGCGTGGCCGCGCCGCTGGTCGCGGCGGTGCCGGCGCTGGGGGTGTTCGTGGTGGCGGGGGTGGTGGGCGTCGCTGCGGGTGCGCTGTTGCTGCCGCTGCGGGTCGGGGGCGTGGGGGAGGGATAGAGGCGCCGACCGGCCCCACACGCCGGACGGGACCGGCTTTGCGGCGGCCCCTACGCCGCGTGCGCGCGGACGTCCTTCACGTCGCGGAAAATCACCGCGGGCGCGAGGTCCGCGGTGCGGCGCAGCATGAACTCCGATGTCGCCAGGAACACCGGATCGGCATCCACGTCATCGGCGATCGCCGAGCGGTTGGCGGCGATGAACCGCTCCAGCGCCGCCTTGTCGGGCGAGGAAATCCAGCGCGCCAGGGCGAACGGGGTGGCATCGAAGCCGACCCCGACGCCGTATTCCGCGCCCAGCCGTGCGGCCAGCACGTCGAGCTGCAGCGCGCCGACCACGCCCACGATCGGCGCCGCGCCGTCCTGCGGGCGGAACAACTGCACCACACCCTCTTCCGCGAGTTCCACCAGCGCCTGGCGCAGCTTCTTCGCCTTCATCGCGTCATCGAGGCGCACCCGGCGCAGGATTTCGGGCGCGAAGGACGGCACGCCGACGAAATTGAGCGCTTCGCCTTCCGTCAGGGTGTCGCCGATGCGCAGGGTGCCGTGGTTGGGAATGCCGACGACGTCGCCGGCGAAGGCCTCTTCCGCGATCTCGCGCTCGCGGGCGAAGAAGAACTGCGGCGCGTGCAGCGGGATCAGCTTGCCGGTGCGGACTTGTTTCAATCGCATGCCGCGCACCAGCCGGCCGGAGCAGACACGGGCGAAGGCGATGCGGTCGCGGTGATTCGGGTCCATGTTGGCCTGGATCTTGAAGACCAGAGCGGTCAGGCCGGGCTCGGTGGCGTCCACCATCCGCAGGTCGGCCTGCTGCGCGCGCGGGCGCGGCCCGAAGTCGGCAAGGCCGTCGAGCAGGTCGGCGACCCCGATCCCCTTGATCGCGGCACCGAAATAGACCGGCGTCAGATGGCCTTCCGCGAACCCCGGGCGGTCGAATTCCGGCAGCGCGGCGGCGACCAGATCGAGTTCCTCGCCCAGCGCGGCGAGGCGCGGATCGGATTGCGGCAGGTCCTGCGTCGTGTGCAGCACGCGGGCGCGCAGATCGTAGGTGCCGACGAAGCCGGACGCGCGGCCCACCGGCCAGGTGACCGGGGCGGTATCCAGCGCCAGGTCGTTGCCCACCTCGTCGAGCAGGGCGAACGGGTCCTGGCTCTCGCGATCCATCTTGTTGATGAAGGTGATGATCGGGATGTCGCGCAGGCGGCAGATCTCGAACAGCTTGCGGGTGCGCGCCTCGATCCCCTTGGCGGCGTCGATCACCATCACGGCGGCGTCGACGGCGGTCAGGGTGCGGTAGGTGTCTTCGGAGAAATCCTCGTGACCCGGCGTGTCGAGCAGGTTGAAGACGCAGCCCTTGTATTCGAACGTCATGACGGATGTCACGACCGAGATGCCGCGCTCGCGTTCGATGCTCATCCAGTCCGATCGGGTGCGCCGGCGTTCGCCCTTGGCGCGCACGTTGCCGGCGAGCTGGATGGCGCCGCCGGCGCGCAGCAGGTGCTCGGTGAGGGTCGTCTTGCCGGCGTCGGGGTGGGAGATGATCGCGAAGGTGCGGCGGCGGGCGATCTCGGTGGTCTGGTCGGTCATGCGGGGTCCATGGAAAAGCGCCGGGGGAGGGGGCCGCCCGGCGCTGCACACGTGTCATATAGGGCCGGGGCGGGGGAAACCAGTCAGGGGGTTGCGCCCTCATGCGATCCGGATGCCGGTCCCCGGAAAGTCGCTCCCCCTTGCGCAGCAGCGGCGCGTCCAGCGCCGGTGCGCAGGCATAGACGAAGCCGTCGCCCAGGTTCAGCGCGGCGGCATGACGCCGATGGCCGAAGCGCGCGAACGCCGCGATGGCGGCGCGGCCGCGGGGCGCATCGATCGGGACGACCGTCGCGCCCACCTCGGCGAGAAACCGGTCGAGCACCGAAGGCACCGGACCGCCCGATCCGCGTCGTCTTGTCCCTGACGTGGAATGCCATCTGGTACCCCGCCGGTTTCCCGGCAGATCCAAACGCCCGACCGGCCTACGTGCGCAAGCCAGACGATCGTAGAGCGATTGCCAAGCGGTTCGGCGCGGATCAGGGTCCCAGGGGTGGCCGCACGTCTGCGCTTGCGTTGTAATTAGGAATTCCTTATAAGGAGACCGCGGGATGCTTCCCGGCTTCTTTCGGGCCGCCGGCATCGACGTGGTGGCGGAATGGCGCCGGTTTCAGGCGGCCTGCCCGGACCAGGGGGCGGACACGCTCGCCGCGCTGGTTGGGCTGGCCCACTGGGGAGCGCAGGAAATCCCGCACGCGGACCGGTTGGCGGCACGCGGGCTATTCTGCCGCCGGATTGCCGACTGGGGCGTGTTCTACACGCTCGGCGGCGCTTGCAACGACCTCTGGGAAATCACCGTGCTGCATGTATCCCGCTGTGACCGCACCGAATTCGACGCTGCCGGGCGGGAGGCACTGCGCCGGCGCGCGCTGCGCTGGGATCAGGAGAACGCCCGATGACCCACCCCGCCGCCACCCTGATCGTCCATCCCGGCCTGGAAGACCTGCTGCCCGACCCGGCCGGGCGGTCGCGGTTCGACGCCACCTCCGCGGCGCTGGAAGCCGCGGTGCTGGTGCGGCGGATGCGTGCGCTGGCGCCCTCGGCCGAGGGGGGACGCGGCATCACCCAATCCGAACTCGCCCGCCGTGCCGGCCTCACGCCGCCGCGCATCAGCCAGATCGAAAGCGGGGAGGGCAGCAACGGCCCCACCTACGCGGTGATCCGCAAGATCGCGCAGGCCTGCGGCATCGACTGGACCCGGCTGGTCCGCCAGGGCCTCGCGGGCCTGGCGGCGGAGATGCCGGCACCCGTCTGGCCCGCCGCTCCGGCGCAGGCATTGGCCGCGCACGAACCGCCCGCATCGTGGGATGCCTCCAGGACGTCCCCGCCGACGGCCAAGGGCGGCTGAGGCGCGGCCGATGTCCTGGCTGGGCTTGGCGCCGGCTGCCTGGACGATCGTACTGGTAGCGCTGGCGACCTATGCCGCGCTGCTCTCCGCCTGGTTGATGGCGCTGCCGACCGTGCGCGGCGCGGCGATGCAGGAGGCGCTCTTGCTGCTGACTGCCGCCGCCGCGGCCACGACGGAGGCGGACCGCAAGCTTCACGAGGATGCGCTGGCGAACCTCCGCGCCCGGCTGATCCGGCGCGCGCCGCGTGACCGCCGGGCGATTCGGACCGGGTGGTGGTTGCTGGTTGCCTCCCTGGCGGCGTTCTCCGCGGCGGTGGTGCTGCAGGCGCGCACCGACCCGGCGTTCCGCGCCGCCCCCGCCGCCGCGCGTTGACAGCCGGGCCGGGCGGCCCTGTCATCGCCGCCGGGCATATCCCCCCGGGGGCCGCATGACGATCCCGACCCGACCCGACATCGACCCGCCGGACCCGGTCGCGCGCGCCCGCCGCCTCGGCCCCGCGATCGCCGCCGCGGCCGAGACGATCGAGCGCACCCAGCGCATCCCCGAACCGTTGCTTTCGGACCTGCACGCGGCGCGGCTGTGCCGGATGCTGCTGCCGCGCTCGGTCGACGGCGACGAAGTGCCGCCCTCCGTCTATCTGCGCGCGGTGGAGGAGGTCAGCCGCCACGATGCGTCGGTGGGCTGGAACGTGTTCGTCGCCAACAGCTCCGCCTTGATCGCGCCATTCCTGCCCGCCGAGACGGCCCGCACGATCTTCGCCGATCCCCGGGCGCTCGTCTCCTGGGGGCCGCCGAACGCCGCCGCCGCGACCGCGGTGCCGGGAGGGTATCGGGTCAGCGGGGAATGGCATTTCGCCAGCGGCTCGCGCCAGGCAACCTGGATGGGCGCGCATTGCCAGGTGATCGAGCCGGACGGCACCCGCCGCCGCAACGCCGCCGGGGTGCCGGTGATCCGCACCGTGCTGTTCCCCGCCGATCGCGCCGAGCGCATCGCCGACTGGCAGGTGATCGGCCTGCGCGGCACCGCATCCGAAGGCTATCGGGTGACCGACCTGTTCGTGCCGGAGGCGTTCAGCGGCACCCGCGAGGACCCGGCGCTGCGGCGCGAACCCGGTCGGCTGTACGCCTTCACCATGCAGGGCCTGTATGCCGTGGGCGCGGCGGGCGTGGCGTTCGGCATCGCGCGCGCGATGCTGGATGCGTTCGTCGCCCTGGCCATGCGCAAGGCTCCGCGCGGGCTGGGGCGGCTGGCCGACAGCGCGGTGATCCAGGCCGGGCTGGCGCGGCACGAGGCGGCGCTGGGCGCGGCGCGGGCCTATCTGATCGAGGTCCTGGGCGCGATCTGGGCGCAGGCGGGGGACTCGGCGCCGATCGACATCCCGGCGCGCGCCCAGGTGCGGCTGGCCTGCGCGCACGGGCTGGGCCAGGCGATCGCGGCGGCGGATTTCGCCTACAAGGCGGCCGGGGTCGATGCGATCTTCGCCGGCTCGGCGTTCGAGCGGCGGTTCCGCGACATGCACACCCTGGCGCAGCAGATCCAGGCACGGGATGCGCATTTCGAGGCGGTGGGCGCGATCCTGCTCGGGATCGTGCCGGACGTGTTCTACTGACGGCGGCTCGGGGCGGCATCGACCGCCGCCCCAGGCCGGATCAAGGCAACCGGATCAGCGCGAGTAGAACTCCACCACCAGGTTCGGTTCCATCTGCACCGGATACGGCACGTCCGACAGCTTCGGTGCGCGTCCGAAGCGGCCCTTCATGGCGCGGTGGTCGACCTCCACGTAGTCCGGCACGTCGCGTTCCCCGCTCTGCGCCGCGTCGAGCACCATCGCGAGCTGCTTCGACTTCTCCTTCACCTCGATCGTGTCGTTGTCGCGCACGACGTAGGAGGGGATGTTGACCCGCTTGCCGTTCACCAGCACGTGGCCGTGCGAAACGAACTGGCGCGCGGCGAACGGGGTGATGGCGAATTTCATGCGGTAGATCACCGCGTCCAACCGTCGTTCCAGCAGCTCGATCAGGTTCTCCGAGGTGTCGCCCTTGCGGCGGACCGCTTCCTCGTAATACTTGCGGAACTGCTTCTCGCCGATGTTGCCGTAGTAGCCTTTCAGCTTCTGCTTGGCCATCAGCTGGATGCCGAAATCGGTCGGCTTCTTGCGCCGCTGGCCGTGCTGGCCGGGGCCGTAGTCGCGCTTGTTGACAGGCGATTTCGGCCGGCCCCAGAGATTGGCGCCGAGGCGGCGGTTGATCTTGTACTTGCTTTCGGCGCGCTTGGTCATTGGCGCGGTGCCCTTTCGCGTGGCTTTGTTGCACCGGTAGGCCGCGCATGGCGCGCGGCGGGCGCGGGACCCGAAGTCCCGTCCACGTTCCCGGTTGTGGAAGGGGCGGCTTCTACGGGGGCCGGCCCGGGGTTGTCAAACCGCCCCGCCCCGCGGCGCATCGAGGGACGTGGCCGGGCCGTGCCGGCTGTGCGAGGCTGCCCGCCATGCGCATCCATGTCCAGAACCCGCCCGACGACCCGGCCTTCACCGTCACCCCGGCCCTGTGGGACGCCGCCGCGGCCCGCGCCGGCGCCGCGGCCGCGGGCCACACGGTCAGCTTCGGGACCACGCGGGCGGATTTCGCCGCCGCGATCCCGACAGCCGAGGCGCTGGTCGGCGACAAGGACGTCCTGCGCGCCCTCCTCCCGGCGCCGGCACCCCGGCTGCGGGTGGTGTTCGTCGCCAACGCGGGGGTCGACAACCTGGCCCCGTTCGACTGGCTGCCGCCAGGCGCGATCCTGCTCAACAATCGGGGCACGCATGCCGAGAAGGCGGGCGAGTTCGGGCTGATGGCGCTGCTTATGCTGCTGAACGGCATCCCGGCCATGGTGACCGACCAGCGCGCCGGCGTGTGGCGCAAGCGCTGGGGCGGCTTGGCGGCGGGGCGGGCGGTGACGGTCGTGGGGCTGGGCGCGCTCGGCGGTGCGGTCGCGGGCCACGCCATGCGACTCGGCATGGTCGTCACCGGCGTGCGCGCGCACCCGGCGCCGCATCCGGCCTGCGCCGCGGTCGTTGGCACGGACGCGATCGATTCGGTGCTGCCGGGCACGGATTTCCTGGTGTTGGCCTGCCCGCTGACGCAGGCGACTCGGGGCCTGCTCGACCGCCGACGGATCGGGCTGCTGCCGCGCGGGGCCGGGGTCGTGAACATCGGCCGCGGCGGGCTGGTGGAGCAGGCGGCGCTCTGCGATGCGCTGGACGCAGGGCAGGTTTCCGGCGCCGTGCTGGACGTGTTCGACCCCGAGCCGGTCCCGCCGGGCGATCGTATCTGGACCACGCCGAATCTGATCGTGAGCCCGCACACCGCGGCCGACGATCCGGCGAGCTACCTGCCGCGCAGCCTGGACATTTTCTTCGCCGGCCTCGGCGCGCTGGCCGCAGGTCGCGATCCGGCGACCCGGGTGGACCCGGCGCGCGGCTACTGAAGGGCTGTATGTCACAAGCTGGTCATGGGTAGATTGACGTCGCCGCGCCGGCCGCTATAGTCCCGGCCTCTCGACAGGCGGCCCCGGTTGCGGGGCCGTCGTCGTTGGCGCATATGGATCGGCCTTCGGCCGCGTGCCGGATCGCCCGAGGCAGAATCGCCCCGGGCGGCCGGGCGGGATCGCAGGACAGTTCGAGCAGGAGAGTGCAGGCGTGGCGCGTATTGCGGGGGTGAATATCCCTACCAACAAGCGGGTGACCATCGGGCTTCGGTATATCTACGGCATCGGCCCGACCAAGGCCGCCGAGATCTGCTCGCGCCTCAGCATCCCCGACGACCGCCGGGTCAACCAGCTGTCGGACGACGAAGTGCTGCGAATCCGTGAGCTGGTGGATCGCGAATTCCGGGTCGAAGGCGACCTGCGCCGCGAAGTGGCGATGAATATCAAGCGGTTGATGGACCTCGGCTGCTATCGCGGCCTGCGCCATCGCCGCGGCCTGCCGGTGCGCGGCCAGCGCACCCACACGAACGCCCGCACCCGCAAGGGCAAGGCGGTGGCGATCGCCGGCAAGAAGAAAGTGACCAAGTAGGCCCCGTTTCATCCGCCGATTTCGTCGCCCGCCGATCCCCTCCGGCGCGCGCCTCTCGTAACAGGAAACCGATCCACCATGGCGAAGCCTGCCGCCACCTCGCGCCCCCGCCGCAAGGAGCGCAAGAACATCATTGCCGGAGTCGCCCATGTGGCGGCGACGTTCAACAACACCGTGGTGACCATCACCGACGCCCAGGGCAACGCGATCGCCTGGTCGTCGGCCGGCAGCCAGGGGTTCAAGGGCAGCCGGAAGTCCACCCCCTACGCCGCCCAGGTGGCCGCCGAAGACGCGGGCCGCAAGGCGCGCGAGCACGGGATGGAGACGCTGGAAATCGAAGTGAGCGGGCCGGGTTCGGGGCGTGAGAGCGCGCTGCGGGCCTTGCAGGCGGTGGGCTTCGCGGTGACCGCGATCCGCGACATGACGCCGATCCCGCACAACGGCTGCCGTCCGCGCAAGCGCCGGCGCGTCTGAGGCAATCCCTCCGGCGCGGCCTGCGCCGGATCGGCCCGGCGGGCCGTGCAACCGCCGATCGGTCCTGACGGGGCCGCAACGCCGCTGTCGGTCCGGCGGGCCGTCAACCGCCGCAGCAGCGCCGCCTGCCGACGCATCCAGCCCCCGGGATGCAGCCGGCCGGCGGCGGAAAGGATTTGTGAGACATGAGGCAGACCCAGGTCATCCAGCGCAACTGGCAGACGCTGATCAAGCCGGAAAAGCTCGGCGTGGAGCCCGGCGCCGACCCCGCGCGCATCGCCACCATCGTGGCCGAGCCGCTGGAGCGCGGCTTCGGCATGACGCTCGGCAACGCGATCCGGCGCATCCTGCTGTCGTCCCTGCAAGGTGCGGCCGTGACCGCGGTGCAGATCGACGGCGTGCTGCACGAGTTCAGCTCGATCCCCGGCGTCCGCGAGGACGTGACGGACATCGTGCTGAACATCAAGCAGTTGGCGCTGCGGATGCACGGCGAAGGCCCGAAGCGCATGACCCTGACGGCCACCGGCCCGGGGGAAGTGCGCGCCGGCCAGATCCAGGCCGGGCACGACATCGACATCATGAACCCCGAGCTGGTGCTGTGCACCCTGGACGACGGGGTGAAGCTCGGCATGGAGTTCACGGTCCAGCTCGGCAAGGGCTACGTCGCCGCGGCGGCGAACCGGCCGGAGGATGCGCCGATCGGGCTGATCCCGGTCGATTCGATCTATTCCCCGGTGCGGCGGGTTTCCTACAAGGTCGAGCCGACCCGCGTCGGCCAGGTGACCGACTACGACAAGCTGCTGCTGACGGTGGAAACCAACGGCGCGGTGACGCCGGAGGACGCGGTGGCGCTCGCCGCCCGCATCCTGCAGGACCAGGTGCAGCTCTTCATCAATTTCGAGGAGCCCCAGCTTGCCCGGCTGGAGGAGCCCGAGGAGAACCTGCCGTTCAACCGCAACCTGTTGCGCAAGGTGGACGAGCTGGAGCTTTCGGTGCGCAGCGCCAACTGCCTCAAGAACGACAACATCGTCTATATCGGCGACCTGGTTCAGAAGACCGAGCAGGAGATGCTGCGGACCCCGAATTTCGGCCGCAAGTCGTTGAACGAGATCAAGGAAGTTCTGGCCTCGATGGGTCTCGGTCTCGGCATGGCGGTGGTCGGCTGGCCGCCTGAGAATATCGAAGACCTGGCGAAGCGGGTGGACGAACCGTTCTGAGCCGCCGCGGCGGACAAGGAGTGCGATCATGCGTCACGGAATGGCCGGGCGGAAGCTCGGTGTTACCTCTACCCATCGGCTTGCGATGTTCCGCAACATGGCCGTTGCGCTGCTGAAGCACGAGCAGATCACGACGACCCTGCCGAAGGCGAAGGAGCTGCGGCCGGTGACGGAGAAGCTGCTGACCCTGGGCAAGCGCGGCGGGCTGCATGCGCGCCGGCAGGCGTATGCGCAGTTGCGCGATGCGAAGATCGTGGAGAAGCTGTTCGGGCCGCTGGCCGACCGCTATCGCTCGCGGGCCGGGGGGTATACGCGGGTGCTGAAGGCGGGGGTCCGGTTCGGGGACGCCGCGGATATGGCGGTGATCGAGCTGGTGGACCGGGATCCGGCGGCCAAGGGGCTGGATAGCGGGCCGAAGCAGGAGACCGAGGCGGAGGACGACGTTCCGGAAGCCCGGGCGGCGTAGGGGGACGAGGGGGCGCGAGCCCCCTTTTCTTTTGGGGAGCGGCTTGTTTCCCGCTGCGCGCGGGCCGGCCTTCGCTGGCCGCGGCGCGGCGGATCAGGCGGCGATGCCCAGCCGGTGGCGTGCTTCCTCCAGGTCGTGCGCCGTCTGCAAGTTCATCCAGAACTCCGCGCTGGTGCCGAAACGGCGCGCGAGCAGCAGCGCGGTCCCGGCCGTGACGGCTCGCGCCCCGTGGATGATCCCGGTGATGCGGTTGGCCGGCACGCCGATCTCGCGCGCCAGGGCGCGGGCGGACAGGCCCATCGGTTCCAGGAATTCGGCACGCAGGACCTCCCCGGGGGTGATGTTCGGCAAGGGGGCGCCGCTGGTCTCGGCCGCGAGGTCGAGGCCGGCGAGGGCGCTGCGCTGGATCAGGTCGGGCATGTCGGGCACTTTCATCAGTGATAGTCCACGATTTCGACCGCGTGGGCACCGCCGCTGGTGGGGTGCGGGTGGGGCGCTGCGCGTGCAGGCGGGCGGGGTGTTGTACAACTCGGGCCTAGCGGGGGGATCGGCGCGCGCGAAGTGTACGCTTCGTGGTGGCGGCCGGGCTGAGATGTACGTCCCGGGGCAAGGTTTGGTTCATCTTTGGCCGGCCGGTAGCCCGCGTCAGTTCGGGTGGCACGGCTGCGGCTGGCGGCTCGGCGGCTGGGTGGGCAACGCGTAGGGCGAAGCGGCGCGACCTCGATCTGAGTGCACGAGCCGGTATGCACCAGGGGCTTGGTGTCGCTCCGGCCGGGACGAACCCGCTGCGATCGCCAGGGAACGGTTCGACCGGCCGACGCGGCGGCGTACCAGGCGGCAATGCCCGACCGGTGCCGCGCCGCATTGTGGTCGTGCGCAGTCTGCGCGCTGAAACGGGAACCCTGCGCCTGCGAGACGCTTGGATACGCATGTCGGCACCGCCAGAGGTCGAGGAGCCGTAACTGCTCAAAAACTAGATCTTATCATTAAAGACGATAGACCGATCTTAGTCCGTGGCCTGGGCATTGGCTATAGCCGCGGCATCCGCCACAATTGCACCAATATGGGCGACCACGTCTTTACACTTGCTCAGGTTCTTGAAGAGGTGAGCCAGGTAAGAGTCACCGTACAGCTCTCCAAGGACATCGTAGAGGCGAGCGCACGCCTGGGAGGTCAAATTCCGGATGGCCGCCGCATGCCGAGATATTTCGAACTTCGGTGTTCCGAGGTCGTCGCAGACGAAGTTACGGAACACTATGTGTGCTACCAATCGGTTTCCATTGATTGCTATACTTCTGGCCTTAGCGTCATCTTGCATTAATCGTTCTAGTTCCAGAAGGTCGTCTACCTCCCTGAGAATTTGCACAAGGTGCCAAAGTTTAAGGCTAGAAAGCCCGGAGTTGAACATTATCTTATATGGAGGTCGAGCAAGATCCTCCCAAAGCTTACTAATCTCTCGTTTAGCTTGAACGGATAGGTCTGGGGAACTTGTAGAGCAGGCAAGAGCAACTGTGGCATCGACAAGGCCGAAGCGCTTTTCGCCGTTCGGCTCGCCCTCCCCCTGTCGGTACTCGTAGTCTATGCCGTCAACCAAGAGTTCAGAGCGGATCCTGCCTTGTTCAGGATCGAGAGCGACGAAGTTCCGAGAATCGACGCGATTCTGTGTGTTAGTTGCTCTCGTCACATCATTAGCAAACTCAGGTGGGCAGCCCTCAAGAGAAATGATCCGAATGGGAACACGTGCGGTCGCGAGCTGCTCGGCTGCACTATCTGACAACTCAGTGATGGCGCCGACCGTCTGTGCGCCATTTACAATTGCTACACCTTGACACTCGAAGGTCCCGGCTTCCCGGCTGTTCCCGCCCACCGCTCTCTTAGTGATGCTTGAACAGAGTGCGGTAATACCATTATTGAGATACCAAAACTGGTTTGGCGTTTTTCGGATTGAATCGGCGATTCCCTCATTGACCGCGGTATTAGCGCCAAGGAAGGAACGAATGTTTTTGGAGAATATTCTATGCCGCCACTTGGCGCCCCATTGCGCGACATCGCTTGCGGCAACTTGCCCGTAGAATGCTTGGTAAGGAGCTTTGGTTTGCCCCCAATCGAACAGCTGCACTGCTATATCAACTGGATCGCCTCGTCCACCCATAGATACAATTGTGTATAGATTCTCCTGTGACACGACGTCTAGACTTGCAACATCACCAGTGTCATTACTAATACCCCAACAATATACATGACTCTACGCGGCGTAACGAACATCCTTGTGCCTGAAGTAAGCCTTGATCCGATCCGGCTGGCGCTGGAGCGACCGCAGCACCGACGTCGTGCCTCGGACCAGTTCCTCATGCGTGTCCGGCCGAGGCAAGTTCCGCAGCTTCTGCTTCAGGTCATTGTTCAGGTACTCGTCGGGATTGTGCTCCGGTGCGTAGGGCGGCAGGAAAAACAGCTCGATCTCGTCGCTGTGTGCCGCCACCCAGCGGCTGACCTTCACCGCCTTATGCACTCGGAGATTATCCACGATCAGGAACTGCTTGCCGGAGGACCCTTTGATCAGCCGCCGCAGGAA
>JABBNW010000186.1 GCA_019352115.1 Pseudomonadota bacterium
TGCGGTCGCTCCAGCGCCAGCCGGATCGGATCAAGGCTTACTTCAGGCACAAGGATGTTCGTTACGCCGCGTAGAGTCATGTATATTGTTGGGGTATTAGTAGCGCTGAGAAAACATTGGCTGGGGAGGCGAAGTGGCGAAGCGGCCCCTACGACGGAGAGGTGCGCTGGCTGTCGCCACTGGCAATTGACGGCGTCACGATCGAAATGAACCTCTGCGTGAGTTTTTTCCCGCGTTTCTCTACGCTAGAGTTTCATATCAATCTTATCTACGAGACCACGATATCAAGACTTGACTTTTCCTTGGGGGACAGGCATAGGAATCATGCGGTAAGGCGCGTGAAAACGCCTCCCGGCATCGAGCTGGGATGGATATACGGCCCACACCACCACAGATGGGAAGACAACCGAATGCTCGCCGGGCCCAAGCGCGGCCCGAAGGAACTGGAGTTTGCGGTTTCCGTGTCGAACGGGATGTCCTTTGAAAGCGCATTCCGATATTTTTGCGGCGAATGCAAGATCATTGTCGCCGCAAATCAGGTTCCGTCACCCCCTCTGAGGGACACGCTGCTATGAGTGATTGGCGCGAAGTTATGGACGCCGTAGCGCAATGGGCCGCCCCTCATGAGGCCGGCGAATTCCTGGTTGTGCCAACCTACGCTACCTATCCGTCCAATTCGCTTGTTCAAGCATACGTCGCGGGCAGCAAGGGCACCTTCATTGTCTCTGATGGCGGGGGTGCGATCAGAGTTTTGCTGGGTGCCGGGGGATTGGGGTCGGGAGGGAAAAGGCTCCTTTCGGATTTCGCGAGAGGCACCGATGTCAAGGTAAATGAGAGCGGCTGGCTGTACATAGCTGGAGTCACACTAGGGGCTTTGACATCGGCAATCAGTGCGATAGCCGGGGCATCGAAGGATGCGGCGATTGTGCTTCTCAGGAAGTTCAACCCCACGCCAGCCATTGATTTTCGCCGGGATTTGGCGCTCGCTCTTGACATACGATTCCGCGATGCCGTTCAAAAGCACGGGCATCTGCCCGGCGCCTCGAACAAGCTGCACACTTTCGATTATCTGGTGAGGGCAAACGACAACACGCTGCTAGCGCTGGATGCGGTCGTGAACGATGCATCTTCCATCAATGCTGCCGTTGTAGCGCACATGGATGTACGGGCAACAAAGCGGTCGGATCTCAAACAGTTCATAATCTATGACGAGGACGAGGACTGGTCAGCTTCCGACCTAGCATTGCTAACTGTGGGTGCCCCTACAGTGTCTTTCCCCCACTTCGCGGCGACCCTTGATCGTGCGCTCGTGAGGAAGAATGAAACAGGATAGGGCTAAGGTGTTGCCGAGGGAGCAAATTGACCGTTTCCGCGAGGCAGCCCGCGCCCTCGACGCAGACGAAGATGGGGCCGCATTCAAGGAGAAGCTGGGGCGGATTGCGCGGCAGAAGCCGAAGGATCAGGAACCCTCCCCAAAGGACGCAAAGTGACGTTCCTTAAGTGGATAGCCCTCGCGCTTGTCCTACTGGGCGTCGTGGTCGTCATTCAACTCGCCCAAATCTGGACACAGATATTTCGCCTCCGCGGCGAAGCGCGCGACGCGAGGAATGAGCTGTACAGACTCCGAAGGACCCATTTCCCAGACAATCTGGGCTGAGCTAGGAGCGCAGTCCTATATCTGGTTCGTGTTTGCCAAGTGCATAATCGCCAAAAAAAGAGGGAAATTCCTGCGCCCCAAGGGGGCGGGCGGTCCTACCCGGCGCCGAACACCGGCTTGCGCTTCTCCAGGAACGCGCGCTTCGCCTCCATCGCGTCCGGCGTGCGGCCGAGCTGCAGGGTCATGTCCTGCTCGAACCGGTAACCGTCGCGCAGGCTCATGGTCTCGATCGTGTTCACCGCGTGCTTGGCGAGCTGCACCGCCGTCGGGCTCAATTCGGCGATGCGGCCGGCGATCGCGTGCGCGGCCGGCAGCAGCTCGGCCTGAGGCACGCAGGCTTCCACCACGCCGCGGCGATAGAGTTCGGGGCCGGACAGGCGCGCGCCGGTGAACATCATCCGCCGCACGGTGGAATGGCCGAACAGGCGCATCGCGTGCCGGCTGCCGCCCATCAGGCCGACGGTGACTTCCGGCAGGCCCAGCTCGGCCTCCTCCGCCGCCAGCAGGATGTCGCAGCTCGCCACCAGCGCGAGGCCGGCGCCGAGCGCGGGGCCGTTGATCGCCGCGATCACCGGCTTCCTGCACTCCATGATGGCATGATAGCTCTCGCGCGCGCTGCGGAGGTGCTGGCGGTCCCCGCCCGGCACCGGGACGGCGGCGACGCGCGCCTTGAGGTCCGCGCCGGCGGAGAACACGCGGCCGGCGCCGGTCAGGATGACGACCCGTACCTCCGCGCGGTCGGACAGTTCGTCGAAGCAGAGCGCGATCTCGTCCTGGGTGGCGCGGGTCTGCGCGTTCACCGGCGGCCGATCGAGGGTGACGACGGCGATATGTTCCGCGATGGACACGCGCAGCGCGTGGAACGTCGTCTGGCTCATGCGGTAACCCCCCGTTTCGGAACGAAGCGGCGAGCATAGGCGACGCGCGGCAATAGTCGATGCGGGTCGGGATTTGCGCCGATCCCCGCTTCCGCCGCGCAATCAGGCCCCCGGCCGTAGGCAGCGCCCTCCGGTCTTGCTTACGAAGCCCCCACCCGTCGCCGGCCCGCTGTCGTCAGGCGGCGGCGCGCACAGCGGAGGGCCGCAGCAACGCCACCAGCGCGTCCACCAGCCGGTCCATCATCGCCTCGGTATGCAGCGGCGTGGGGGTGAAGCGCAGCCGTTCCTCGCCGCGCGGCACCGTCGGGTAGTTGATCGGGGTCGCGTACATCCCGTGCTCGGCGAGCAGCCGGCGGCTGACATCCTTGCACAGCGCGGCCTCGCCGATATGCAGCGGCACGATATGGCTGACGGAGGGAATGCGCGGTAGCCCGGCGGCATCGAAGCGCGCCTTCAGCGCCTCGGCGCGCGCGAACAGCAAGGCGCGGCGGGCGCTGTCCGCGCGGACGTGGCGCACGCTCGCCAGTGCCGCGGCGGCGACCATCGGCGGCAGGGACGTCGTGAAGATGAAGCCAGGCGCGCAGGAGCGGATGTAGTCCATCACCGTCGCGTCGCCGGCGATGTATCCGCCGTGGCAGCCGAAGCCCTTGGCCAGGGTGCCTTCGATCAGATCGACCCGATGGGCGACCCCGTCGCGCTCCGCCACGCCGCCGCCCTGCGGACCGTACAGCCCGACCGCGTGCACTTCGTCGAGGTAGGTCAGGGCGCCGTAGCGCTCGGCCAGGTCGCAGATGGCGCCGATCGGGGCGATGTCGGCGTCCATCGAATAGACCGATTCGAAGGCGATCAGCTTCGGCGCCTCGGCCGGGGCGTCGCGCAGCAGCGCTTCCAGATGCGCCAGGTCGTTGTGGCGGAAAATCCGGCAGGTGGCCTTCGATCCCTTGATCCCGGCGATCATGGAGGCGTGGTTCTTCGCATCCGAGAACGCGATGAACCCCGGCAGCGCATTCAGGATGGTCGAAAGCCCCGCCTGGTTGGAAACGAAGCCGGAGGTGAACAGGAGCGCCCGGTCCTTGCCGTGCAGATCGGCCAGCTCGGCTTCCAGCGCGTCGTGCGCCGGGCTCGTGCCGCCGATGTTGCGGGTGCCGCCGGCGCCGGCGCCCATGGACCGGGCGGCGGTGCAGGCGGCCTCGATCACGACCGGATGGCCGCCCATCGCCAGGTAGTCGTTCGACGACCAGACCAGGATCTCGGTCCCGTCCGGCTGACGATAGAGCGGGAAGCCCTCCGCCTGCTTGGCCAGCGGCGTGAACTCGCGATAGCGCCCCTGGGTCCGGATGTCATTGAGGGCGCGGCGGCAGAGGTCATGGAACGGGTGCATGGTCGGTTCCGGTCTGGGCGCCGGGATGGGGAAGCGGGGGGCGCCGCACGATATTATAAGTCTCGTTTTGCGCCCCGCCAGCGTGGCCGGCAATGCGTGGAATCCCGTATGGCCGCCAATTCAGCTGCGCGCGGCGAGCGCGACGCCGCACAGGGTCATCGCCAACGCCGCAAGCTGGCGCAACCCGAGCGGTTCGCCCAGCAGCGCGGCGGAAGCAAACACGCCCACCACCGGGGCCATCAGCACGCCGGTCGCCGCCGTTCCCGCCGGCAGCAGCCGCAGCGCCCGGAACCACGTCAGGTAGGCCAGGCTCATCGGCAGGATCGCGACATACGCCACCGCCCCCCAGCCGAGCGGGGTGATCGCGCCCCAGCGGGTGTGCTCGGTCAGGGCCAGCAGCGCCACCGGGACGGTGCCGATCAGCGCCTGCCAGCCGACCCCGGTCACCGGCGGCATCGCGAGCGGTGCGCGCTTGGCGATCACGGTGCCCAGGGCGAACACCCAGGCGGCGGCGAACCCGCAGAGCACACCGGGGATTTGGGTCCAGGAAGCCGAAATCCCCGCCGCCACCAGCAGCGCGACGCCGCCGAGGCCCAGCACCATCGCCGCCACCCGCCCGAGGGTCGGCTGCTCCCCCAGCATCGGCCAGGCGAGCACGCCCGCCCAGATCGGCAGGGTGTAGGTGACGATGACGGCCTCCGACGCCGGCAGCCAGTAGAGCGCGAGGGTCGTCAGGATCGTGAAGGCGCCGTAGTTGAGCGTTGCGAACAGCACGAGGCGCCGCCATTGACCCCGCGGCGGCCACAGGACCTCCCCGCGGGCGCGCGCGACCGCGAAGGCGAAGGCCGCGCCGGCGCCGCAACACAAGGTCCGCATGGCGAAAGGCGGCAGTTCGGACAGCAGGAATTTCGAGACCGGCCAGTTGAAGCCCCAGGAGCAGGCGGTGATGGCGAGCATCGCCAGCCCCTCGATCCGCCCGCCAGACAGCGGGCGACGCGGGGCGGCCAGGGCGCCCAGCGCCGGATCAGCGGGCACGGTCGGCAGCCATGGTCAGCGGACGTAGACCTGCACGGCATGGCGCGTGGTTGCCGGATCGAGCACGACCCGCAGCAGGATGCGATCGGCCGGCACGCCGGCCTGCACCATCGCGCGCATGACCTCCGTCGCCTGCGTCTCGGCGGCGTCGGTCTCCGCGGTCTGCCGGGCGGGCGCCAGGTGCGCGGGGGCCACCGCGGTCACGTCGAAGCGCACGTTCCGGTCCCGTTGCTCCGCGGCGCGCACGGCAAACGAGAGCAGGGACCGGTAGCCGGAGACCGGGGTGTCCGGACCGATGGTCAGCAGCGGCGTGCGCGCATCGATCTTCGCCGCCGGCACGGCAGGAGCCGTCCCGGCATCCCGCGCGCGGGCCGCCGGGGCGGGGGCGAATGTGGTCTGATCGACAAGCTTGCAGCCGGCAAGCGCGAACAGCCCGACACCGGCAAGGGCTGCGAGCGCGCACGACGGCACGCCGCGCCGTCGGCCCAGGCGCGATCCGACGGGCGGGTTGGCCGCGATGGGGCGGGCGCGCTCGGGCGCGCGGGAAGAAAAGAGGCTCGGCACCGTGCGGTCTCCGCTACGCGCGGGAAACTTGCAGGAAGCGGCGCAGGGGGCAAGATGCGGCCGGTGCTTCTTCCCGCCTTTTCCCCTTGCCTCAGGTGATCCAATGACCGACCCGGCAGTGCCCCGCCACAACCTGCGCATCGACGGCAAACGGCTGTGGGACAGCCTGATGTCCATGGCCGAGATCGGCGCCACGCCCAAAGGCGGGGTGCGCCGCCTGACCCTGACCGAGGTGGACAAGCGCGGGCGGGACCGATTCCGCGCGCTGTGCGAGGCGGCCGGGCTCACGGTGCGGGTCGATGCGATCGGCAACATGTTCGCCCGGCGCGAAGGGCGCGATCCGGCCCGCCAGCCGGTGCTGTTCGGCAGCCACCTCGACAGCCAGCCCTCGGGCGGCAAGTTCGACGGCGCGCTCGGGGTGATGGCGGGGCTCGAAGTGATGCGCAGCCTGAACGACCTCGGGATCGTCACCGAGGCGCCGGTGGAACTGGTGAACTGGACCGACGAGGAAGGCAGCCGGTTCGGCCACAGCCTGATGGGATCGGGGGTCTGGGCCGGGGTGTACGAACTCGATCACGCCCGCGCCCTGACCGACCCCGAGGGGATTTCGGTCGGCGCCGCGCTCGACGGCATCGGCTACAACGGCGACGCACCGGCGGCCGCCTTCCCGGCCGATGCCTATTTCGAGCTGCATATCGAACAAGGCCCGATCCTGGAGCGGGAGGGCAAGACGATCGGCATCGTCACCGGCGCGCAGGCGCAGGTGTGGTACGACGCGGTGGTGATCGGGCAGGATTCGCATGCCGGAACGACCCCGCCGTCCACGCGCAAGGACGCGCTGGTGGGCGCCGCGCGGATCATCGACCTGGTGGACCGGATGATGCGCGCACGCGGCGAGGACGGCCGAGGCACGGTAGGACAGCTCGTCGTCCTGCCCAATTCGCGCAACGTCATCCCCGGCGAGGTCCGATTCTCGGTCGAGTTCCGCCATCCGGACGAAACCGAGATTGACCGTATCGATGCCCAGTTCCCGCGCGAGGCCGGCTTCATCGCCCGCGATTGCGGCGTGAAGCTGGAACTGACCCGGCTGTTCCGCATTCCCGCCCAACCGTTCGATCCGGACTGCGTCGCCCTCGTTCGCCAGGCCACGGAACAACTTGGCTATACGGCACGCGAGATCGTTTCGGGTGCCGGCCACGACGCGGTGTACGTGGCGCGGCACGTGCCGACGGCGATGATCTTCACCCCCTGCAAGGACGGGCTGAGCCACAACGAGGCGGAAGAGATCAAGCCGGAGGAGGCGGAGGCCGGCGGCCAGGTGCTGTTCAGCGCCGTCCTGGCGCGCGCGAACCGGGTGGTATGACGGCGGCCAAGGCCAGGGGGCTGCCCCCTGGCCTTGGCGGCGCGCGTTTCGCGGTTGGTGTCAGAGGTCCGCGACCAGGTTAAGGTCGGAGACCAGTACTTCGCCCTTCGTTTCCGAGCCCAGCAGCAACGCGACGACGAACACCGCGGCGGCGCCGACCGTCGTGGCGAGCGCCGGCGTTGCGAACTCGCTGCTTTGGTTGGCTGGCCACGCCGTCACCATCGGCCCGGCGAAGCCGGCGACGGTGCGCTATCGAACAGATTCCTCCCCGACCACGGGAAGCACCACCCGGCTGGGGCGCGCCGCATCCACGAACACCGTGTTCACCGCCACACGCCGCCGGCGTTCCCGCCCGGGGGCTTCGCCGGTGTTCGGATTGACGTCGTACTTGGGAAAATTGCTCGATGACACATCGAGCCGGATGCGGTGGCCGGGCAGGAACAGGTTGGCGGTCGGGAACAGGGTGATGCGCGCGGTCACGATCTCGCCGTCCCGGCGCAGCCGCGGCGTCGTGGGGTCCTCGGCGTAGCGCAGCCGCAGGATCCCGTCGGTCAGGTTCATCGCGTAGCCGCGCGGATAGTCCGCCGACGCGGGGTGCACGTCGATCAGCTTGGCGGTGAAATCGGTATCCGGCGCATCGGTCGCGACGATCAGTTCCACCTCCACCGGCCCCGCGATCTGCACCGCCCGGGTCAGCGGCGCCGTCTCGAACACCAGTACGTCGGGGCGCGAGGCCAGCGGCAGGAACGGGGCCGTGCAGCCGAAGAAGCCCGGGCCCTCCACCTGGTCGAAGGCGCCCGCGGCGGCCAGCGGCTCCAGGCTGCTGAACGCGCCGCCGATCGTCGGCACTGGCCGGGACGGGTCGAAATCGAAGGAAACCGGTGCCGCGTCCGCCGCCGGCGGAGCGGGATCGAGCCTGCCGTCGCCGTGCAGGTGGAACGCCGTGAACGCGGTTCCCGGCAGCGGCCAGTCGGTGGCGGACACCCAGCGTCCGCCGTGATCGAGGTGCCCTGCCGGCGTGCGCCGCCCCGACCCGCCGCCCATCACGAACACCCGCACTGCCGGTTCGTCGGACGGCGCGCCGCGCAGAACATGCTCGAAGAAGCGCAGCCGGTACGCGCGCCAGTCGCCGGCCCAGGTGTCGATCGGCGCGTCGGGCCCGAAATCCACGTCGCCGAACACGCGGTCGCTGCGGTCGCCATGCATCCACGGCCCCAGGATCAGCCGTTGCGGCCCGCGTCCGGCGCGGCGCAATCCGGTATAGTTGGCAACCGCAGTCAAGGTGTAGGGATCGAACCAGGACGACAGGTGCACCATCGCGCAGCGGCTGTAGCGCGCGTACCAATCCGCCATGTTGATGCCGAGCTGGTGCCAGAACGGTCCGTCCGCCCCATGCGTCCATTGCGCGAACAGATAGGCCTCGTAATCGGGATGATGGCGCAACGGTGACTGGCCCTGCCGCCAGGGCAGTCGGGTGAACCACTCCCGGATGTCCTCGGCCTCAAGCGCCGCGGCCAGCACCGGATCGGCCACCGCTTCGGGGGAAACCTGGGCATTCTTGAACGCCCAGGTCACTTGCTTCAACTCGAACGCGCCGGACTGGCGGATGCCGGACCGCCACGCATCGGCGAACCCGCCGCAATCCAGCACCTGCGCGGCAAGACCCGGGGGATCGAGGCACCCCAGCGCCGCCTGCGTGTGCGCCGCATAGGACAGTCCCATGGTCGCAATCCGCCCGTCGCACCACGGTTGCGCGCGCAACCAGGCGCAGGTGTCGAACCCGTCTGCCCCGTCCGCCAGGTATTTCTCGAATTTTCCCTCCGACCCGTAGCGCCCGCGCGTGTCCTGGTAGACAACCACATAGCCCGCGGCGAGGAACGGCGCGGCGATCCCGGCGCGGGAGGCAGGGGTGCGATCGGCCGCGGTGAGTTCGCTCCGGCTGGCGATGTGCCGGCCGTAGGGCGTGCGCTCCAGCACCACCGGGAACGTGCCCGCCCCATCCGGGCGGTGAATGTCGGTGGCAAGGCGCACGCCGTCGCGCATCGCCACCATGACCGTCTCGATCGTCATGCCTCTTCCCCCAGCTATGAAAACACCTGGTTCGGGGGTCTGGCGGCGGTGTCCTTCCCCCTCTCCACCCGCGCTTGCGGGGGGAGAGGGCGGGGTGAGGGGGGCCA
>JABBNW010000187.1 GCA_019352115.1 Pseudomonadota bacterium
GATGCGGTGTCGGAAGACGGGACTCCGCTCGATCCGTTCCCCGCCCGCAAGACAAGGGCCCCGCCGAAACGGCCGCTCCGCCTGCTGCCCCGCGGCTACGGCTGGCTGGTGCGGATGGCGCCGGAACTGGTGCCGTACGGCATCGAGCTCGCCCATTTCCTGGCCCAGCCGGACATGTTGGCGCTGCTGGCGTCCAGCCCGCGCCTGTGCCGCGCGCTGCGCCCGCTGTGCCGGATGTTCGGCCTCACGCCCCCCACCCCGTCCACAGCGGACGCACCGGACCCGCCCCCGCGGCGCGGTCCGAGCCCAGCCCGGCTCGCCGCGCGCCGGCGCCGGCTGTCCGACGCCGCGGCGGCCCGCGAGCATGGCCCGCAAGGCTACCGCCCCTCGACTTTCGATCGCTGAAGCGGGGCGGGGTTTCGCACGCCCATATCGTTACGATATAGCAACAAAAGCACCCCGCCGAAGGCAGCGCCCCCGCCCCAGGCCGCAGCCGCCACAACGGCCCGGACGGCGTGACACCGTGATCGCCCCGGCGCGGCGCCCGACGTCACCCCAGCACCTTCCCCGGGTTCAGGACCCCCCGGGGATCGACCGCCGCCTCGATCCGCCGCATCGCATCCAGCTCCGCCCCCCGCGCCACTCCGGCATCAAGAAGGGCGTCCGCCGGCCCACCCCGTGCGCGGCCCAGACCATGACGGGAAGGGTCCGAAGCCGGCAGTACGTCCGCCTCCTGGCGGGTTGCTATGAAACCCCCCCTCGCCATGCGGCGGCGATTTGCACGGGTCCTTGCGTGCGTCCTCGAGCGTGCTCCGGACGGTCGCGGTTATTCCTGCCAACGGATCAGGGGCAGCTCCACCGGCACGCGCGCCTCGGGATGGCAGGGCACGATGCGGACGGAGAAATCCCGCGGCGGCCGGGCCGTCGCGACCTGTCCGGCGTAGGTGAACCCGTTCACGGCGCCCGGCAGCGGACCGCCGCGCGCCAGCGCCACGACCACCGGCGGCGCGCCGGCGCCGGCGCCAGGCGCGGGATCGGCATACAGCTCCACCCGCACGTCCTCGGCCGCGATCTCACCCAGATAGACCGGCACGCGGAACGACCACCCGTCCGCCTCCCGCGCCACGTCGGGGGCGCCGATATGCAGGCTGTTCCAGCCGCGGCGCACCCGCAGCTCCCACTGCCGCAGCTCCCGCGCGACCGCCGCGCCGTCCGCGAGGCGCCGGCGCAGCGCCGCGGCCGCCGGCAGGTAGGCCTGCTCCAGATAGTCGCGCAGCATCCGGGTGGCGCCGAAGCGCGGCGCCAACACGGCCATGCTGCGGCGGATGCGGGCGATCCAGGCGCGCGGAACCCCGCCCCGGTCGCGGTCGTAGAACTCCGGCCGCACCGCGCCTTCCAGCACCGCGTACAGCTCCCGGCCATCCGCCGCGTCCTGCGCCGCCGCGTCCGGCTGCGTCACCGCGCCGATCTGCCAGCCGAGGTCCGGCGCAAACGCCTCCGCCCACCAGCCGTCGCCGACCGAGAGATTGAGCCCGCCGTTCGCCAGCACCTTCATCCCGCTGGTCCCGCATGCCTCCCACGGGCGGCGCGGCGTGTTGATCCAGACATCGACCCCCTGCACCAGCTCCTGCGCCAGCGCGATGTCGTAATCCTCCAGGAACACGACCCGCGCGCGCACCGCCGGCCGGGCGGCGAAGGCGACCCATTCCTGGATCATGCGCTTGCCATCCGGATCGGCCGGATGCGCCTTGCCCGCCAGCACCAGTTGCACCGGCCGGTGCGGATCGCCCAGCAGCCGCTCCAGCCGCGCCGGGTCCGCCAGCAGCAGGTTCGGCCGCTTGTAGGCGGTGAAGCGGCGCGCGAACCCGAGCGTGAGGATGTTGGGATCGAGCACGCCGTCCACCTGCGCCACCACCGCAGGCGGCTGGCCGCGCCCGGTCAGGTGCCGACGCAGCCGCTCCCGCACCGCGCGCACCAGCCGCTGGCGCGACCGGGCGCGCATGTCCCACAGCACCTCGTCGCCGACTGCGGCGATCGCGTGGTGCAGCGGCTCGGCCATATGCCGCCAGCGTTCCTTGCCGCCGGCTGCGGTGAACACCGCGTCGGCTTCCCGCGAATCCCACGACGGCACGTGCACGCCGTTGGTGACGTGCCCGACCGGCACCTCGCATTCCGGCCAGCGCGGGAACAGCGGCTGGAAGATGCGCCGGCTTACCGTCCCATGCAGGGCGCTGACGCCGAGGCTCGCGTATGACCCGCGCAACGCCAGGAACGCCATGTTGAAGGCCTCGCCCGGGGTGGTGCCGGCGAGCGCCAGGGCAGCGGTCGCCACGTCGTCGGCCACCGCGCCCGCCGCCGCGGCACGATACTGGGCGAGCAGGGCGGCGGGAAAGCGGTCGAACCCGGCCGCGACCGGGGTGTGGGTGGTGAAGACGGTGCCGGCGCGGCAGGCCCACAGCGCCGTCTCGAAATCGAGCCCAAGCCGCGCGGCCAGGCTGCGCGCCCGCTCCAGCAGGGCGAACGCGGCGTGGCCCTCGTTCAGGTGGCAGACCTCGACCTCCGGGTGCAGCGCCTCGACCAGCCGCCAGCCGGCGACGCCGAGCACGATCTCCTGCAACAGGCGCATCTCGGTGCCGCCGCCGTACAGCTTGCCGGTGATGCCGCGATCCACCGGTTCGTTCAGCGGATCGTTGCTGTCGAGCAGATAGAGCGTGGTGCGCCCGACCTCCGCGCGCCAGACGCGCAGGCGCACGGTCCGCCCCGGCAGCGCGAGGGGGATGTGCAGGCGCGCCCCGCCCGCATCGACGACCGGCTGCACCGGCATCGTTGCCGGCTCGTTGTAGGGATACGCCTCCTGCTGCCAGCCGGCGGCGTCGATCATCTGCCGGAAATAGCCTTCCTGATACAGCAGGCCGACGCCGATCGCCGGCACGCCGAGATCGCTCGCGGTCTTGAGGTAATCGCCCGCCAGCACGCCGAGCCCGCCGGCATACAGCGGCAGCGCCTCGCCGAGGCCGAACTCCATGCAGAAATACGCCACCCCGGCGAGCGCGCCCCCGGGATGTGCGCCCCCGGGATGGGCGCCCGCGGGATAGGCACCCGCGGGATAGGCGCCGGCGAACCAGCCCGGCGCGTCGCGATAGGCGCGGCGGTCGGCGGCAAGGTCGTCGAGCTGGGCGACGAAGCCCGCATCGGCCGCCAGCGCGGCAAGCCGGGCCGAGGGCACGTCCTCGAGCAGGACCCAAGGGTTGCGGGTGCGCGCCCAGAGATCGGGGGCGATCCGGTCCCACAGCGCATCGGCCCGGTGGCTCCAGGTCCAGCGCAGATCGAGCGCGAGGGCGCGCAGCGCGTCCCGGACGGACGCCGTCGCCGCCGCCTCGTCCTGCGGCGGCGGGTCGGTCGCGGCGGCGATCATGCGCCCCAGCCCCGCGCCCGCTGCGGCGGGCAGCCGGCGTGGCCCGACCGCGATCGGGGCTGGACCGAGCGCATCAGTCCGCGGCTTCCGACCAGCTTGCCGCCGGCAACACCTCGGGACGCGGCGCCGGCGGCGGATCGACGGACGGTGGGGCAAGGCGTCGCAGCCGCCCCGTCTCCGCCGGCGCCAGATCGCGATAGAGGTCCAGGTAGCGGCGGGCCGAGCGGTCCCAGCCGAAATCGCGCTGCATGGCCGCGCGCTGCACGCGCCGCCAGGCGGGCGGGTCGGCGAACAGGGTCACGGCCCGCCGCACACATCCCGCCAGCGCCTCCGGCGTGGGATCGGCGAAGGTGAAGCCGGTGCCGCCCTCCGCCGCCGTGTCGACATCGGCCACGGTGTCGGCCAGCCCCCCGACCGGGCGGGTGACCGGAACGGCCCCGTAGCGCATCGCATACATCGTGGTCAGCCCGCAGGGCTCGAAGCGGGACGGCGTCAGCGCGATGTCCGCCGCGGCAAGCAGCCGGTGCGCCAGTGCCTCCTGGTAGCCGATCCGCACCGCAAGGCGGCCGGGGAAGCGCTCCGCCGCGGCGCGCAGGCCAGCCTCCAGCGCCGGGTCTCCCTCCCCATGCAGCGCCACCTGCACGCCCTGGTCGAGCAGCGCCGGCAGCGCCGCCAGCACCACGTCTGCCATCTTCTGATGCGTCAGCCGCGCGACGCCCACCACCAGCGGTCCCGCCGCCGCGGGATCGAGCCCGAGTTCCCGCCGCACCGCCGCCTTCGCGTCGCCCTTGCCGGCAACATCCCCGGCCGCGAACGGGCGCGGCAGCGCGGGATCGCCGGCCGGGTTCCACAGCCCGGTGTCGATGCCGTTCAGGATGCCGACCAGATCGCCGCGGCGCGCCCGCAGCAGCCCGTCCATCCCGCAGCCCTCTTCGGGGGTGAGGATCTCGCGCGCATAGGTCGGGCTCACGGTCGTCAGCCGCTGGGCGTAGCCGATGCCCGCCTTGAGGCAGGAGAAGCGGCCGTAGAACTCCGCCCCCTCGGTCCCCAGCAGGGCGTCCGGCAGGCCGAGCGCGCGCGCCTCGTCGAGCGCGAAATTGCCCTGGAAGGCGAGGTTGTGGATGGTGAAGACGCTGGCCGGCCGTGGCCCCGGATGCAGCGCCAGGAACGCCGGCAGCAGGCCGGTGTGCCAGTCGTTGGCGTGCACGATTTCGGGCTGCCAGCCGCCGCCGTCGCCGTGCTGCGCGAGATGCGCCGCGGCCGCGCAGAACGCGGCGAAGCGGCGCAGGTTGTCGGGCCAGTCGCGCTTGTCCGCGTCCTGGTAGGGGCCGCCGGGCCGCCGGAACAGCTCCGGCCAGTCCAGCAGATAGACCGGCAATCCGCTGTCCGGCGTGCGCCCCAGCAGCAACGTGCCGCCGGCGGGAAGCCGCGCCAGGGTGCGCTTGCCGCAGGCGGCATCGAGCGCGGAGTCATAGCCAGGCAGCATCGCCGTGATGTCGACGCCGAGCCTGGCAAGTGCCGCCGGCAGCGCCGCGGCCGCATCGCCGAGCCCCCCGGTCTTGGCCAGCGGAAACATCTCCCCGGTGGCGAACAGCACGCGCAAGGGAAATCCCGACGGCCCGAACAGCGTGGTGCCCATCCTGTCCCCCTGGGTCCAGTGTCATCCACCCGGCCAGGTGCGTAGCGCGCACCCGGCAGGTCGTCGTTGATGTGGATCATTCGGCCGGGCGCGGTGATGAACTGCCCGTGACATTCGCCGCGCGGGCGGTGCGCTCATGCGGCGTCGATCAGGCTCACGTGCGCGGCGACGATGCGCCAGCCCGGGTCCAGGCGCACCCAGCTTTGCATCTGCCGCCCGACCCGCCCGGGTGCCGAGGCACGGTGGAACAAGGTGGACGCGGTGGCGAAATCGCGGCCGAAGGTCGTGATCACCGTGCGCGACAGGCTGCGCGCCAGCCCGACGGGGGACCGGGCGGCGCGGAAGGCGGCGATCTCCGCGCTGCCATACAGGTTCTCGGCGATGCCGTAGCGGAGGGTGCGCGGATCGGCCCAGAACATGGCCTGCAAGGCGGCGACGTCGTTGCCGACCAAGGCCGCCTCGTAGCGGGCGAAGGCGGCAGTGACCTCGGCCAGCACCTCCGGCAGGTTGATCTCCATCGCGTGGGCTCCTTGTTGTGGCATCGGTCCCGGAACGCGCCGCCCGTGTCACGGCGCCGCCGGCGGAACCGGCGCCCGCACGATACCCTGCCGTTCCAGCGCGCGCGCCACCCGCAGCGCCAGGTCCTCCCGCCAGGGTGCGGCGATCACCTGCACGCCGATCGGCAGGCCGCCGGGCAGCGGCACCGGAACGGCAACGACCGGCAGCCCGATGAACGAGATCGGCTGGGTGTAGATGCCGATGTTCGGCCGCAATGGGTGTTCGCGCCCGTCCAGGACGAAGGTCTTCTGGCCGATCGCCGGCGCCACGCAGGGCGTCGCCGGTGCCAGGATCACGTCCACCGTGGCGAAGACCCGCAGCACCGCGTCGCGATACCAGCGGCGGAATTTCTGCGCCTGGGCGACGAAGGCGGCCGGCACCATCGCGCCGGCGATCAGGCGGTCGCGCACGTCGGGATCGAAATCCTCGGGGCGCTCGCGCAGCCGTTGCAGATGCAGCGCCGCTCCTTCCGTGGTGGTTATCACATAGGCGCTGGCGCGCGCCCGCGCGGCTTCGGGCAGTTCCACCGCCTGCACCGGGCCGAGCGCGGCGGCTACCGTCTCCAGCGCCGCCAGCGCCTCCGCGGACGCGCCGGCGCGGAAATAGCCGCCAGCCAGGCCGATGCGCAGGCCCGCGATGCCGGCATCGAGCGCCGCGCCCACCGGCTCGGCCGGACGATCGGTGCAGACCGGATCGGCGGGGTCCGGCCCCACCATCGCGTCATACGCCGCCGCCAAATCCCCCGTGTTGCGCGCGAACGGCCCGAGGTGGTCCAGGCTCGCAACGAAGGGGAAACTGCCGGCCCGGCTCAGCCGTCCGTAGGTCGGTTTCAGCCCGAACACCCCGCAGAACGACGCCGGCACCCGGATCGA
This sequence comes from Pseudomonadota bacterium, assembly GCA_019352115.1. Taxonomy (GTDB): domain Bacteria; phylum Pseudomonadota; class Alphaproteobacteria; order Acetobacterales; family Acetobacteraceae; genus JAJZVS01. The sequence goes on from JABBNW010000187.1 coordinate 6,485, forward strand.
GCCGTTGGTGTCCGACCCCAGCGCGATCGGCACCAGCCCGCCCGCCACCGCCGCCCCCGATCCGCCGGAGGATCCGCCGGTCATCCTGGTCGTATCATGCGGATTGCGCGAGGCGCCATCGTGGACGTTCTCGCCCGTAAAATCATAGGCGTACTCGCCCATGTTGAGCGCGCCGACCAGCACCGCGCCCGCCGCCTCCAACCGCGCCACCAAGGTCCCGTCGCGCGCCGCCGGCGGATGGTCGCGGTTGATGCGCGACCCCGCACGGGTCGGCAGCCCGGCGACGTCGATCAGGTTCTTCACCGCGAACGGCACGCCCGCGAGCGGGCCCACCGGCCGCCCCGCGGCAAGCGCGGCATCGATCGCCGCAGCCCGCGCCATCGCCCGCGCCGCCACCACGTCGGTGAAGGCATTGAGCCGCGGGTTCGCATGTGCGATCCGCGCCAGCGCCGCCGCCGTCACCGCCGTCGCGGCGACCTGCCCGCCGGCAACCGCGGTGGCAATCTCGCTCGCGCCGGCCCAGGGGGTGAGGGCTGCCTCGGACCCGCTCACGCGCGGAACACCGGCGCCGGCTCGGCCTCGTCCGGCAGCGCAAAATCCGCGACCGCATGTGCATGGCCAAGCGAGATCGCGAGATGCGCGCGGATCGCCGCCCGCCATTCCGGCGCCACCCGCAAGCCCAGCACCGCCGCCGCCGCATCGACCATCGCATCCAGCTCCGCGGTTTCGCTCATGACAGGCCTCCTCCCGCGCGCACCCAGGCACGCCAATCCCCGAACTGCGTGATGTCGGGCGCCCCCGCGACACCGGCGGCCTCGGCCAGGAACCCGAGGCACGGACCCTCCGCCAACACGACCGTGCCGAACCCGAGGGGCGGGGGCACTTCGGCCAGCACCGCCCCGATCGCCGCCGTCGGCAGCACCCAGACCTCGCCCGCAATGCTGCCGCCGCCCTCACTCGCGCGCACCAGGCCCGGCCGATCGCCCAGGGCGTGCAACCGATAGCCCGGGACCGTCGCCGCCGCGCGCAGGAACCGCCCGCCGCGCGCCACCAGCCGCGCGTTCAGCGCCAGGCCCGACATATGCGCGCCGATGCAGAACAGCGCCGTCTCCCCGTCCGCCGGCCCATCCGCCGCGGCCGGCGGCGGCAGCGGTTGCGTCGTCGCACCGACCGTTTCGGCCACCGCACGGTGCAGCGCATCGGCGATCGGCGCCAGCCGCCCCTCCGACCACGCCGGACCGAACAGGGTCATGCCGACGGGCACCCCATCCGCTCCGATCCCGCCCGGCACCGCGAACGCCGCCAGGCCGCAGAGATTGGCGAAATTGGTGAAGGTGCCGAGCCGGCTGTTCGGCCCGATCGGATCGGCCGCCACCTCCGCCAGGGTCGGGCAGAACGGCACGGTCGGCAGCAGCAGCGCGTCGTATTCGGCGAACAGCGCCTCCGCCGCGCGCCGCGCCTCCGCCAGCCGGTCGAACGCCACGAACGCATCGACCGTGCGCCGGTCGAACCCGCTTTGCAGAATGCGCCGGGTGACCGGATGCAGGATGTCGGGCACGCGCGCGAGCACGCCGCGCAAGGCCGCCGTGCGCTCGGCCACCCACGGACCATCATACAGCAGCCGCGCCAGGTCGAGCAGCGGCGCAATATCGACCGTCTCCGCCCGCAACAACCGCGCCGCGCGAAGATGCAGCGCGGCCACCGGGTCGCTGCACAGATGCGCCACATCCGCGGTCGCGATCCGTACGCCCTCGGCCAACGCCGCCCGGCGCCACGGCGCGGCCGGCGGCCGGCGCGCATAGGGATCGGCCGGATCGAATCCCGCGATCACCCGCTGCACCGCCAGCGCCGCATCCACCGTCCCGGCAAACACCGAAATCGTATCGAGCGAGCGGCACGCCGGCACCATCCCGACCGCACTCACACTGCCCGGCGTCGGCTTCAACCCGACAATGTTGCCGAATGCCGCCGGTACCCGACCCGACCCCGCCGTGTCGGTGCCCAAAGCAAACGGCACAATTCCCGCCGCCACCACACACCCGGACCCGGACGACGACCCCCCCGGAACAAGCCCCGCATCGAACACGTTCCGAGGCACCCCATACGGACTGCGTACCCCAACCAACCCCGTCGCGAACTGATCGAGATTGGTCTTGCCCAGCAAAACCGCCCCCGCATCCAACAACCGCTGCACCGCCGGCGCAGACCGCGAAGGCACGTAGGAAAACCCCGGACACGCCGCCGTCGTCGGCAATCCGGCAACGTCGATGTTATCCTTCACCGCAAACGGAACACCCCACAACGCCCGCCCACGCGGCCCCTCCAACGCCAACTCACGCGCCCGCGCCAGAACCTCCCCCTCCGGCACCCGCGCAATCCAGATCGCCGCATCCCCATGCGCCCGATCCGCCGCCAACGCTGCCGCCGGCGTCATGCCGCCACCTTGGGGGTCTTGGTGAGGGCGCTAGGAAGGCCAGGGGCTCTGCCCCTGGACCCCGCCAGGGAACTCGTCCCCTGGACCCCATACTGTTTGGGTT
>JABBNW010000188.1 GCA_019352115.1 Pseudomonadota bacterium
GTTGAACGCACTGCCAGCCGCTGAAGGCGGCCCCATGACATGCATTGATGAGCACTGAGCCAGTCGAGCCACCGAGCCTGGTCGCCGCACCGCAGGATGCCTTTGCGTCGGTACCGCAACAGCAGGAAATGCCGCTCGCCATCGTGCGCGGCCAGCCGATGCTGCAGATGCCGCAGGATCTCTACATCCCGCCGGATGCGCTGGAAGTCATCCTGGAGGCGTTTGAGGGACCGCTGGATCTGCTGCTCTACCTGATTCGCCGGCAGAACCTCGACATCCTGGATATCCCGGTCGCCGAGATCACCCGGCAATACATGACCTACATCGAGCTGATGCGCGATGTCATGCGGCTGGAGCTGGCTGCCGAATACCTGCTGATGGCCGCAATCCTGGCCGAGATCAAGTCGCGGCTGCTGCTGCCGCGACCACCGATGGAAGAGGGACTGGAGGACGATCCGCGTGCAGAACTGGTGCGGCGCCTGCAGGAATACGAACGCTTCAAGCGGGCGGCCGAAGACATTGAGGCGCTGCCACGTCTCGAACGCGACACCGCCGTGGCACACGCCGAAGTGAGCGAGCGCAACGTCGTCAGGTTGCCGCCACCGCTGGAGCTGAGCGAACTTTTGCTGGCGCTGAAGGATGTGATGCACCGGGCCGAGCTGTTCGGGCACCACGCGATCAAGCGCGAGGCGCTCAGCGTGCGCCAGCGCATGGGTGATTTGCTGAGCCGGCTGGACGACGGTGGTTTCCACCGCTTCGAGACCGTGTTCGACCTCGGCGAAGGTCGCCCAGGCATCGTGGTGACGTTTCTGGCGATGCTCGAGCTGGCCAAGGAAATGCTTGTGGAGATCGTGCAGGAAGAGCCACTCGGCCCGATCTACATCAAGGCCAGCGCCAGCCACCCCGACGCCGCGATCGAGCCTGTCGCCGACGCGCCGGCCGCACGGGCAACCGCCACCGCACCTAGCGGCCATCACTGAGAATCGGCAGCACATCCAAGGCCATGCAGATCGAGCAACTCAAACCCATCATCGAGGCCGCCCTGCTGGCCTCCAGCCAGCCGATGACCGTGCATCAGCTGGGCGACCTGTTCAACGAAGTCGACGAGGTCGCGCAGGAGCAGATCGCGCGGGCATTGGAAGCGCTGGCTGCCGACTGCGCCGGCCGCGGCGTCGAGCTGCGCGAGGTTGCCTCCGGCTTCCGCTACCAGGTCAGCCAGGACGTGCATCCGTGGATAACGCGGATGTGGACCGAAAAGCCCAGCCGCTATTCGCGTGCGCTGCTGGAAACGCTGGCGCTGATTGCCTACCGCCAGCCGATCACCCGCCCCGAGATCGAACAGATCCGCGGCGTGGTGGTGTCCTCCAACATCATCAAGACGATGGAGGAGCGCGAATGGATCCGTGTGGTTGGCTACCGCGACGTGCCCGGCAAGCCGGCGCTGTTCGGCACCACCCGGGCATTTCTCGACTACTTCAACCTGAAATCTCTGGACCAGTTGCCGCCGCTGTCGGAAATCCGCGACATGGAAGACCCGCAGTTGCGCTTTGACCAGACCCCGCTGCCGGCGCGCATCGTGCGTGACCTGCCGTTCGATACGGACGAGGAACTGCCATTGGACAGCGCCAACGACGAGCATGCCGCCGGCCTGCCCGGCGACGTCCCGCCCCACACCGAAATCACCCCAGACACTGCCGATGAGGCAGCGAACCGCGCCGACGTCGAACCCGACGCCGCCGAGCAAGATACCGAGGAGTACCGCGCATGACTGCGCCGCAAAAAACCGTTCTGTCCCTGAAGCGCGACGTGCGCAACGATACCACCGCCGCCCTGCTGGAGGAGCGCCTGCACAAGGTGCTCGCCAATGCGGGGCTGGGCTCACGCCGCATGCTGGAGCAGCGCATCCTGGCCGGCGAAGTCGAGCTCAACGGCAGCCCGGCCGGCATCGGCACCAGTGTGCATGCCGGCGACCGCGTGGTGCTGGACGGCAAGCAGTTCGTCGTCGCGACCGACAGCCGCGACGAGACCGAAGTGCTGGTTTACCACAAGCCCGAAGGCGTGCTCACCACACGCTCGGAACCAACGGAAGGGTTCCAAGGGCGAGCCCTTGGCGGGGTCCAGGGGCAGAGCCCCTGGCCTTCTACTTCCCCGGGTCCGGGTCCCCGCCGCGCGCCCGGCGTTTGCGCGCGGCGGCGGCGTATTGGCCGCGGGGGCGGTGTTCCTGGACGTTGGGGCGGACGACGGTGTCGTAATAGTCGTCCCAGTCTTCCGGGCGCAGTCCGTCGAGGTCGGGGACCAGTTCGTAGTCGTTCAGGGTGGTGTCGTCGTAGGCCTGGCGCGGGATGGGCTGGACCTGGAGCAGGGGGAAGTCGGCGCGGAAGTCGATCGGCACGTTGGTTTTGGTGAGTCGCAGGTTGGTGATCAGGGGGCCGAACCAGCGGTCGGTTTCGACGATCCCTTCGAACAATTCGTACCCGCCGTTGCGCGGGATATTGGCCGGCGCGCGGACCAGGGCGCTCCATCCTGGGGCGGTGCGCAGGATGAGGCCGGTCCACATCTGCACCAATCCGGGTTCCTGCAGCGCGCCGAGGAAGGGCGGCGAGAACTCCCGGATTTCCGGCGGCGCGACGGCGTCGAACTGTTCGCGGAAGTCGGGGAACTGGGCGGCTTTCAGCGGCAGCCACGTCCCGGCGCCGGCGAAGCTCCAGGTGATGTCGTCGCCGTCCCACATCAGGCTGAAGCTGGTGGGCGGGAACACGTACCATCCGAAGGCGGCGGCGGAGGTGGCGGGTTCGCAATAGCGGAACGCGCGCGTGGGCAACGAACCGGCGGCGGAGCGGTCGGCGCGCATCGGCGCCCGGGCCCCGGCAATCAGGCGGTGGAAGGTGATGAGCTTCGGTTTCGCTGACGATTCGGGCTTCGGGCGGCTCATGGGGCTCTCCGTCCTGGAACAGCGGCACGGCCGAGCCTACGCAGGCTTGCGCGGGTTGTCATACGCGCCGATTACGCGCTACGTAACGATACCGTATCATTGGCAGTCTGGCTCGGCGAACTAAAGACGGTTCCGAGTCGCGGCGAAGGCGGCACGAATCGTCGAACCCCTTGTCTCGGAGACGATAATCTTCGTAAGCGGCCGGCCCCGAAATTCCCGGACTTGGTCAAGGTGATGATGTCGCCCTCGCCCAGCCTCGTAACTTTCAGTAGACCCAAGAGCGGCGAACTGCCCGTTATCGTGCTCGGGGAGCACCCATATCCTCGGCGTTTTATTATTGATCTGGATTACAATCGGAGCACCTCCAGCCATGCGAAGCCGAGCCAACTTCGACGTGATCGAACTGCCAACTGCGACGTCATAGTCGTCGCAGCCAGCGTCGCGCGCAATCGCCAGCAGGAAGAGGCCGGGGGCTGTATGAGTCATCTGTCGCTCTCCTTTGTTTCGGTGCGACGCCCAATAGAAGCACCCACCAACCGAATGCAATAGTCTTGTTTAGGCGACGGCTGGCGGTGGCGACCCAGCAGCTCAGGGACACGGTTTCGATCGGTCGCGATGACGCCCGATCCTCTCGCCGGAGTCGCGAGGCGCTCAAATGGAACGCGGTGGCTGGTCTGATGGTACGCGACGGGCGATTCAGCCACCGCCCAGAATCGGGCGGGGCTATCGGACCGCTACCCGGCCGGGTGGTGGACGCCGAGTGCCGCCTCCACTGCCGCGGCGATCGCGAACAGGCGTGTGTCCCCCATCGTCTCGCCCGCCAGCATCAGCCCCACCGGCGGTTCGCCCGGCTGGTGGCAGGGAAGGCTGATCGCGCAGCGATCGAGGAAGTTGAACAGGGTCGTGTAGCGCAGGGTGAGCAGGTTCACCCGGTTGTATTCCCGCTCGTCGTCCAGCGTCGCGATCCGTGCCGGCAGGATCGGCGCGGTCGGCAGCACCACCGCGTCGAAGCCTGCGGTGCGGCGGTCGTAGGCCGCGATCAGGCGGGTTCGCGTTGCCAGCAGGTCCAGGTAGTCCGCCGCGCCGATCCGCGCGCCGCGTTCGATGCGGGTGCGGATGCGGGGGTCGTAGGTTGCGGCGTGTTCGGCGAGCGGCGCGCGGTGCCAGGCGAAGGATTCCGCCGCGGTCAGGCCGCCCATGCCGTTCGCGGCGTAGACCGCGTCGAACTCCGGCACCGCGAGGTCCACGATGCGCGCTCCGGCGGCGGCGAGCGCGGCCAGCGCCCGCTCGAACGCTGCCGCCACCGCCGGGTCCATCCCGTCCGCCAGCAGCGCCGCCGGCACCGCGAGTCGCAGCCCGGCCAGTTCGGCGATCGGCGGCGGGGCCGGCGCCGCTCCCGCCAGCACCGCGTCCAGAATGGCGCAGCAGCCGACGGACGGCGCCAGCGGTCCCACCGAATCGAGGCTCGGCGCCAGCGGCAGCACGCCCGCGATCGGCACCCGCCGCGCCGTCGGCTTGTAGCCCGTCACGCCGCAGAACGCCGCCGGGATGCGGCACGATCCGCCAGTGTCCGTGCCCAGCGCGCCGAGTGCCATCCCGTCCGCCACCGACACCGCGGCCCCCGACGAACTGCCCCCCGGGATGCGGCCACCCGCCGCATCGCGCTCCCACGGCGCACGCGGGGTGCCGAAATGCGGGTTGATGCCGAGGCCGGAGAAGGCGAACTCCACCATGTTGGTCCGCCCGATCGGCACGAAGCCGGCTGCCAGCAGCCGCGCGACCACCGGCGCGTGCGCCGTGGCGGGGGCGGCGTCGGCCAGCACGCGCGATCCGGCCTGGGTCGGTTCGCCGGCCACGTCCAGCAGGTCCTTGAGGCTGACCGGGATGCCGGCGTAGCGCGACGGCGCGCGTCCGGTCCGGCGCAGCAAATCCATCGCATCGGCCCCGGCGCGTGCCTGTTCGGCATAGACCCGGACGAAGGCGCGGCTGCCCTCGCCGGCGGGATCGGCGATGCGCGCGAGGCAGGTCTCGACGAGAGCGCGGCTGGTGGTGTGCCCGTCGGCCAGGGCCGCCGCGTGGTCTTCGATCGTGCGCATCGTCCACTCCGCTGTTCCGTCGTGGCCGGCATCTTCCACGATCCCGCCCGCGCGTCCACGCGCGCCCCGTCTGCGATCCCCCTGCTGGCTGGCGGGCGTGCGATCGCGTAGCGTGCCGGGCGGAGAGTGACCCATGCCCGACGATGTCCCGACCAAACCCGTCCTGCTCACCGGCGCCTCCGGCGCGCTCGGCCGCGTGCTCGCGCGCAGCCTGGGCGCGGCGGGCTGGCGGCTGCGACTGACGGATATCGCACCGTTCCCGGACCGACTGCCGGACGGCGCCACCTTCACCGCCGCAGACCTCGGCGACGGCGTCGCGCTGCTGCGGCTCGCCGAGGGCTGCGGGGCGATCCTGCATTTCGGCGGCGTCTCGGTGGAACGTCCGTTCGAGGAGATCCTGGGTCCCAACCTGCGCGGCCTCTATCACGTCTACGAAGCCGCGCGGCGGGAGCGGGCGCGGGTCGTGTTCGCTTCCTCCAACCACGCCGTCGGCTTCCACGAGCGCAGCGAAACGATCGACGCGAGCGATCCGCTCCTGCCGGACGGCTATTACGGGTTGTCGAAGGCCTATGGCGAGCTGATGGGCCGGATGTATTGGATGAAGCACGGGGTCGAGAGTGTGTTCGTCCGTATCGGCTCCTGCCTGCCCGAACCGGTGAACGCGCGCATGCTGGCAAGCTACCTGTCTTTCGCCGACCTTACCCGGTTGGTTACGCGCGCGGTGCTGGCCGAACGGGTCGGCGCCGGCGTCGTCTGGGGCGCGTCTGACAATCAGGCGATGACCTGGTGGCGCGACGACGACCGCGTGACGATCGGCTGGGCGCCGCGCGACAGCGCCGATCCGTTCGCCGCCCAGCTCAAGGACCGGCGCAGCGACGATCCGGTAGAGGAACGCTACATGGGCGGCGCATTCTGCGCGATCGGCTATTCCCGTCCGGATGGGCCCGCATAGTGTCCTGCCCCTGAAATGCCTTCCCATTTCAGGGACCAGCAGGCCACTGAAAACAAAGAGCTGGTGTGCCGATCCTGACCGCCGATACCGGCAACATATGTCAGGATCGGCGCACCAGCCCTCACGCCGCCACCGCAAGTGCGTTGCGCCCGCCGAGCGCGCGGTGCGCCAGGTAGGCCGGGACCGCCAGCGCGCCGATCGCGGCGCCGGCGAACATCGCCCCGCCCGCGCCGCCGTAGGCATCCGCCGCGATGCCGCACAGCGCCGGCGCGAGCGCCCCGCCGCCGTAGTAGATCGTGAAGAATATCCCCATCCCCGCCGCCCGGTTCTCGGCCCGCGACGACAGGGTGCCGAGCGCGATGATGATCCCGGCGTGCACCGACCCCGGCAACCCGATCACCGCGCCCCACAGCGCCGGCAGGTCGAACGCCCCCATCGCCGCCGTGCCCAGCACCATCGCCGCCGTCCCGGCCGCGAACACGCGCGGTGCGCCCCAGCGCCCGGCCGCCACGCCCCCGAGCGGCGTCGCCACCACATTGCCCCAGGTCGCCAGCGCCACCACCAGGCCGATCAGCGCCAGGCCCTCTCCGCGCGCCGTCATCAGCGCCGGCGCGTAGGACAGGAAGGCTGCGTAGCAGGCCGTGTAGGCGGTCCAAATGAGCCCGGCGCAGGCCGACAGCGCCGCCTCCCGCCCAGTGGGGAAGGAGAATCCGCGCGCCACGTCGGTCGTGCCCGGTGCCGGGCGGTAGGCGGCGAGGAACAGCGCCAGCGCCAGCGCCGCCTCCGCCGCGCCGGAGCCGAACGCTGCGCCCCAGCCGAAGGCGTGCGCGAGCGGCGGCAGGACGAGCTGGCTCAGTCCGACGCCCACCGGGTAGGCGGCGGACGACAGGCTGATTGCCAGCATGAAGCGCGGGCCGGTGAACCAGTCCGCGATCACCTTGCTCTGCAGCACCATCATCGCCACTGCGCCGAAGCCGGAGACGAATCGCCCGAGCGCGATCCCGTGCGCCGTCGGGGCGGCGATGCAGAGCGCCTGGCCCGCCGCCATCAGCGCCATCCCCCCGCCCAGCACCAGCCGGTCGCCGAAGCGTCGCCCGAGAAGCCCGAGCGGCAGCGCCACGAACGCGCCCGACAGCATGTAGGCGCCGATCAGCGAGCCGAAGGTCGCGAAATCGAGGTGCAGCCGCGACATCAACCCCGGCCCGAGGCTCGCGAGGGTCTGGTATTCGTAGCCGAAGCCGACGCGCGCGAGCAGCAGCGCGGTCAGGATGACCCAGGACCGGCGTATCATTGTCTTCCTCCCGGCGTCTTCCGCCCCGGACGCCCGGCGAGGCACCCGTGGGGCAGCCCTCGGACCGGCGCCGGTTTTTTCGCCCGGCGCCATTTTTCGACGGCACCATTTTTCGATGGCACAATTTTTTCGACCGGGGCCGGCGGCGGGATATGCCCGTCCGTCGCGGTCCCTCGTTGCGACCTACGGTAGCCTGCGGCGGCGCGCGTGCCTATCTTGGGCCGATGTCGGACACGCCCGCTTTCCTCGACCCCGCCCGCCCGCCGGTCCCCGACCTCGTGGTGGCGCGCGGGATCACGCCGTTCCACTTGCCGCACCGCCCGGTGCGCGGGCGGCTGATCCGGCTCGGCCCGCTCGCCGACGCGCTGCTGACCCGGCACGCCAATCCGGAGCCGGTGACGAGGCTCGCCGGCCAGGCGCTTGCCCTGGCGGCGGCGCTCGCAAGCGCGCTCAAGTTCCGCGGCTCGTTCAGCTTGCAGGCAAAAGGCGACGGGCCGGTGGGACTGCTGCTCGCCGACTGCACCGACGCCGGCGCCTTGCGCGGCTATGCCCGCGCCGCGCCGGAGCGGCTGGCCGCGCTGCTGGCCGCCGACCCCGATCCGTCGGCGGAGCGTCTGCTCGGCGCCGGCTACCTCGCCTTCACGGTCGACCAGGGGGCGGAGACGCACGCCCAGCAGGGCATCGTGACGATCGAGGGCGAAACCCTGGCGGCGATGGCGCTGCATTATTTCCGCACCAGCGAGCAACTGCCCTGTGCCCTGCACCTCGCCTGCGCGCGCACCGATGCCGGCTGGCGCGCCGGTGCGCTGATCCTGGAGCGGATCGCCGGCCCCGGCGGCATCGATCCGGCCCTGAGCGAGGCGGACCAGGCGGAAAGCTGGCGCACCGCGACGGTGCTCGCCGCGACCCTGACCGACGCGGAGTTGCTGGATGACGCGCTGCCGGCCGAACATCTGCTGTGGCGGCTGTTCGGCGCAGAAGGTATCGCCGCCGACCGCCCGCGGGCCCTGTCCTACGGTTGCCGCTGCTCGCGCGCGCGGCTGACCGGGATATTGGAGGGGTTTCCGCCCGACGACCTCGACCACATGGCGGTGGCCGGCGACATCGTGATGACGTGCGAATTCTGCAACTACGATTTCCACTTTCCGCGCGCCGAACTGCGTGGCCGGCCGGCGCCCGGAGCGAGCGGGCCGTGACGGCGCCGCCTTCGTCCGCGACCCACGCCGCCCGACGCGTAATATTGACCCGCGCGAGGCGGGTCCGCATGCTGCCCCCGCAGCAAGGTCCAGGAACGATCCGCATGTCCGTCCGCCTGTCCCGCCGCGCCACCCTGCTGCTGCCGTTGCTGCTCGCCGCCTGCGCGGGCGAGACGCCGGAGCCGGTGGCCTACCGGCCGCTCGATTACAGCTACCTGCCGCCGTTGAACCTCAATGTGGCGCGCATTGCGGTCGAGCAGCATTTCATCCCGTCCGATCAGCCGCCGTCGGTGAACCAGTACGATCCCGTTTCCCCGACCGCGGCGCTGCGGCGGATGGCGGTGGAGCGGCTGAAGCCGTTCGGTTCCGCCGGCAAGGCGGTGTTCGTGATCCAGGACGCGTCCCTGGTGCAGGCGGGGGACACGATCACCGGAACCTTTACGGTACGGCT
>JABBNW010000189.1 GCA_019352115.1 Pseudomonadota bacterium
GGAACCCAAACAGTATGGGGTCCAGGGGACGAGTTCCCTGGCGGGGGTCCAGGGGGCAGCGCCCCCTGGCCTTGCTTGCTTCCGCCACTCAGAAATCCTCGGGCGCGATGACGTTCTGCGGCCGCCCGGCGATGAATGCGCGCATCGTCTCCGCCCCCTTGGCGCGGATGTCGTCCCAGGCTTCCGGCGTATGGAACGCCGAATGCGGCGTGATGATCAGCCGCCCCTCGGTCCAGGGCTCGCGCGCGCGGTAGGCGCGGATCAATTCCGGAACCGGATCGACCGGCGGTTCCACCGGCACCACGTCCAATCCCACCCCCGCCAGGTGCCCCGATTTCAGGGCCGCTGCCAGTGCATCGATATCGATGATCGGCCCGCGCGCCGTATTCACCACCACCGCGCCCTTCGGCAGCAGCGCCAGCGCGCGCGCGTCGATCATCCCCGTGGTCTCCGGCGTCAACGGCGCGTGGATCGACAACGTGTTTGTCTGCCGCAGCAGATCTTCCAGACTCAGCGCGCGTTCGACGCCGATCGCGAGTTCCGCGCCGTTCGGGCGGTAGGGATCGAAGAAGATCACCCGGTAGCCCAGCGCCTTGGCGCGCAAGGCCGCCGCGGTGCCGATGCGGCCCTGGCCGACGATGCCGAACGTCATCGCGCCGGTGCGTCGGATCAGCGGGTCGAACACCGCCTTCCACGGCGCGCCCTGCGGCCCGCGCTGCCAGTCGTGGTGCAGAAGCAGCCCACGGCGCAGCGCCATCGCCAGCGCGATCGCGTGGTCGGCGACCTCGGTCGTGCCGTAATCGGGAACATTGCAGACAACGACCTGGCGCGTGGCGGCGGCATGGCGGTCGATCTTGTCGTAGCCCACCCCCATCCGCACGACGCAGCGCAACCGGGTGAAGCGCGCAAGGTCGGGCGCCTGCACCGACTGGCGCAGGATCATGAGCCCGTCGGCCGCAGCGCAATCGGCATCGGACAGGTCGCGCAGTTCCTGGGTGTCGCGCACGACCACGGTGACCTCGGGGCCGAAGATCCGCCGTTCCACGCTGTCATCGGCATAGAGTTTTTCGGGGTAGAGCACGGTGAAGGCCATGGACCGACGGTTCCTTGTTTATGTTGGACGGCACGCAGGCGGGGAGTCTGCCGGCGCCTGCCCGCCCGCGCAACCCGGGCCCGGCGAGGGGGCCCGACGGGGCTCGACACGCAGACGAACCATCCCACCGGTCCGCCGGCACCGGGTCCGCGCACGCACCTGCCCCAGTGACGCAGCCCAGAAGTGCACACAGCGCATGCCGGACCGGGCAAGGTTGCCGCCGCACCGCGCTTCGCCCAAGCTACGCACCACCCCCGTGCCCCTTGGAGCATCGCAGATGAACGGCGCCGAATCCCTGGTCACCACCTTGCTTGCCGGTGGCGTCGACACCTGCTTCGCCAATCCCGGCACCTCGGAGATGCATTTCGTCGCCGCCCTCGACCGGATTCCCGGCATGCGCTGCGTGCTGGGCCTGTTCGAAGGCGTGGTTACCGGCGCCGCAGACGGCTACGCGCGCATGGCGGGCAAGCCGGCCGCCACCTTGTTGCACTGCGGCCCCGGCCTCGCGAACGCGCTTGCCAACCTGCACAACGCGCGCCGCGCGGCAACGCCGATCGTCAACATCGTGGGCGACCAGGCAACCTACCACCGCCCGCTCGATGCGCCCCTGACCGCAGACACGGAGGGCTGGGCGCGCGGAGTGTCGGGGTTCGTGCGCACCGCAACCTCGGCCGCGACGGTCGGACGCGATGCGGCGGTGGCGATCCAGGCGGCGCGCACCGCGCCCGGCCAGATCGCGACCCTGATCCTGCCCGCCGACACCGCCTGGACTGAGGGCGGCGTCGTCGCCGAGGCGCTGCCAGTGCCCACCCGCCCGCGCGCCGACCCGCATGCCGTCGCCACCGCCGCCGCGGTGCTGCGCCGGCGGGAACCCACGGTGCTGCTGCTCGGCACCGATGCGCTCGATGCACCGGCGCTGGAACTTGCGCACCGTGTGGCCACCGCGACCGGCGCGTCCTTGATGGCGCTCGGGTCCAACGCGCGGATGGCGCGCGGGCGGGGCCGGGTGGCGGTGAACCGAATCCCCTACCCCGTCGACCAGGCGGTGGCGGCGATGGCCGGCTTCCGCCATGTGATCCTGGTCGGGGCGCGTTCGCCGGTGATCTTCTTCGCCTATCCGAACAAGCCGGGCACGCCGCTCGCCCCGGGCGCCCATGTGCATGTGCTGACCCGGCCGGAGCAGGACCCGCGCGACGCGCTCGCCCGTCTTGCCGACGAACTGGGCGCCCCGGCGGCGGCCGTGCCCGACCCCGGCCCGCGCCCCACGCCCGCGCGCGGGGCGCTGTCGCCGGAGGCGGTGGCGCAGACCCTCGGCGCGCTGCTGCCGGAAGGCGCTGTCGTTGCAGATGAATCGGTTACCTATGGCCGCGGCTTCTTCCCGGCCACCTTCGCCGCCGCGCCGCATGACTGGTTGCAGGTGATGGGCGGCGCGATCGGCGGGGGCCCACCGATGGCGACCGGGGCCGCGGTCGGTGCGCCGGGGCGGCGCGTGATCAATACGCAAGCGGACGGTTCTGCCGCGTACACGTTGCAAGCGTTATGGACCCAGGCGCGCGAGCGGCTGGATGTGACCACGGTGATCTTCGCCAACCACAAATACCAGATCCTGCTGGGCGAGCTTGCGAACGTCGGCGCCAATCCGGGGCGCACGGCGCTCGACATGCTCGACCTCGGGAATCCGCAGCTGGACTGGGTGAGTTTGGCGCGCGGGATGGGCGTGGAAGCGGCGCGGACGGACACCTGCGAGGGCTTCGCCGACCTGCTGGCCGCCTCCCTGCGCCGCCCCGGACCGTTCCTGATCGAACTTACGGTGTAGTCCGCGCACGCGGCGCGGCGGAGCATGCCAGGGATTCCCTGCATGACCACCTCCCCGCATGACCCGCTCACGCTCGATGTGTTCCTCGACTGGGAACGCGAGCAGACCCTGCGCTGCGAATTCGACGGTGCGCGCGCGATCGCGATGACCGGCGGATCAGTGGAGTACAGCGTCATCGCCACCAACCTGGTGCGCGCGCTGCAGGACCGGCTGCGCGGCCGCCCGTGCCGCGCGTTCCACGGCGACCTCAAGATCCTGGTCGCCGCCCGGGTGCGCTATCCGGATGCGCTCGTGACCTCCACGCCGGTGCCGCGCGGATCGGATTTCGTGCTCGACCCGGTGTCGGTGTTCGAAGTGGTCTCGCCCACGACCGCCAGCACCGAGCGGATCGCGGCGACCGCGTTCACGCGCGAGGGAGGCGACCGGATCGGGCGGATGCTCGCCGGCCCGGCAGACCTCGCGCTGCCCGAACTCGGCGTCGCGCTAGCGTTGGCCGAGCTCTACCGCGACGTCGAACTCGCCGAGGCGTGAGCCGCATTCCGCCTCTGGCCTTGCTGCGCCCCACCGCCTAACCTCCGCCAGATCACAACCGGAGGAACCACACCCATGCCAGGCATGCTCGAAGGCAAGGTCGCCGTCGTCACCGGCGCCGGCGGCGGCATCGGCCGCGAGATCGCGATCATGATGGCCGCGGCCGGCGCCCGCGTCATCATCAACGACGTCGGTGCGTCCCTGTCCGGTGAGGGCGGTTCGGCCACCCCCGCGCAGCAGACGAAGCAGCTCATCGAGCAGCGGGGCGGTGCCGCCGAGATCAACACGGACTCGGTCTCCGAATGGGGGTCGGCGCAGAAAATCATCCAGTCGGCACTCGATCATTACGGGCGTATCGACGTGGTGGTGAACAATGCCGGCATCCTGCGCGACGTGATCTTCCACAAGATGACGCCGGAAGACTGGCTGGCAGTGATCGGCGTACACCTGAACGGCAGCTTCTTCACCAGCCGCGCCGCCGCCGAGCACTACCGGCGCCAGGAAAGCGGGTCGCTCGTGCATATCTCGTCGACCTCGGGCCTGATCGGCAATTTCGGGCAGGCGAATTATTCCGCGGCCAAGCTCGGCATCACCGCGCTGTCGAAATCGATCGCGCTCGATATGAAGCGCTACAATGTGCGGTCGAACTGCATCGCGCCGTTCGCCTGGAGCCGGATGACGAGCTCCATTCCCGCTAATACGCCGGAACAGCAGGCGCGGGTGGCGAAAATCCAGGCGATGACGCCGGACAAGAACGCGCCGATGGCGGTGTTCCTCGCCTCCGACGCGGCGAAGGACGTCACGGGCCAGGTGTTCGGGACGCGGATGAACGAGTTGATCCTGTTCTCCTCGCCGCGTCCGATCCGCATCATCCACCGGGCCGAGGGCTGGACGCCGGAGAGCATCGCCGAACACGCGCTGCCGGCGCTGAAGCCCGCGTTCATGCCGTTGGATCGGTCGGGCGAGGTGTTCTCCTGGGATCCGCTGTAACAAGCGCCCGACCTTTCCCCCCTCCCCTGGCGGGAGGGGGGGAACATCCTGTCGCCCCTCCTGTTCCGGATCGTCGCCGCCCGATGCCTGCCCCTTCCCCGCTTGCCCCCTCCCCGCTTGCCAGCGCCCTGTTCTCTCCCCGCCGCATCGCGCTGATCGGCGCGTCGGCCGATCCCGTGCGCATCCCCGCGCGCGCCCAGCGCTACCTGCGCCGGCACGGGTTCGCGGGCGAATTGTTCCCGATCAATCCGCGCGCGGAGACGGTGCAGGGCGAACGCGCGTACCCGTCGCTCGATGCGGTCCCGGGGACGGTCGATCTCGCCTACATCCTGCTCGGCACCCAGCATGTCGAAGCCGCCGTCGCCGACTGCGCCGCGCACGGCGTGCAGGTGGCGATGGTGCTGGCGGACGGGTTCGCCGAATCCGGCCCTGACGGCGCTGCCCGCCAGACGCGACTGCTGGCGGTCGCGCGCGACGCCGGGGTGCGCCTGCTCGGCCCCAATTCGATGGGAATCATCAACGTCCCGGCGTCCATCGCCTGCTCGGTCAACGCCGCGCTGGAGGCGGAGAACCTGCCCGCCGGGCGCTGGTCTCTCGTTTCGCAATCGGGCAGCGTGATGGGCACCCTGGTCTCGCGTGCCGCCGCGCGCGGGGCGGGCTTCGCCAAGCTGGTCGGCATGGGCAACGAGGCCGATCTGACGGCCGGCGAGATCGCCCGCCTGCTGGTGGACGATCCCAACACCGACGCCATCCTGCTGTTCCTGGAAACGATCCGCCGCCCCGATCTGTTCGCCGACGCCGCGCGCGCCGCGCACGCTGCGGGCAAGCCGATCGTCGTCTACAAGCTCGGCAGGTCGGAAGCGGGGGCGAAGCTCGCCGCCACCCATACCGGCGCGATGGCCGGATCGGACGCGGCGGCGGACGCCTTCTTCCGCGCGCACGGCATCGTCCGGGTCGATCTGATCGAAACCTTGTTGGAGGTCCCACCCCTGCTGCTCGGGCGCAAACCGCCGACCGCGCCGCAGCGCGCGGTGCGGGTGGTCACGACAACGGGTGGCGGCGGGGCGATGGTGGTCGATCGGCTCGGCCTCGCGGGGATCGCGACCGCACATATGCTGGACACCACCTTGGCGGGCATGGGCAAGGAGACGATCGCCGCAGCACTGTCGGAGGCGCGGGCGGCGCCGGATGCCGACCTGGCGATCGCCGTGATCGGCAGCTCGGCGCAATTCCGCCCTCAGGATGCGGTTGCCGGCGTCCTGGCTGCCACCGGCCCGCACCCGATCTGCGCCTTCCTGGTCCCGCACGCCGAAGCGTCCCTGCGCCTGCTGACCGAGGCCGGGATCGCCGCCTTCCGCAATCCCGAACCCTGCGCCGACGCCGCGCGCGCCTATCTGGACTGGCGCGCCCCGCGCCCAGTGCCGGATGTGGGCGACGCCGCCGGCGCCGCAGCGCTGCTGGGCGCCGCGGATGACGAACCGGGCGCGCGCGCGGTGTTCGCCGCTCTCGGCGTGGCGAATACGGCGCGCGCGATCGACCCCGCCGCGCCGCCCGCCGATCTTGCCTATCCCGTGGCGCTCAAGGCCGCCGGGGCCACGCTCGCGCACAAGACCGAGATGGGCGCGGTCGCGCTGAACATCGCCGGCCCCGGCGAACTGGCCGCGGCGGCGGCGTCGATGCGTGCACGAATCGGTGCCGCGATCACCGGTTTCATTGCCCAACCGATGGCAAGCGGCGTGGCCGAGGCGATCCTCGGCTACCGCCGCGACCCGATGGTGGGCCCGGTCGTGCTGCTCGGCGCCGGCGGGGTGCTGGCGGAAGTGTATCGCGACGTGGTGCTGCGCCTGGCACCGGTGTCGGACGCGGAGGCACTGGAAATGATCGCGGCGGTGAAGGGCCTCGCGCCGGCGCGCGGCTATCGCGGCCTGCCGAAAGGCGACCTCGCGGCCCTGGCGCGCACGATCGCCGCGTTCTCGCGCCTGGCCGCGCTGGACGACGTGACGGAAGCGGAAATCAACCCGGTGATCGTGCGCCCTGAGGGCCAGGGCGTGGTGATGGCCGACGCGCTGCTGCGCACGGGGAGCATGCCATGACGATCCTGGAACGCCTGCGCGCCGCGCGCGTGGTGCCGGTGGTCCGCACGCCGACCGCGGCGCTGGCAGCGACCGCGGTCGGCTGGCTGGCCGATGCGGGGCTGACGGTATTCGAGATCACGCTGACGATCCCGGATGCGCCGGCGCTGATCCGCGAACTGGCGGCCGATCCGGCCTTGCTGATCGGTGCCGGAACGGTGCCCGACCGGGCCGCTGCCGAGGCGTGCCTGGCGGCCGGCGCGCGCTTCATCGTTTCACCCTGGGTGGATGCGTCGCTGGCCGCGCCGTGTGCCGCGGCGGGGGCAGCGTTCCTGCCCGGCGCGCTGACGCCGACCGAGGTGCGGGCGGCGCTGGCGGCGGGGGCGGATGCGGTGAAGATCTTCCCGGCCTCCTCCGTGGGCGGTGCGACGCATGTGGCGGCCTTGCGCAGCGTGTTCCCCGGGGTAGCGTTCTGCCCGACGGGGGGGATCGGGGTCGCGGATGTGGCGGCGTACCTGGCGGCGGGGGCGGCGTTCGTGGGCATGGGTGGCGCGCTTGTGGATGCAAAACGGATCGCCGCCGGCGACCGCGCGGCGATCCAGGCTGCGGCGCGGGCGGTGCTCGGGGGGTAACGGGCGGGTCCGATCCGTCTGCGATCCCGCCCCGCGGGGACGGTGCGCGGCGGCCGTCGTTCAGTCGCCCGATCCGGCAGGGATGCCACCCGGGCTCGCCACGTTGAACAGATCGGGGTTGAACCGCTCGCCGGTCACCGCATTCTCGAGCGTGACGGTGGTGCGCTGGTGCTGCGCGTCGGTGACGGTCCACTGCCGCAGGGTCAGCGGGTCGGTGCTGAACACCAGGGTCAGGCTGCCGTCGGCGGGGCTCGCGCGGCGGTGCAACGTGATTTCCACCTCCCCGGGCAGGTGGCGCACCGAGGTCACCTGCACCGGCCCGGACAGGCGCACATGGCGCGCGAGCAGGATGCCGAGCGGGGTGCTGCCGAGCGGCACCGTGCTGTTCTGCCCCAGCGAGGAATCGTGGAACACCACGAAGCCGTCGCCGGCGACGAGTAGGAACGGACTCGGCGGCGCGTATTGGAAGCGCACGCGGCCGGGCCGTTCCAGCCAGGCGGTGCCTTCGCTCACCGCGCCGTCCGGCGCGACCTGGAGGAAATGCGCCTTCAAGGTATGGATGGCGTTCAGATAGGTCTCGATCTGCGCAAGCTCTGCCGACGCATCCCCGGCGGCAGGCGGCTGGGGCGCCGCAGCGGCGGCGGCCGCAGCGGACGAGATCGCAGGGGGGGCAAGCAGCAGGCAGGTCAGCGCCGCGAGCAATGCCGGGATGCGGGCCGGGCCAGGGAGGCCGGCGAAGCGAAAGCGGGGATGGAGCATGCCGCGCATGTGGCGCGCGGGCGCGCGGTTTGCAAATGTCGCGCCGGGGTATATCGAGCCCATATCTGTCGCGCCCACATGTGTCGCGCCTGCACGTGCCGCGCCCACATCGGCCGGGCGCTTGCGCCGGAGCTGCGCGCCGCCCCCGGGTGAGCAAAAAATCCCGCGACCCGGACTCGGGTAAGCGGTGCCCCTTATCCGCTCCCCGTCCGGCCGGGCGACGCGCCGCCGGATGGACCTGTCGCCGGCGACGGCGCGACGGACCCGGCCGCAGCGGTGTCCGGAGGGATGATCGGCCCGCGATCCGTCACGCCGGGGATTGGCGGCCCCGGAACCGGCGCGCCCAGGATTGGCACGCCCAGCATCGGCACCCCCAGGCCGGCGCCCACCGGCAACCCGCCCCCCGTCGGCATCGCGCCCGAGCCCATCTGGACCGGACCGGCAACACCCACCGCCTCCGACGCCCGCAGCGTTCCCGCCTCGGCGTGGGGACCGACCCGCGTGTCATCCCACCGGCGATAGGCCTGCAACTGCTGCGCGGTCGGGATGGTGCCGGTGACCGTGCCGGCGGCGTTGTGGAACGCGATCACCACGAGGCCGAGCCCGGGGTCCAGATGTTGGCTCGGGTTGCCGACGCCGGGGGCGGGCGGCGGCACGACCGGGACCGCGATGGGGGCGACCGGAGCGCCGCGCCGCTGCGCCTGCACCGGAGCAGATGCGGCGACGATCGGGGCGACGGATGACAGAGGGCCGATGGGAGGGGGCGGCATGGAACGGACCAGAAATGGCCGCGCCATCCTGGCGCTAGAACCACACGACCCTGCGGGCAATCCCGCTAACAAACGGTAAACGCGGGGAAGGTTAGCCTGGCGCCGGGTCGATCCCCGCGCGCCGCTCCCCCTAGCAGCCTGTCGGACTTAACGCGACGCGGAAGCGGACGGTAGAATCGGCACC
>JABBNW010000190.1 GCA_019352115.1 Pseudomonadota bacterium
GGTGGCGACGGCGCTCAAGCAACGGTGACCGATCCACTCACCGCGTCGAGGAGGCCATTCCGGAGAACATGCAGCGCGCGATAGCCAGGGAGGCCGAGGCGATCCGCGAAAAACGCGCCCGTATCATCAAGGCCGAGGGCGAGTTCGAAGCGGCAGAGAAACTGAGCCAGGCGGCGCGCTTCATCGCCGCCTTCCCGGCTGCTCTGGAATTGCGGCGCTTACAGACTTTGGCCGAGATCGGGGCCGAACATAACAGCACGATCGTGGTGGCCATGCCGACCGCGCCGGATCCTCTCACGGTTGCAGCACTGACCCACGGCGTTTCGACGGCGCCAGCCCCGTTGAGTGTTTAAGGCCCGGCACCGCATCGCGCCCGCGCGCATCGACGCCGCATGGCGCCAGCGCACGGTGCGCCGCGTAGGTGGTCCTCGCGTCGTGAACGTGGGGGGCCCTACCATCGCCCCACCCCCGCCACCCGCGCCCGCGCCCGCACGAACCACAGCCACACGATTTGCGGCGGCAGCACCAGCAGCGGCACATAGGGTTTCCACCCCGGCGGCGCGGCGATGAACAGCAGGCAGCACACCCCGCCCCAGGCCGCGAACCCCCAGTGCACCAGCGCCACCGCGACCGCCGGCACCCCCGCCCGCTGCGCCACCTGATACAGATGCCCGCGATGCGGCACGGTCAGCCGCTCGCCCGCCAGCGCGCGGCGGGCCAAGGTGAACGCCACGTCCCACAGCACGCCCGACAGCAGCATGGGCACCAGCAGCAGGGACAGCTCCACGCCGTCGAACCGGGCCGCCACCACGCCCAGCATCGCCAGCATGAAGCCGCAGAACTGGCTGCCGACGTCGCCCATGAAGATACGCGCGCGCGGGAAGTTGAACGGCAGGAACCCGATCAGCCCCGCCGCCAGCAGCAACGCGGCGAAATAGGCGAACCAGCTTCCCTGCCAGGCCGCGATCCCGGCCAGGAACGCCGCCGCGATCAGCGCCACCCCGGCGGCGAGGCCGTTCAGCCCATCGATGAAATTCATTGCGTTGGTGACGAACAAGATCCACACCAGCGTCGCCGGCGCGCCCATCCAGCCGACATAGAACCCGCCGAGGTAGGGCACCCGATAGTCGCGCACGTAGATGCCGCTGCCCACCGCCGCCAGCGCGGCCAGCACCTGCGCGCCCAGCTTCACGGTGAACGGCCAGTCCCGGATATCGTCCAGCAGCGCGACACCGGCGATCAGCACCGCGGCGCCGATCACGCCGAGGAAATAGGGCTCGGCGATGCGCGAGAAACGCGCGAACGCATACAGCACCGCCACGCCGACCAGGAACGCGACGACGATCCCGACCCCGCCCCCTTTCGGGATCGGGCGGTCGTGCGCCTTGCGCGCATCGGGTGTGTCCATCACCCGGGCCGCGATCATCAGCCGCACCACCACGGCCGACAACGCCGCCAGCCCGGCGGCGAAGGCCAGTTGGCGCAGCAGGGCAAACGAGGTCATGGCGCAGGGACCGCGCCGGGGCGGGGCAGGAGCATGGTCGGGGGGTGGTAGAGAACCCGAGGCGCGGAGGAAAGCCCGCCCCTCCCCCGCGCCCCGCGGTCACCGCCGCGCGTAGCCGTCCCGCGTCTGCGGCAGCTTCCAGCCGAGCAGCCGGCCGGCGATCATGGTGCGCAGCACCTGAGCTGTGCCGCCGCCAATGGTGAACATGCGCGCGTCCCGCACCATCCGCTCCAGCGGCCAGTCGCGCGAGTAGCCTCGGGCGCCGAAAATCTGCAGCGCGTCGTTGGTGACCTTGATCGCCAGTTCGGAGGTGAACAGCTTCGCCTCGGCCGCCAGCAGCGGATCGGGAAACGGATCGGCCGACGCCGCGGCCCGCCAGACCGACAGCCGCGCGGCATTCAGGCCGGTCGCCATGTCGGCCAGCATCCATTGCAGGCCCTGGAACTCCCCGATTGGGCGGCCGAACTGGTGGCGGGTGCGGGCGAACTCCAACGCGGCGTCGAACGCGCCTTGCGCCAGGCCGAGCGCCACCGTCGCCGCGCCCACCCGCTGCGTGTTGTAGGCGTCCATCAGTTCGCCGAAGCCCACCAGGGCGCCGTTCCGGTGGCGCAGGACCATGTCGTCGGGGACGGGCAGGTCCTCGAAGATCAGTTCGGCCTCGGGAATGCCGCGCAGGCCCATGGTGGGTTCGCGCTTGCCGACCCGCAGGCCGGAAGGCGCGCCGGTGGCCGGGTCGCGCACGACAAGGAACCCGCCGATGCCGCGGTCCGTCCCGTCGGCCTCACGCGCGCGCGCGAAGATCAGGTGCAGGCGGGAGACGCCGGCGCCGGTGATCCAGTGCTTGCGCCCGGTGATGCGCCAGCCGTCCCCGCTGCGCCGGGCGGTGGTAGTCATCTCGGTGGCGGCCGAACCGGCGTCCGGTTCCGTGATGCAGATCGCCGGCTTGTCGCCGTCCAGCACCAGCGCGGCGGCACGGCGGCGCTGGGCTTCGCTGCCATGATGCAGGATGGCCGAGACCGCTCCCATGTTCGCCTCGACCGCGATGCGGCCGGTGACGCCGCAGACCCGCGCCAGTTCCTCGACCACCAGAACGGCATCGAGCAGGCTGCCCCCGCCCCCACCGAGCGCAGCGGGGAAAGTGAGGCCAAGCAGGCCGGCCGCGCGCAGGTCTGCGATATTGGCCCAGGGATAGGCCTCGTCCCGATCGGTCGCAGCGGCGCGCTGGGCTATCGCGGTCTCGGCGATGCGGCGGGCGAGCGCGCGGAGATCCTTCTGAGCTGGGGTGAGGTCGAACTGCATGGCGCGCGCGTCTCCCCGGCGACGATGCCGACAACGCTGCCAGCGAGGCGGGAAGGTGTCCAGCGCGGCTTGATCCCGTCACATCCGGCCGATGCGCGGCAAGACGGCTCACATCGCGAGGCGGGCCACCAGCGATGCTTCGGCATTGGCGGGCCACGCCACCGGCATGCCACCGGACGCGAGGCGACTGGACGGGCTGCCCGCCAGCAGGGTCGGGTCGGCGACCGGTGGGGCTCCGGTGGCCCGCAAGGCCAGCATCGCGTCAAAATCCGCCAGAAAGAGCGCGACCAGTCCCGGCTCGAACCGCTTGCCGGCCTCCTGCCCGAGAAAGTCTCTAACCCGCGCCTGCGACCACGGCTCCTTATAGGGGCGCGGTGCCAGAAGGGCGTCGAATACGTCCGCGATCGCGACGATCCGCCCGGACAAGGGAATCGCCCCGCCGACCAGCCCGTCAGGATACCCCGAACCGTCCCAGTTCTCATGGTGGGTGCCGGCGATCTCCGCTGCCAGGTCGAGCAGTGGGAGCCCGGTGCCGTGCAATATGGCAGCGCCCCGACGCGCATGTTGCTGCATCTCCGACCGTTCTTCCGGGGTAAGCCGGCCGGGCTTATGCAGGATCGCGTCCGGAACACCGATCTTGCCAATGTCGTGCAGCGGCGCGGCGGCCATCAGATCCCGCGCGAACGTCTCGTGGCATCCGCGTGCCCGCGCGAGGCGGTAGGCGAGAACGCCGATCCGCGCCACGTGCTGGCCGGTGGTGTCGTCATGGCACTCCCCGGCGATACACAGCCGGCGAACGATCTCCCGCTGCGTCCGCTCAAGCAGGGCGTTCGCCTCCCGCAGCATGCGAACCTCGTGCCCGATCACGACGGCGATGCGCCGGTCGGCGCCGCTGGAGACGATGGCAAGTGCCAGCAGTGCGAGAGCGACGGTGGTGACGGCCGCCCCGAGCACGTCGGCGCGAATTCCCGACACGGCGAGCGGGGCCGCCGCGACATGCACCGCCATCGCCGCCATCCCGGCATAGTGCATCCCGCAGACCGCCATTGCCATCGCGACGGCGGCGAGAACCCGCTGCCACGGGCTCGTCCGCAGGAGGGCCAGCGCCAGCGCCAAGGTGGCAGCCACCATGCCGATCAGGACCGAAAGCAAGAACAGGCCGGGCGTATAGGTCACCGTCCCCGGGACCCGCACGCCCGCCATCCCGACATAATGCATGGCGACCACCCCCGCCCCGAGAACGCCGCCCGCACCGAGAAGACGCACCCAGCCGGGGCGACGGAGGGAGATGATCCGGAAACCGGCCCCCGCCGCGGCCACGGCGATCGCCATCGACGCCGCCGTGGTCCGGGGATCGAAGCGCAGTGGCACAGGGGACAGAATCGCCAGCATGCCGACGAAATGCATGGCCCAGATGCTGCCCCCAAGGGTGACGGCGCACCCCGATAGCCAGAGCCAGGCGTGCCGTCGCGGGTCGCGCAACCGCTCGGCCATATCGAGGGTGGCGAACGAGCCGAGTCCCGCGATCGCGTAGGAGAGCGCAATCAGGGCCGGGTCATACGAAACCTGCATGCCGCTGCTGCCGGTGAGGCACAGTCCGAGCACTCTGATCGTCACGTCGGCGCCCTTTCGGCAAGGCCGGACCGATGGATCGGGGACGGCCATGCCGCGACGTGCAAGGACGCATTTTCCGGCGACGACGGCTCGACACGCACGTCCCGACCGACGGATCGCGGCCGGACATGGCGGGGCAAGCCGTTCATGCGCGTCATTCTCCGGTGTCAGGGGGCCAGGAACCCACCGGCATGCCACCAGATATCCGGATGGCATGCCGGAATTCAGTGATTCAGGTCAAAAGATCACCAAATCCTGAATCCGGTGCCCCCCGCCGCGCCGCGAAACGCGCGCCGGACGCTATCCTGCAATCACATTCCGCAGCGGGCTGTCGCCTTGGGCGCTCGAATCTTCCCCGACGGCGATCACGTTCACCTCGACGGTCATACCGAGGCTGTCGGAAGGGAACCCGGTCCAGCTCCCCGATAGCGGCACCGCCTGGCGCGGATCGCGCGCCACCGCCACCCGGATCAGATCGCGGTTAGACCCCGCGATCCCATTGGTCGGGTCGAATTCGACCCATCCGGCCCCGGGCAGGAACACCTGCACCCAGGCATGCGTGGCCCCGCCGCCGACCCGGCGCCTGGCGCCTGTCCCCGGGCTGTGCAGGTAGCCGGAGACGAACCTGGCGGCGAGGCCGAGCGCGCGCACGCCTTCCATCATCAGCAGCGCGAAATCGCGGCAGGTGCCGCTACGGCTGGCCAGAGTGACGAGCGGATCCTGGATCCCTGCGGCTTCGCGCGCGACGTAGCTGAACCCCTGGTGGATCGCGCGGGTGATGTCGGCCAGCAGCGCCTCGGTCGGCGTCGACCGGCCGTGGCGGAGGAACTGGCGCACCCAGGTATCCACGATCCGCTCGGGGTCGGGCCACTGCCGCTCGATCGAGCGCAGCAGGTCGGGCATATCCTCGGCATCGTAGCTGAACGGGTAGGTGGTGGCGTGCTCGTCGAGCGCGAAAGCGAGCGGATGCACCGGCAGGTGGTCGATCGCGCTGCTGCACACGAAGCGCAGCATGTCGGCGCGACGGTCGAAACGGGCCAGCGCCACGCAGTTGCCGAACACGTCATGCACCCAGCGCAGGCTCGATGGGGCCGGATCGATCACGATCTCGGCCGAGACCAGCCGCTGGTCGTGGCCGTCGTGCGGTCGGAACATGATCCGATGCTCGCCGAAGGCGACCGGCTGGCGATAGCGATAGGTTGTGACGTGATGGATGGAGAGCAGGGGCATGCGCGGCCTACTGGACCGGGGCGGGCGGCCCGGACGGCGATACGGGGAACGGCGAAGACGGTTCGGCAGCCGGGCGGGGAGCATAGCCGAAAAACCCGGTGCCAAGAGCCTCCCCCAGCAAGTTGAGCCGCTGTTGTACCAGATCAAGGAACTCGTGCAGCCCCTGGACCAGGATTTCGCCGATCCCGACGCCGCTCAGCAGGGCGCGCAGCCCGTCCAGCTGCTCCGCCGCCTCGTTGCCCCGCCGCAACCCGTAGCGCGCCTTCAGCTCGGCGAGCAGCAGCTCCGCCTCCCGCACACATAGGTACACGGAGCGCGGGAAGCGTCGGTTGAGCAGCAGGAACCCCGCGACCTGGCGCGGCGTGATCCCGGTCGCGTGCAGCCGGCGGTATGCGTGATAGCCCGCCGCCGAGCGCAGCAGCGCGTTCCATTGGCTGACGTCGATCGGCGAGCCGTGGTCGCGCGGGTCGGGCAGCAGCACATGGTACTTGATATCGAGCAGGCGGGTGGTCTGGTCGGCCCGTTCCAGATAGCGGCCAAGCTGGTAGAAATACCAGCCCTGGTCGCGATAGAACGTGCCCTCGGTGATGCCGGTGTGAAGCTGGCAGGCCTCCTTGATCCAGGCGAACAGCGGGCTGAGCCGGCCGGGCGCGAGATCCGCCGGGCCGAGCGCCGCCATCCGGGTGTGGAACATGTTCAGTTGCACCCACATCTCGGTCGAGATCAGCGGGCGGAGGGTGCGCGCGTTCTCCCGCGCCGCGCGCGCCGCGCTGGCGATGGAACTGGGATTGGTGGGGTCGACCACGTAGAAGCCAAGCACGTTGGCCGCGCTGGCGATGCTGTGGCGGGCGAAGAACGCCTCTTCCTCCGCATGCAGTTGCACGATCGACAGCCAGTTCTGGCCGCCGGTACGGTCGCGCGAGAAGGTGTCGTTCACGTCCAGGATGCGGGCCAGATCCTCCGCCCGTTCGACATACCGGGCGAGCCAGAAAAGCGCGTCCGCGGATCGGGCTAGGAGGGTGTCATTCAAGGACCCAGGTATCCTTCGAGCCGCCGCCCTGCGACGAGTTGACGATGAGCGAACCCTCCCGCAACGCCACCCGGGTCAGCCCGCCCGGCAGCAGCCAGGTCTTCGCACCGGTGATGGCGAACGGGCGCAGGTCGACATGCCGCGGCGCGACGTGGCCATCGACCAGGGTGGGGGAAACCGACAGCGAGATGCACGGCTGGCTGATGTAGTTGGCCGGGTCGGCGAGCAGCCGGTCGCGGCAGGCGCCAAGCTCCGCGCGCGAGGCCCGCGGACCGATGGTGATGCCGTAGCCTCCCGCCTCGCCCACCGGCTTCACGACCAGGCTGTCGAGATGGTCGAGCGTATAGGCGAGCCCCTCCGGCTCGCGGCAGAGATGGGTTTCCACGTTCGGCAGGATCGGGTCCTGCCCAAGATAATAGCGGATGATGCGCGGCATGTAGGCATAGACCGCTTTGTCGTCGGCGACGCCGGTGCCGACGGCATTCGCCAGGCTGACATTGCCCGCGCGGTAGGCGCGCATCAGCCCGGGAACGCCGAGCGCGCTGTCGGGACGGAACACCTCCGGATCGAGGAAATCGTCGTTGATCCGGCGGTAGATCGCATCCACCGGCGCGAGGCCGCTGGTGGTGCGCATATAGACCCGCTCGTCCTCCACCACGAGGTCGCGGCCCTCAACCAGCGGCACGCCCATCTCGCGCGCCAGGAACACGTGCTCGAAAAAGGCGGAGTTGTAGCTGCCGGGCGACAGCAGGACGACCGCGGGATCGGCCGCATGACGCGGCGCAGTCTCGCGCAGGGCGGCGAGCAATTGCAGGCCATAGGAGTCGATCGGCCGCAGCGCGACGCCGTCCACCAGGTCGGGAAAGGCGCGCAGCATCATGTGGCGGTTTTCGATGACATAGCTGACCCCGGAGGGGGTCCGCGCATTGTCCTCCAGCACCAGGAAGCTGCCGTCGGTATCGCGGATGATGTCGGTCCCGCAGATATGCACATAGGTGCCGTACGGCAGGTCGACCCCCTGCATCTCCGGACGGAACTGGGCGTGGCCAAGGATGAGATCCGCCGGCAGCACGCCGTCCTTCAGGATACGCTGGCCGTGGTAGATATCGTCGAGCAGAAGATTGAGCGCCGCCACCCGCTGGATCACCCCGGTCTCGATCTGGTGCCATTCGGGGGCCGACAGCACGCGGGGGATCACGTCGAACGGCAGGATGCGGTCGATTGCGTCCTTGTCGGAATAGACGGTGAAGGTGATGCCGAGGTTGTACAGCTCGGCCTCGGCGGCGGCCGCCCGGCGATGCAGGGCGTCGATGGACAGGGCGGCGAGACGGTCACGCACCGGGGCGGCGGCGGCGGCGTCCGTCATCTCGCAGTAGTATCCGGGAGCTCGGTAGTCGGACAGGATCACGGGTTGCCTCGGCACGGGGACCCCAAGCGTGGGCGCCGGTGTGAAATCATGCAAGCGCCGGACCAAAAAGCCCGTGCGGCGCGCAACTCAGAGCGGCACGGGGTAGCGGGGCCAGCCGCGCAGCAGCCGGCTCAGAACCGCAGCCGAGCCGACGGCGGTGAGCACGAACGGCAGCACCACGGCGACGGCGAACCAGGGCCCGGGATGCACCAGCGCCGGATACAACGCCAGCGCGACTCCGGGTGGATGATAAGCGTGCGCGCGCGGCAGCACGATCAGCGCCGTCAGCGCCGCTACCATCGCCGGACCCGCACCGCAGCCCAGCACCCAGACGACCAGGGTGCCGATCGCGGCCCCCAGGGTTGATCCGGCCACGACGGCGAACGGCTGCGCGATCGCGACCTCGGGCAGGCAGCACAGGATCGTCATGGTCGCAACGAACGGCGGCACCAGCACGACGCCATCGTGCCGACCCGCCAGCCAGACCAGGAGGCCGAGCAGCGCGGCCATCCATACCACGCCGACCCGCGCGGGACGCCGGGTCGTGCCCCAGGCGGCGACGATGCGACCTGGCAGCCGGGCGGAGCGGGTCGGGTCCCAACGGACACGCATCGTTTGCCTCCTGCGACGCTCCGACGTCCTTTCAGTATCCAGCAGTGAAGCCGGCATAGGCGACCTCGGTCATCATGCCGCTCGCCATGTGGTAGAGATTATGGCAGTGGAACAACCAGCGGCCGGGGCTGTCCGCA
>JABBNW010000191.1 GCA_019352115.1 Pseudomonadota bacterium
GTAGAGGCTGGTGGCGCCGCTCATTTTTTTTCTGGGCACGTCGCCGTAGGCGAGGGTGTTGTAGGCGGTGAATTGCAGCGATCGGAACAGGCCGCCGACCAGCAGCGCGGCGTAGATGGCCGCGGCTGGCCAGGTGGGGCGGAAGGCGGCGCAGATGCCGACCATCACGGCGGAGATGACGCCGTTCCAGACCAGGGTATCGCGGAATCCGAAGCGGCGGAGCGCGGTCTGGGTGGCTGGTTTCATCACCAGGGCGCCGGCCGAGCTGGCGAAGGTAATAAGGCCGCTTTTCGCCGCCGAATCGCCGAACCCCACTTGCAGCATGAGCGGCAGGAGGAACGGGATGGCGCCGATGCCGGTGCGGAACAGCATCATCGCGCTGAGCGCGACCCGGAAGCAGGGCAGGCGCAGCAGGGACAGGTCGAGCAGCGGGGCGGGGTGGAAGCGCGCGTGCACCAGATACAGCGCTCCGGCGGCCATTCCGCCGCCGAACAGGCCCCAGCCGATCGCGGGAGCGACGAGGCTGCGGCCGAGCGTTTCGAGGCCGAACATGAGCCCCGACAGCGCGGCGGCTGACAGCAGCAGGCCGATGGTGTCGAATTTCCCGGGCGGCGGTTCGCGCACCTCCTCGATGAACAGGGTGACGGCGACGATGCCGAGCAGTCCGATCGGCACGTTGATATCGAAGATCCAGCGCCAGGAGGCGTAGGTGACGATGAACCCGCCGACCGGCGGCCCGAGCACCGGGCCGAGCAGGGCGGGCATGCTGAGCCAGGTCATGGCGGCGACCAGCTCCGCGCGCGGGGTGGCGCGCAGCAGCACGAGGCGGCCGACCGGGACCATCATCGCGCCGCCGGCGCCTTGCAGGATGCGGGCGCCGATCAGGAACGACAGGGTTTCCGCCCGGCCGCACAGGATCGAGCCCACGGTGAACACGACGATGGCGGCGCGGAACACCGTGCGGCTGCCGAACCGGTCTGCCATCCAGCCGCTGGCCGGGATGAACACCGCGACCGAGAGCAGGTAGGCGGTCAGCGCGACGTTCATGTGCACCGGGTCGGCGTGGAAGGCGCGCGCCATGGTGGGCAGGGCGGTGGCGATCACGGTCGAATCGAGATTCTGCATGAACAGCGCGCAGGCGACGATGATCGCGGTCAGCCGGGTGCGCTTGCTGACGCGCAGGAAGCTGCCGCCGGGGGCGCCTGTCGGGCTGCTCATGGGCTCAGCATGGGACGGTCCGGCGCGGGGGGGAAGAGGCTGGCGCGTGCCGGTTGGCGGCGGAACTACCAGCCGTTGACCCGTGGCCAGACCGCAACGATGTCGCTGCCGGAGTCGTCGACCACGTAGTAGCGGTCGTGCGCGGCGGCGGTCATGCAGGTGTGGTTGGGAGCGATGCGGATCCGCGCGCCGATCGGCAGGTCGAACGGGTGCGCCGGGTCGGGCACGACGATGCCGTGTTCCTGGTAGGCACGGCGGATCATTGCGTCCCCGTAGGCCGGCCGGCCGGTGCGGTCGAGCACGCGCCCGAAGCCCCAGTCCTTCGGGGCCGCTTCGGTGCTGCGGTCCTTCGACAGCGCGAGGCCGCCGGCATCGACCAGGAGCTGGCCGGGGCGGCGGCCGATCACGCTGGCGAGCACAGTCACCGCGATGTCGTCGATCTGATGGGTGCCGATCTCGGCCTGGAACAGATCGCCGAACATGTAGACCCCGGCGCGGACTTCGGTGATGCCGTCGAGCCTGGCGGCAGCCAGCGCGGTGGGCGAACTGCCCATCGACACGATCGGCGCCGGATGGCCGGCGGCGCGCAGGCGTTCGGCGGCGCGGACCACGCCGGCGCGCTCGGTCTCGGCGATGCGCGCCATGTCTTCGGGGGTGCGGCCGGCGTAGGAGTGGCCGGCGTGGGTCATCACGCCGGCGAGGCTCGGGCCGAGCCGCGCGGCGAGGGCGAGCAGGTGCGCGTCGTCGGGGGCGAGGCCGCCGCGGGCTTCGCCGCTGTCGATCTCGATCAGGGTGCGCGGCGGGTGCGGATGGGCGGCGATGGCGGCGGCGGTGTCGAGATCGTCGGTGAGCACGGCGATATCGGCGCCGTCGGCGTTGAGCCGCGCGACCGAATCGAGTTTCTGCGGCGTGATCCCGACCGCGTACAGGATGTCGGCGATGCCGTGGGCGGCGAAATATTCCGCCTCCGCCAGGGTAGAGACGGTGATGCCGCCGGGCTGGCCGGCCAGCGCAAGGCGGGCCACGTCGATCGATTTCGCGGTCTTCATGTGCGGGCGCAGCGGGATGCCGTGGCGCGCCAGCGCCGCCGCCATGGCGGCGATGTTACGCCGCAGGATGGTGCGATCCAGGACCAGACAGGGTGTGGGGAGATCGTCGAGGGTCATGCGGCGTTCGGCGTCCCGGTATGGGGTGTCCCGGCGTTGGGGGTCCCGGCGTTGGGCGCCCAGGTGGCGTCGGCGTCGATCGGCAGCACCGGGCGCGGCAGGTGCTGCCAGTCGAAGCGCGCCAGGATGGGGCTGGTAAGGCCGGGGGCGTCGACCTCGATCACCTGGTCATGGGCGAAGAACTCGTCGAAGCCGCCGCGGAAGTGGCCGCGCGATTTCACCACCACGACCCGTGCGGCGGCGATGTCGAGGCCGAACGCCTCGAAGAACGCCGGGTCGGCGCATTGCACCCGGTTGGAGATGACGACGACGGTGAGGCCCCCCAGGGTCAGTGCCGCGGCGGGGGCGAGGTCGATCGTGTTGTTGGCATAGATGCCGCGCCGGCCGCGGATGGGGTCGCGCCGGACGGCGCGCACCACGGCCGGCGCGGCGAAGGGGTGGGAGAAGGCATCGCCGCCGTCTCGGTTGAAGCGCGCGGTGAAGGCGGCGCCTTCGCCGAGCGCAGCGGCCTCGGCCGCCAGGGCGGGGTCGAAGATCACGCCGACCAGGGCGTCACGGATGCCGGCCGCATGGAAGGCTTGCAGGATGTGCATGGTGTTGCCGCGCCCGCCGCCGCCCGGGTTGTCGGCGACGTCGGCGAAGATCAGCGCCGGGCGGGTGCGGTCGGCGGTGCCGCGGGCGAGGGCCACGGCATCGTCGAGCGAGGTCAATTTCGGGCGGAACCGGTCGCGCCGGGCCCAGCCGGCGACGGCGATTTCCTGCGCCAGGTCGTGCGCGGCGGCGGCATCGGTCGCGGTGACGACGACCGTCAGCCCGTTGAATTGCGTGTCGGCGAAGGCGAAGCCGCCCATCACCGAGACGTTCACCACCCGTCCGGCATAGGGCGGTTCGACCATCCGTTTCTGGCCGAGGTCGATCAGTTCGCCGTACGGGCGGTCCGGTGCCTCGGGGGCGGTGAGCATGGTGACGGTGGGCGGCACGATCGGCAGGCGCACCCGGGCGCGGTGCGTGGTCAGGCCGCCGAGCAGGCGCAGCAGCACGGCCGCCGACTCGACGCCGCGTTCGCGCATGTCGAGGTGCGGATTGGTACGGTAGCCGATGAAAGCGTCCACCAGGTCGACATCGGCGGGCGCCACGTTGGCGTGCAGGTCGTAGCTGGCGACAACGGGGATCGCCGGGCCGCAGATGCGGCGGACCAGGGCGAGCAAGGTGCCTTCCGGGTCGTCGTCCTCGGTGGTGAGCGCGGCGCCGTGCAGCACGGCATAGATGCCGTCGAGCTTGCCGGCAGCGCGCAACCCGGCCTCCCAGTCCGCCAGCAGGCGGGCGAAGAAGCCGTGTTCCACCGGGCCGTTCGGTTCGGCCATCGCGAGGGTGAGGGGGACAGGTTCCCACGGGCCGGCCGCGTCCATGGCGGCCACGAATCCGGGCAGTTCGCCCAGCATGCGCGGGGCGGGGGCACGGGCCTCGGCGATCAGTGCGGGGCCGGCGAACAGGGTGCGGGCGGCGAAATCGGCTTCGGTGGCGCAGGGGGCGAAGCGGTTGCACTCGATCGAGAAGCCGAGCAAGGCGATTCGTGGCGTGGTCGCAAGGGGCGTGGTCACAGCTGAAGTCCCAGCAGTTCGGCGATGCGTGGCGTGGCTTTGAGGCCGGAGCCGGTGAGGACCAGCACCGTGGTTTCCCCCGGGTCGATCCGGCCCGCGGCCAGCAGTTTGGCGAAGGCCGCGGCGGGCTGCGCCGCGGTGGGTTCCACATAGACGCCGCTGTGGGCGAGGTCGAGGGTGGCGGCGGCGATCTCGGCCTCGGTCAAGGTGACGGCGCCGCCGCCGGATGCGCGCAGCGCGGCGACGACCTCGGCCAGGCGGATGGGGGCCGCGATGGCGGTGCCCTCGGCGATGGTCGGGGTGGGGGCGGGCGCCGGCGTGCCGGCAAAGGTGGCGGCGATGGGCGCGCAGGCGGCGGGCTGGACGGCGAACAGGCGCGGGATCCGGGCGATCTGGCCGGCGCGACGCAGTTCGTCGAAGCCGATCGCGCACCCGAGCACGTTCGATCCCGCGCCGCAGGGGACGATGACGTTGTCGGGGGCGCGGAAGCCGAGGTCCTCCCACAATTCGTAGGCGAGGGTCTTGGTGCCGTGCAGGAAGAACGGGTGCCAGTTGTGGCTGGCGTAGAAGACCGTCGCGGCGCGCGCGATCGCCGCTTCGGCGGTGTCCTGGCGGGTGCCGGGGACGAGTTCGACCGTTGCGCCGTGGGCGCGCATCTGCACGGTCTTGGCGGGGCTGGTGGACGCCGGGGCGAGGATAACGGCGTCCAGACCGCCGGCGGCGGCATAGGCGGCGATGGCGGCGCCGCCGTTGCCGGAACTGTCCTCCAGCACCGCGCGCACGCCCTGGGCGCGCAGCAGCGACAGCATGACGGTGGCGCCGCGGTCCTTGAAGCTGCCGGTGGGCATGATCCACTCGGCCTTCAGCAACGCGGGAGCGCCGTGCAGGGTGCGGGGCAGCAGGGGCGTGCCGCCCTCGCCGAGGGTGATGGGGTCGGCGGGGGCGAAGGGCAGCGCGGCCCGGTAGCGCCAGGGGCCGCGGGCGGCGGGGTCGATCTGGGCGCGGGTGAGGCCGGGGAGTTGGGTGAGCTGCAAGGGCGCGCGGTCGGGGCCGCACCAGCGGGGCGGATCGATCGGAAAGGTGTGGCCGGTGGCGGGGTCGAGGTAGAGGGGGGGCATGCGGGGACCGGGACTGGAGGGCGTGGCGGGGCCAGTGTGGCGGGAGGCGAGGGGTGGGTTCAAGGCCGCCTTCCTCGATCTCCGACCAAAGAAACTCTGGTCCCCCGTCGGTCCTGACGACAGGCGGGTTGCCGAGAGCCAGGGGGGCTGGCTGGCGTGGCGCCGGCTTCCCGTTATGATCCGGTGATGTCCGCGTTGTTCCTCGAAGACCTCCAGGTCGGCCAGCGCTTCAGCAGCGCGGCGCAGACGATCGACGCCGACGCGATCCGCGCCTTCGCCGCCCATTGGGACCCGCAGCCATTCCACCTCGACGACGCGGCGGCGGCGGGGACCCTGTTCGGCGGCCTCGCCGCCAGCGGCTGGCACACCGCGGCGCTGACCATGCGGCTGCTGGTCACCTCCGCCCTGCCGCTCGCCGGCGGCATCATCGGCTCGGGCGGGGAGCTCGCCTGGGAACGCCCGGTACGCCCGGGCGACACCCTGCACGTGACGTGCGAGGTGCTGGAGATCACGCCCTCCCGCTCGCGCCCCGACCGCGGCATGGTGCGGGTGCGCTGCCTGACCGTGAACCAGAACGGCGAGACGGTGCAGAGCTTCACCCCGAAACTGGTCGTCACCCGCCGGCCTGCCCAGGAGACCGCCGATGGCTGACGCTTTGCTCGCCGGCGACACCGCCCTCGTCACCGGTGTGGCCTCCGGCATCGGCCGCGGCATCGCCCGCGCGCTGGCCGCGGAAGGCGCGCGGCTCGTGCTGACCGACATCGACCCCGTGCGCGGCGGCGGCGTCGCGGCCGAACTCGGCGCCGCCTTCCTGCCCGCCGACCTGTCGCGCCCGGACGCGGCGCGCCCGCTGTTCGACGCCGCCGTTGCCGCCGCCGGCGGACGGCTTTCGCTGTTCGTCCACAGCGCCTCCCCGCGCCGCCCCGAATCGCAGCATCTGCTCGCGGTCACGGAAGCCGAGTGGGACGCGATGGTCACGACCAATCTGCGCGCCGGCTTCGTGCTCGGCCAGGCGGCGGGGCGGCACATGATCGCGGACGGCGTGCGCGGGCGGATGGTCTTCGTCACCTCCCTGCATGCCGAAACCCCGCGCAACCTGCCGCACTACAGCGCCGCCAAGGCCGGCGAGACCATGCTGGTGAAGGAACTGGCGCGCGCGCTTGGCCCGCACGGGATCCGGGTGAACGCGATCGCGCCGGGCGCCATCCCGGGCGGCGGATTCGCCGCCGACGTCGCCGCCCTGGAACGCATGATCCCGCTCGGCCGCACCGGCACGCCCGAGGATATCGCGCAGATGGCGGTGGCGCTGCTGTCCGATCGCTTCGCCGCCTATGTGACCGGCACCACGGTGGCGGTGGACGGCGGCCTGGCGCTGTTCAACTGGATCGGCCCGCCGCCCGGCTGACCGGCGGCGTGGAGGACGATGTCGCGCGAGCCCCCCCCTGATCCGGCCGAAGCCCTGCCGCGCCAGCCGGGGGTGGCGCTGTGGCGGGAGATCGCCGAGCGTCTGCGCGGCGAGATCGCCGCCGGCACGCCCGCCGCCGGCGCGCGCCTGCCGTCCGAGGCCGAGCTTGCGCGCCGCTTCAGTGTCAACCGCCACACCCTGCGCCGCGCGCTGGAGGAACTGGCGCAGGGCGGCCTGATCCGCATCGCCCAGGGCCGCGGCAGCTTCGTCTCCGAGGACGTGCTCGACTACGCGGTCGGGCCGCGCACAAGGTTCTCGGAATGGATCCGTCGCCATAACAAGGAGCCGTCCGGCCAGGTGCTGCGGCTTGCCGAGGGGCCGGCCGAGCCGCCGGTGGCGCGCGGGCTCGGTATCGCCACGGGTGCGGCGGTGATCCTGCTGGAACGGCTGGGCTTTGCCGACGACCGGCCGGTGAGCCTGGCGGCGCATCATTTCCCCGCCACGCTCGGCCCCGGGCTGCTGGACGCCCTGCGCACCGCGCCCAGCATCACCGAGGCGCTGGCCGCGACCGGCGTCGCCGACTACCGCCGCGCGGTCACCCGGGTCACCGCGCGGCTGCCGACGCCGGAGGAGGCGGTGCTGCTGCGCACCCCGCGCTCCCGCCCGCTGCTGGTGACGGAGAACGTCAACGTCGATGCCGCCGGTCGCGTGGTCGAGTTCGGCATCGCGCGCTATCCCACGCCGCGCGTGCAGATCGTGTTCGAACCGTGAAGGTCCCCCCGATGTCCGATCTTGTTCTTACCGGCGGTGCGGTGCTGCTGCCGGGCGCCGGGCTGCAACCGGTTGCGATCACCGTCGCCGATGGGCGTATCGCCGCGGTCGATCGTGCCGGCTCCGGGCGCGCGCCATCGGGGCGGCAGTTCGACGCCTCCGGGCTCTGGGTGCTGCCGGGCGTGATCGACCTGCATGGGGACGCGTTCGAACGCCAGGTGCAGCCGCGTCCGGGCGTCGATTTTCCGATCCCGCTGGCGATCGCGGATACCGAGGCGCAGTTGCTCGCCAACGGCATCACCACCGCCTATCTCGGCGTGACCCTGTCGTGGGAACCCGGGCTGCGGAGCATCGAGACCTGGCGCGCCCTGCTCGCCGCGCTGGCGACGCATCGCGGATACTGCGACCTGCGGGTGCATCTGCGCTGGGAGGCGTACAACCTCGATGCGCTGGAGACGGCGGAGGCCGACATCCGTGCCGGCCGGGTGCATCTGCTGGCGTTCAACGACCATACGCCGGCGATCCTGGAGAAGATGGGCGATCCCGCGACGGCGGCGAAATACACCGAGCGCGCCGGGGTGCACCCCGACGCATTCCGCGCCCTGGCGCGGCAGGTGGCGGTCCGGGCGGCGGAGATTCCCGCGGCCCAGGCGCGACTGGCCGCGGCGGCGCGGGACGCGGCCCTCCCGCTCGCCAGCCATGACGATGCGAGCCTGGCCGACCGGACGCGCTTTCGCGCACTCGGCGCGCGCATCTGCGAGTTCCCGATGGCCGAGGCAGTGGGCCAGGCGGCGCGCGACGCCGGCGACGCGGTGGCGATGGGCAGCCCGAACGTGCTGCGCGGGAAGTCCCATCTCGGCTGGGCCTCGGCGGCGCGGCTGGCCGAGGCAGGCATCTGCTCGGTGCTGACGTCCGATTACTACTACCCGGCGCTGCCGCGGGCGGCGCTGATCCTGGCCGGACGCGGGGTGCTCGACCTGGAGCAAGCCTGGGGGCTGATCTCGGCCGCGCCTGCGGCGGCGGCGGGACTCGCCGATCGGGGGGTGATCGCCGAGGGGCGGCGGGCCGATCTCGTGGTGCTCGCGCCGGCGGTCGGGGCGTGGCCGGCGCGGCTGGTGGCGACGATCGTCGGCGGGCAGGTGGCATGGGTCGACGGGGAGGGGGTGTCGCGGCTCACGTGATCGTGGGTCGCTCGGCGTAACGGCTTCGGGCACAGCGTGGTCGCGCTGTTGCCCGGAGGTCGTGCCGTGCCGTGGAGTCGCGTTACTTTCTTCCCGCGCCGTCCGGCGCGGTGCGCTGCGCGTGGCCCGTTCTGCCTGGGTCCGTTGACTGGGTTTCTCGTGCTGGCGCTGTGCGGGTGCGCGCGCTCCGACCCCGCACCGTCGACCGCAGCGGCGGCGGCTTCCCCGCCAGTCTATGCGTCGCCGCAGAAGGTGGATGACGTCTCTGCGGCGCTGAACCAGAAGCTGAACCACATGCTGGCCG
>JABBNW010000192.1 GCA_019352115.1 Pseudomonadota bacterium
GCTCCTGGATCGCCTTCTCGTCGTCGCGATCCTTGGCCAGCCGCTCGATCTCGGCACGCTCGATCGCCATGGCGCGCTCGTCCTTGTCGACGCCGCGGCGCGAGAACACGCGCACATCCACCACCGTGCCGGTCACCCCGGGCGGCAGCTTCAGCGACGTATCGCGCACGTCCGACGCCTTCTCCCCGAAGATCGCGCGCAGCAGCTTCTCTTCCGGCGTCATCGGGCTTTCGCCCTTGGGCGTGACCTTGCCGACCAGGATATCGCCCGGATTCACCTCGGCGCCGATATAGACGATGCCGGCTTCATCGAGGTTCTTGAGCGCTTCCTCGCCGACGTTCGGGATATCGCGGGTGATCTCCTCCTGGCCGAGCTTGGTATCGCGCGCCATCACCTCGAACTCCTCGATATGGATCGAGGTGAACACGTCGTCGCGGGCGATACGTTCGCTGATGAGGATGGAGTCCTCGAAATTATACCCGTTCCACGGCATGAACGCGCACAGCGCGTTGCGCCCCAGGGCCAGCTCGCCGAACTCGGTGGAAGGCCCGTCGGCGATGATCTCCCGGTCGCTCACCCGATCGCCCACCTTCACCAGCGGACGCTGGTTGATGCAGGTGGATTGGTTGGACCGCATGAACTTGCGCAGCCGGTAGATATCGACGCCTTTGGTCGTGCCGTCCTCGTTCGTCGCGCGCACCACGATGCGCGCGCCGTCGATCTGATCGACCACGCCGGCGCGGCGGGCGACGATGGTCGCCCCCGAGTCGCGCGCCACCGATTCCTCCATGCCGGTGCCGACCAGCGGCGCGTCCGCCTGGATCAGCGGCACCGCCTGGCGCTGCATGTTCGATCCCATCAGTGCGCGGTTGGCGTCGTCGTTCTCCAGGAACGGGATCAGCGCTGCGGCCACGGAGACCAACTGCTTCGGCGACACGTCGATCGCGGTTACCTGGTCGGGTGGGACCAGGCGGAAGTCGCCCTGCTTGCGCACCGAAACGAGGTCCTGGGTGAAGCGGCCGCCGGCGTCCATCGGCGCATCGGCCTGCGCCACCACCAGACGCTCTTCCTCCATCGCCGAGAGGTAGCGTGCGCCGGGCTGCACCACGCCATCCTTCACCAGCATGTACGGCGTCTCGATGAAGCCGTATTTGTTTACCTTGGCGTAAGTCGCGAGGCTGTTGATCAGCCCGATGTTCGGCCCCTCGGGCGTTTCGATCGGGCAGATGCGGCCGTAATGCGTCGGGTGCACGTCGCGCACCTCGAACCCCGCCCGCTCGCGGGTCAGACCGCCCGGGCCAAGCGCGGACAGGCGACGCTTGTGCGTCACTTCCGACAGCGGATTGGTCTGGTCCATGAACTGCGACAACTGGGAAGATCCGAAGAACTCCCGCACCGCCGCCGCCGCCGGCTTGGCGTTGATGAGGTCGTGCGGCATCACCGTATCGATGTCGACCGAGCCCATGCGCTCGCGGATCGCGCGCTCCATGCGCAGCAGCCCGACCCGGTACTGGTTCTCCATCAGCTCGCCCACGGAGCGGACGCGCCGGTTACCGAGGTTGTCGATGTCGTCGATCTGACCGTGCCCGTCCTTGAGCTCGACCAGGGTCTTCACCGTGCGCAGCAGGTCCTCCTTGCGCAGGGTGCGGATCGTGTCCGGCACCTCGCGGGGGCTGAACCCGAGGCGCATGTTCATCTTCACCCGCCCGACCGCGGACAGGTCGTAGCGGTTGGGATCGAAGAACAGGCCGCGGAACAGGGTCTCCGCCGTCTCCGGCGTCGGCGGCTCGCCCGGGCGCATCACCCGATAGACGTCGATCAGCGCTTCGTCGCGGTTGCTGTTCTTGTCGATCGTGAGCGTGTTGCGGATCCACGGCCCCGTCGCCTGATCGACCGCGAGGGTCGGCAGCCGATCGACGCCGGCGGCTTCCAGCGCCGCCAGCTTCGCTTCGGTCAGTTCATCCCCGGCTTCGGCGAAAATCTCGCCGGTCTCCAGGTTCACCATGTCCTCGGCGACGAATCGGCCGAGCAGGTCGGTGCGCCCGACCAGCACTTCCTTGGTGCCATCGGCGATCTTGCGCGCCTGACGGGCGGTCAGCTTGTCGTCCGCCTTCGCCACCACCTCGCCGGTCGCCGCATCGATCAGCGGTTCCAGCAGCTTCATGCCACGGAACGCATCCGGATCGAACGGCCGCGCCCAGCCCTTGGCGGTGCGGTCGAACACCACCTGGCCGTAGAAATAGGCCAGGATCTCCTCGGGATCCATGCCGCGGATCTCGCCGAGTTCGATCTGCTCGCCTTTCGCCGCGCGCGCCGCGCGCAACTGCTCGGTCGCCGTGCTGTCGAGAGCATACAGCAAGGTGGTGACCGGCAGCTTCCGCTTGCGGTCGATTCGGACGTACAGGATGTCCTTGCTGTCGAACTCGAAATCGAGCCACGAGCCGCGGTACGGGATCACCCGCGAGGCGAACAGGTACTTGCCGGACGAATGCGTCTTGCCCTTGTCG
The DNA here is from genome assembly GCA_019352115.1 of Pseudomonadota bacterium. GTDB lineage: Bacteria > Pseudomonadota > Alphaproteobacteria > Acetobacterales > Acetobacteraceae > JAJZVS01. The sequence continues at coordinate 2,508 of JABBNW010000192.1, forward strand.
TGGTCGAAGAACACGCCGGGCGAGCGATGCATCTGGCTGACGATCACCCGCTCGGTGCCGTTGATGATGAAGGTGCCGTTGTCCGTCATCAGGGGCATGTCGCCCATGTAGACGGGCTGCTCCTTGATGTCGCGGATCGACTTCGCGCCGGTGTCCTCGTCGAGGTCCCACACGATCAGCCGCAAGGTCACCTTCAAGGGCGCGGCGAACGTCAAGCCGCGCTGGATGCACTCTTCGACGTCGTATTTCGGCTCTTCCAGCTCGTAGTCGACGAATTCCAGCCGGCCGCGGCCGGCGAAATCATCGATCGGGAACACCGAACGGAACACTTCCTGCAACCCCGCCACGATCCGGTTGTCCGGGCGCACGTCGCTCTGCAGGAACGCCTCGTAGCTGGCGCGCTGCACATCGATCAGATTGGGCATCGGCGTCACTTCGGATATCCGCCCGAAGCTCCGGCGAATGCGCTTGTGCCTCGTCACCGACCCGGAAATCGCGTTCATCGCCTGTTCTGCTCCGCCACTCGTCTGTCCGCGGCCCCATCGTCCCGGGCCGTACGGGAGTCTTGATCGTCTTATCCGCCGGAAACGGGTGCACGGGCGGGAACGCGATGGTTCCCGCCCGTGTCGGCCTCACGGCCTCCCCCGGTCTCCGAGCAACGCCGCCCACTCGGGGCGACGCAGTCCTGTCGTCATTCGCAAGCGGTCTACTTGACCTCCACCGCGGCGCCCGCATCTTCGAGCATCTTGCGGATCTTCGCCGCCTCGTCCTTGTTCACGCCTTCCTTCACAGGCTTCGGCGCCGCCTCCACAAGGTCCTTGGCTTCCTTCAGCCCGAGCCCAGTGATGGTCCGCACCTCCTTGATGACGTTGATCTTCTTGTCGCCGGCCTTGGCGAGGATCACGGTGAACTCGGTCTGCTCCTCGACCGGGGCCGCGGCGGCGGCAGCCGGCGCAGCGGCGGCAGCGGCCACCGGTGCGGCGGCGGAGACGCCCCATTTTTCCTCAAGCAGCTTGGAAAGCTCGGCGGCCTCAAGCACGGTCAGGGTCGACAGCTCATCGACCAGTTTCTGCAGATCTGCCATTGTCGGGTCTTCCTAATCTATACCGAAGTTGGTTCCATGCAAGTCGGGGTAGCTCACGCCGCTTCCGCCTGCTCCTTGCTTGCGTATGCGCCGAGCACGCGCGCCACCTGTCCGGCGGGGGCGGCCAGCACGCCGGCGATCCGGGTTGCCGGCGTGGAGATCATCCCCACCAGCCCGGCCCGAAGCTGATCCAGACTGGGCAGCGCGGCGAGCGCCTGCACCCCGGCCTGGTCGAGGGTCCGCGTACCGAGCGCGCCCCCCACGACCGTCAGCTTCTCGTTGGCCTTGCCGAAATCCACCGCCGCCTTGGCCGCCGCCACCGGGTCCTTCGACCAGGCGAGCGCAGTCGGGCCCTTCAGCAACGGCCGGATCCCCTCGAAGGCCGTGCCTTCCAGGGCCAGCGCAGCCAGCCGGTTCTTGGTCACCTTGAAGGTGACCCCCGCTTCCCGCATCCGGCGGCGCAGATCGGTCGCTTCGGCCACGGTCAACCCCTGATTGCGGGTGACCACGACCATCGACGTCTCGGCGAACACCTGAGCGAGCCCGGCGACAAAGTCCCGCTTCTGAGTGCGGTCCATTCTCTCTCCGTCTCTCGGGCCGCGCGCGTGTGGACCGCGCGGGGCCGGTTGCCCATGGGCCGCGAGGATCGCGGCCCGGTTCGCCTGTCCAGCAAGTCGGAACCGCCAGGATCGCTCCTGGCTTCCCCGTCTCCCGCGCGCGGGCCGAAGCCCCTTGGTCCCGAGCGGCGGATGCCCCAGGGGAACGTGCGGTCTCGGACAGGTACGGAGGCCGCCGCTCGCGCGCACGACCCCCTGTCCACCGCCGCCGGAGCCCCGGCAGCGGCGTATTCCGTCAGGACGTCAGGCTGCTCACATCGACCTTGAGGCCCGGCCCCATGGTCGAACTCAGCGCCACGCCCTTGAGGTAGGTGCCCTTGGCGCCGGTCGGCTTCGCCTTGATCACCGCGTCGGCGAGCGCACGCGCGTTCTCCAGCAGCTTGGCCTCGTCGAAGCTCGCCTTGCCGATGCCGGCGTGGATGATCCCCCCCTTCTCGGCGCGGAACTCGACCTGGCCGCCCTTGGCCGCGGTGACCGCGCCCTTCACGTCCATCGTCACGGTGCCGAGGCGGGGGTTCGGCATCAGCCCGCGCGGGCCGAGGATCTTGCCCAGCCGGCCCACCACGCCCATCAGGTCCGGCGTCGCGATGCAGCGGTCGAAGCCGATCTCGCCCGCCTGCACGCGCTCGGCCAGGTCTTCGGCGCCGACGACGTCAGCTCCGGCCGCCAGCGCCTCTTCCGCCTTCGCCCCGCGCGCGAACACGCCGACCCGGACCGTCTTGCCGGTCCCGTGCGGCAGGCTGATCAGCCCGCGCACCATCTGGTCCGCATGGCGCGGATCGATGCCGAGGTTCATCGACATCTCGACCGTCTCGTCGAATTTCGCGGTCGCGTTGCGCTTCACGACGCCGATCGCTTCCGGCAGCGGATAGGATTTGCCCTGCTCGACACTGCCGCGCGCCTTCGCAAGCCGCTTGTCCTTTGCCATCGCTCAGCCCTCCACCACGGCGAGACCCATCGAACGGGCCGAGCCGGCGAGCATGCGCACCGCCGCGTCGACGTCGGTGGCGTTCATGTCCTTCATCTTCACCGCCGCGATTTCCCGCAGCTGGGTCGTGGTGACCTGGCCGATCGGGCCGCCCTTGCCCGGGGTCGTGGTGCCCTTGGTGATCCCGGCCGCCTTCTTCAGGAAGTACGTGTTGGGCGGCGTCTTCATGATGAAGGTGAAGGTGCGGTCGCCGAACGCGGTGATGACCACCGGCACCGGCATGCCCGGCTCCATCGCCTGGGTCGCGGCGTTGAAATCCTTGCAGAACTGCATGATGTTGAGGCCGCGTTGGCCGAGCGCGGGACCCACCGGCGGCGACGGATTCGCCTTGCCCGCGGGAATTTGCAGCTTGATGTAGCCGACGATCTTCTTCGCCATGATCCCGTCCGATCCGGCTCCGGCAGGAGCCACAGGGACCGCGGTGCAACCGACGCGACCCGGCCCGGCCCCGAATGGGGTCAGGCGAGGGCGGCGTCTCCCGCGTTCCGGATGAAGCGGGGGCGTTTAGCGGATCGGTCCGGGCGAGTCCAGCCCCCACTGGTCCTTTCTGCACCGGCCTTGCGGGAGGCGGAGAAGATCACCCCGCGTCCGCCGGCGGCCAGCAGCCGCCGTGCGCCGCCACCGCTGGGGCGAGAAGGGCGGCCGGATTGTCCACCGCCATGCGCTCGGCTTCCGCCGTCGAGGCAAGCCCCCAGGTCACCAGATTGCGCACTGCCTGCCCCAGCCGCAGGGACGACCCGGCCAGCGTATCGGTTCCGTCCAGCCGGACGATGCCGTCCTCGCCGTGCGCGATGGCCATGCCCGCGAACCGGTAGCGGCCGGGCGGCGCCGCCGCGGCGGCCGTCGCGTCGCTCACCAGGATGCTGCGCGCGGCTCCCTTCGCCCGCAGCAGAACTTTCAGGGCGAACGGCGGGATGTGGCGACCGTCGGCAATGAAGCTGGCGGACAGCCGGTCCTCGGCCAGTTGGGCCAGCATCGGATTGGCGAATTTCGGCTGCGTATGGAACAGGGCGTTGCCGAGATGGGTCGAAAGCCGCGCCCCCGCATCGGCTGCTGCCACGATCTGCCCCGGTGTGGCGGCGCTGTGGCCGATTGCCACCAGCTTGCCGCGCGCGCGCGCCCATCCGATCAGTTGGATCGCGCCCGGGCGCTCGGGCGCCAGGGTGATCAGCAGGATCGGGCGGCCCAGCGGCGCTTCCAGCCGCGCCACCAGGGCAGGATCGGGCGGCACCATGGCGTCAGGCGGATGGCAACCGGCGTAGCCCGGCTCGGGGCTGAGGAACGGGCCTTCAAGATGGTATCCCGGCACCATGGACCGGCCGAGCGCGCTCGCCGCCACCGCGCGATCAAGGGCGGCGAACCGCGCCGCCAGCACATCGCCCGGTGCAGTGATGAGGGTGGGCAGGCAGACGGCAACCCCGTCGGTCCGCATCGCGGCCAGCGCGTGGTCGAGCCCGGCAGCGGTCAGCGCGGCGTCGTTGAAATCGACGCCCGCGTAGCCGTTCACTTGCAGATCGACCAGGCGCGGCGGAGGCATCGGGCATCATGCGGCGGCAGGGCGCATGCCTGTCAACCGGCCGGCGCGATCGGCGGCCGGCGCTACGCCCCCTGCCATTCCAGGATATACAGCCCCGCGTCGTAGTCGGTGATATAGATCAGCCCCTCGGCGGAGACGAAGATATCCGCCGTATGGCGCATCTTCGCCCGCCCGCGCAGCGGTTCCATCCAGTGCGTCGGCATCGGCGGCACGAAATACCCAACCTCCTCCGGCCGGAACGGATCGGCAATGTCGACCACCCGCACCCCGGCACTCTGCCAGGTGGCGAAGATCGTCGTAGAAGACTGGAACGATCCCGGCCGGTTCTCGTGCAGGTTGTGCGGCCCGAACTGCCCGCCCAGCGCCAGGTAATCCTGCTCGCGCGGGATCGGGAACGTCGCGATCGAGACCGGGTTGCTGCGGTCGCGGATGTCGAACACCCAGGTGCGCTTCAGTTGCTCCTGCCCGACGTTCGCAACCGACTCGTCGGCCACCACCAGCAACCCGCGGTCGTGCAGCGGCAGCGCGCTATGGGTGCCGCCGCCGAACGGGGGCGACCAGTTGCGGTGCGCGATCAACTTCGGCGCCGATTTGTCCGCCACATCCAGGATCGTCAGCCCGCCGTCGCGCCAGCAGCCGTAGGCGATATCGTCGGCCACCACCGCGTGATGCAGCGCATAGCGGCCGGTCCAGTCCGGCGCCTCCCCGCCCGCCAGGTGCATCCCCGGGATCCACCACCGTCCGGCCTCGCGCGGGTGCGTTGGGTCTGCCATGTCTATGGTTATGAAAATATGGTCGCTGAACCCGTCGAGCAGCGCCGAGGCGTACGCCCACCGCCCGCCGGTCCACCAGATGCGGTGCAGCCCCAGCCCCGCCACCTCCATGAACCCGATCGACCGCGGGTTGGCCGGGTCGGCCAGATCGTACACCCGCATGCCGGCGGAATAATCCACCCCGCGCACGCCGTAGCCCGCGCTGCCGCCGCGGTTCAGCGATCCTCCGTAATAGTCCTGCATGGAGAGGAAGTTCTTCATGTCGAACTCCTCGATCACCAGCAGCAATCCGTCGGCCTGTTGCAGATGCAGGCAATGCGAGTTCGGATGGATCGGCAGGAAGTTCACCGCCCGCGGCGCGCGCGGATCGGCCACGTCGGTCACCACCACCCCGCGCGAGGTGCGGGTGCCCATGTAGGCGTGGCCGCGCGCCACCATCACCTGCAGGCAGTCGCCATGCCCGTCGTTGTCGGTCTGGCCGAGGAAGGCGATATTTCTTGCGGCTGCGGGAACGATCTCGGTCATGGCGGGGCCTCGGGGATTGGCGGGACTGTCCCGTCTCTATGGCGGATCCCCTCGGGGCCGATCCCGCCGGCCTCGGCCAGGGCGGCGGCCGGAGCGTCGGTGCCCGACGCTCCGGCGCGCGCGATCAGCCCATCGGCGGCTTCACCTGGCCGCGGATCTCGCCGGCCGGATGCTTCTTGGTATGCACGTTGATGTACCAATCCCCGGCCATCATCTGTTTGGCTTCGGCAGCGGAGAGCTTGGCCGAGCCCTTGATCGGGTCGGGAACCTTGGCGCCCTTCTTGCTGATCCAGATGGCCACCGGGCCATTCTTCCCGGCCGCGGCATGGTGGAAATGCGCCATGGTGACCGGGCTCGACAGACCGGTGTAGCTGACCGACCAGCTCAGCCGGTGGGTCGCAGCATTATAGGTCAGATGCGCGAGCCCGTGCCCCTTGGTCTCGACCGGGGGCACCTGCTGGGCGCCCGACAGCGGCACGGTGAAGGACACCGGCGCCGCGTGGGCAACCGGTGCCAGCGCCACGCTGCCGATCAGTCCGAAGGCGGCCCCCATGATGACGAGCCGCCGCGACAGTGAAGCTTCCATCGGTTCTCCCTTTCCTGGTGCGAACGCGCCGAGCATCGGCCGGTCCTGAAGCAAGTCAAGCCAGGCATGCAGCGCACGCGGGTATTTCATCAGCCGGTCAGACGGCGCGGTCCCGGTACCCCTAGTG
>JABBNW010000193.1 GCA_019352115.1 Pseudomonadota bacterium
GGTTCCAAGGGCTAGCCCTTGGCGGGGTCCAGGGGCAGCGCCCCTGGCCTTGCTTCCGAAGCGCCAAACATGCCGCGGCTCAGTACCAGCGACGTGACTTGCTACGCGGCGCGCAGCGCCCCCGGCAGGGCGGCGATCGCCCCATCGATCAGGCGCTGGTCGGCGTCCGCCGACAGACCCTCGGCGATCACCGTGCGCGCGGCGATGGTGGCGGCCTCGGCGGCGGCGATGCGGACGTCGTCCACCGCCGCCTTCTCCGCCGCGGCGATGCGATCGAGCGCCATCTGTTCGCGCCGGCGGGCAGAAGCTTCCGCTTCGGTCGCGGCGGCGGCGGCCAGCCGCTCGGCTTCCGCCCGGGCGCCCGCGATCAGGGCTTTCGCGTCGGCCAGCGCGGCCTCGCGTTTCTGCTTCGCGTCCGCCAGCAGCGCCTCGGCCTCGCGGCGCAGGGCGGCGGCTTCCTCCAGCTCGGTGCGGACGGCGACGGCGCGGGCATCCAGCAGGCCGGCGAGGGCGCCCCAGAGCTTGCGGCCGAACAGGATGAAGAACAGGAAGAAGGCGATCAGGACCCAGTTGCGGGAGTCGCCGAAGAAGCCGGGGTCGTTCATGCGCTCTGTTCCTGGCCCGACCGTTGCGACAGGCCGCGACCGGCCAGGGCCGCGGCCACGGCGCGATCCAGCTGCGCCGGGTCGGCCATGCTGCCGGTCAGGCGGGCGACGACGGTTGCGGCGGTTTCGGTCGCCACCTGGCGCAGCGCGCCGAGGGCTGCGGCGCGGGCCGCCGCGATCTGGGTTTCCGCCTGTGCAAGCTGGGCTTCCAGCTGGGCGTTGAGGGTGGCGGCCTGCGCGGCTGCCTGCCGGTTCGCAGTGTCGACGGCGGCGCTGATCGCGCCCTGCGCCTCGGCCCGCGCCGCCGCCGTGGCGGTGGCCACTTCGGCCGCCGCACCGTCGGCCGCGGCCTTGGCCGCCCGCGCGGTATCGAGATCGGCGGCGATCGCATTGGCCCGCTGTTCGAGCACGGAGGCCACCTGTGGCAGCGCCCAGCGCCAGGCGAGCAGCAGGAACACGATGAAGATCCCCGCACCCCACCACACCTGGTCGAGCGTGAGCGGGTTGGCGAAGTCGAGCTGCGGCATCCCGTTCGCCAGCGCGGTCGCCGGGGCGAAGACGACCGCGACCAGGGCGGTAGCCAGCATCGCCGGTCGCGACAGCACGGCCGATGGGCGAACCGGGCGCTGGCGCAGCAGGGGCCGAGGCCGGAAGGGGCGGAGCGGCATCGCGGTCTCCGGGCGCGGGACCGGGCGGAACGCCGCCCGATCCGACGCGGTCAGACGAAGGAGCGTCAGACGAACAGGATGATGAAGGCGATCACGAGCGCATACAGCGCCACCGCCTCGGTGAGCGCGAAGCCCAGGATGGCGAGGCCGAAGACCCGCTCGCGCGCGGCCGGGTTGCGCGCCACGCTGGAGACCAGGGCGGCGAAGATGTTGCCGATGCCGACACCCACGCCTGCGAGCGCGATCACGGCGAGGCCCGCGCCGATTTCCTTGGCGGAAGCGAGATCCATCAGTCAGTTCCTTTTCATGGGTCCGTGCGGTGCCGGATGCGGCCGGCGGCCCGTGGGGGTTGAGCCTGAGGGGGGAACCTGAGGCCGGTGGAGGGAAGCGAGGCGTCAGTGCAAATGCACCGCGTCGTGCAGGTAGATGCAGGTCAGGATGGCAAACACGTATGCCTGCAGAACGGCGACCAGCAGCTCGAAGCCGATCAGGATGGTGTTCACCCCGAGCGCCAGACCGGCCGGCAGCAGCCCCAGCAGCCCGGCGCTGCCGAGCATGATGACGAAGGCACCGAACACTTCGAGCATCACGTGCCCGGCCATCATGTTGGCGAACAGACGCACCGACAGCGAGATGACGCGCGAGATGTAGGACAGCACCTCGATCGGCACCAGCAACGGCAGCAGCGCCTTGGGCACGCCCTGGGGCACGAAATAGCTGAAGAAGTGCAGCTTGTGGATGATGAGCCCGACCAGGGTGGTCATGATCACCACCGCCAGGGTCAGCGCCAGGGTGACGGCGATGTGGCTCGTGAAGGTGAAGAAATAGGGGAAGACGCCGAGCAGGTTGCCGACCAGGATGAACAGGAACAGGGTGAAGACGAAGGGGAAGAAGCGGCGCCCCTCGGGGCCGATCGTCTCCACGCACATGTTATAAGTGAATTCGTAGATCATCTCGGCGGCGGCCTGCAGGCGCCCCGGCACCATGGCGCGCGGGCGCATGCCCAGGACCAGCAGCGCCAAGGTCAGCACCGCGGCGACCACCATCATCAGGGTGGACTGGCTGAAGCCCATACGGCCGAGCGGACCCAGCATCGGGTGCAGCGCGAACTGGCTCAGCGCGTCGATCTTGCCCGGAGCGGCCAAGGCGGTCTTCCCCTCGTCAGCCCTCCGCCAGCGGCGGGGGGTCCTTCTTGCGTTCCGGCCCGGGCACGTCCGGCTTCGGCGCGAACATGCGCCAGACGTTCAGCACCCCGGCCGCCCCCCCCAGCGGGACGAACCCGATCAGGAACCACGGCTTGGTGCCGAACAGCCGGTCGAGACCCCAGCCGATGGCGCAGGCCACCAGCAGCGCCGCGACCAGATCGACCGCGACCCGCACCCCGATCGCCAAGGCGGAGGGTTCCTGGTCGCTGCCATCCTGCCCCGGCGCGGGGAGCCTGGGATCAAGTCCCTGCCGCTGCCGGGCGGCCCGCAGGCGTTCTTCGAACGCACCAGGACCGCCCTGATTCTTTTTCATGTTCGCTCCGGCCAAGCTGCCTTGCCGGAAGGCGGGCGGTTGCTACAGGGGGGTTTGGCGGGTGTCAAGAATGGGGGCGGGCGTTCACGTGCCGAACATGTGCGTGGCATGGGTGATCGCCGCCCCGGCGCGCATCGCCGCGGCAACGACTGCGGTTTCCGCCAGCTCGGCGTCGGTCGCGCCGGCCTTGCGGGCCTCCTTCGTGTGGATCTCGATGCAATAGGGGCACTGTGTCGTCAGGGCCACGGCGAGCGCGATGATCTGCTTCGTCCTGACGTCGAGCGCGCCGGGGGCGAAGGCGGCCTTGTCGAAGGCCCAGAACGCCTTCATGCCGTCCGCGGCGGCCGCGTCCAGCGTCTTCAGCCGGGCGAGATTGGTCATATCGTACATGTTCGTTCCTCCTGTTCGGGACACGCGCGGGCGCATCGGACCACCGGCACGGCGGACGCGCAAGGCGTCGCGTCCGCCCCGTCAGAGGCCGGCCGTGCGCCCCACCAGCCCCGCCGCCAGATACCCGACCGCACTGAACGCCGCGATCCAGAACGTCACCGGCCAATCCGTGTAGTACGCCGCCGCCAGCCCGCCCCAGCTCTCCGCCACCGCCAGGGCCGCCGCCAGCGCCACGCCCGCCCCGATCCGCGGCGTCAGCCGCTGCGCCGCCGCCGCCGGCCCCACCAGCAGGGCGAACACCAGCAGCACGCCCACGATCTCCGCGCTTTCGGCGATCGCCACCGCCGCGATCGCCAGGAACAGCACGCCCACCAGCCGCGGATCGACCCCGCGCGCCTCGGCCAGCTCCGGCTGCAGGCTCGCCGCCAGCAGCGGGCGGGCGATCAGCGCGAGCGCGGCCAGCGCCGCCAGCCCGAGCCCGGCCAGCACCCGCAGCATCCAAGCCGAGACGCCGAGCACGTTGCCGAACAGCAAGGCCATCGCCTCGCTCGCATAGGCCGTGTAGAAATGCAGGAACAACAGTCCGAGGCCGAGTGCGAAGGCCAGCACCACGCCGATCGCCACATCCCGCTCCCCGGCGCGCTCGCCGAGCAGCCCCATCGCGATGCCGCCGAGCATCGTGATGCCCACGAGGCCCCACAGCGGCGCGATCCCGATCAGCACCGCCCCGGTCGCGCCGGTGAACCCGACATGGCCGAGCGCATGGCCGGCGAACGTCTGCCCGCGCAGCACCAGGAACCAGCCGACGGCGCCGGCCAGCACGCCCACGATCGTCGCCGCCAGGAAAGCGTGGCGCATGAAATCATAGGCGAGCATGCTGCACCTCCCGCCCGTTTCCATGCCCGCCCTGCGCGTGCGGATGCGGCGTCCGCTCCATGTCCTGGGTGCCCGACATGACGAACAGGCGTCCGCGCAGCTCCAGCACCTCGATCGGCGTGTCGTACAGCCGCGACAGCACCGGCCCGGTGATCACCTCCGCCACCGGCCCGAGCGCCACCTGGCCGGCGCCCAGGTAGAGCACCCGGTCCATTGCGCCGAGCAGCGGGTTCACCTCGTGCGCGCTGAACAGCACCGCGATGCCGAGCCGGCGCTGCACGTCGCGCACCAGCGCCACGACCTCGGCCTGGCGGTGCGGATCGAGGCTGATCAGCGGCTCGTCCAGCAGCAGCAGCTTCGGTTCGCCGAGCAGCGCCTGCGCCAGCAGCAGCCGCTGCCGCTCCCCGCCCGACAGCGCCGCCAGCGGCCGGCGCGCGAGCGCGGTTGCGTCCACGAGATCGAGCGCCCGGTCCACCGCCGCCCGCTCGGCCTTCCCGCGCCACGGCAGCCCCCAGGCGGCGGTGCCGGCGGCGGCGACGAAATCCCAGCCGCGCAGGTGCAGCCCGCGTTCCCGTCGCGCTTGCGGCATGTAGCCGAGCGCCGGATTGCCGCGCCGCGCCGGCTGGCCGAGCACCGCGATGTGCCCGGCGCGGGGCGCCAGCAGGCCCAGGATCGCCCGCATGATCGTGGTCTTGCCGGCCCCGTTCGGGCCCAGCACGCCGACGAACTCGGTGTCGGCGATGGCGAACGACACGTCGTCCAGCACCGTCCGCGTGCCGAGCGCGAGGCGCACGCGATCGAAGCATACGGCGCTCATGGCCGCCGTGCGCGGGCGCGTGCCGGGCGATCGGGCGGGGCAGGGGCGAGGGGCATCGGGGGTTCCGGGGCGGCGGCAGGGGAATGTTATATTATATCTTTATGCGTGCCAACAGGCCGCCGTCGTCGCATGGGGCTTGCACCGTCGAACGGTTTTCCGCCTTGATCGCCGCGACACGTACCGAGGAGACCAGGATGACAGCGGCGGCCCCTGCGACGGCCCCTGCGCCGACCCTTGCACCCGCCGCTGCGACGATCGCGGCAGCGGTGGAAGCCGAACGGGGCCGCGCGCAGGCCTTGTTCGACCGGCTGAAGGCCGACGGGGAAGACCCGCCCGGCGTCTCGCGCGACACCTACGGCCCCGGCGAACAGCGCGGCCACGCGACGGTCGCGGCCGAGGCGGCACGCCTGGGGCTGGAGATCGCGCGCGATCCGGCGGCCAACCTCTATGCCACCTGGCCGGGACGGGACCGTGCGGCGCCGCGGATCATCCTCGGCTCGCATCTCGATTCGGTGCCGCACGGGGGCAATTTCGACGGTGCCGCCGGGGTGGTTGCCGGGCTGGTGGCGGTGGCGGCGCTGCAACGGCTGGGCTGCACGCCCGCCTGCGACGTGACCGTGATGGGGATCCGCGCCGAGGAGAGCATCTGGTTCCAGGTCTCCTATATCGGCAGCCGCGGCGCGCTCGGCGCCTTGCCGGCGGGTGCGCTCGATGCGCGGCGCATCGACACCGGGCGACGCCTTGCCGAGCACATCGCCGACTGCGGCGGCGATCCGGCGGCGCTGGCCGCGGGGCACCGCCAGCTCGATCCCGCGACCGTCGCCGCCTACCTGGAGCTGCATATCGAGCAGGCGCCGAGCCTGGTCGAGGCCGGCGTTCCGGTCGGCATCTGTACCGCCATCCCGGGCAATTTCCGCTATCCCGACGCGACGATCCGGGGCACCAACGACCACGTCGGCCTGCCGCGCCGGTTCCGCCACGACGCCGCGCTGGCGGGGGCGGACTTCGCCGTCGGCCTCGATGCCATCTGGGCCGAGCACGAGGCGCGCGGCATCGCGATGGCCGCCACCATCGGCCGTTTCCACACCGATCCGGCGCAGCACGGGCTGACCATCGTGCCGGGCGCGTTCCATTTCAGCCTGGACGCGCGCGCCTATGACGCCGCGGTCCTGGCGGCGCTGGAGCAGGCGGTCCTCGCCCTGGTGGCGCGCATCGAACGGCAGCGCGGGGTTCGCTTCGACCTCGGGCCGCGGGCGAGCGCAGCGGTGGGCCCGGTCGATCCCGGGCTGCGGGACGGGCTGGCGGCGGCGGCGGCGGCGCTCGGGGTGGCCACGCGCGACCTCGGCAGCCCGGCCTCGCACGACGCGGCGGCGTTCGCGGCGGCCGGGATTCCGATGGGCATGGTCTTCGTGCGCAACGAGAACGGCAGCCACAATCCGCTGGAGGCGATGACGCTCGACGATTTCCTTTCCGGCGCGGCGGTGCTGACGCACTGGCTGGCCGGCGCCGTGGGCAGCTGAGGCGCGGATGGGCCTGTATGCCGAGCGTGTGCTGCCGCGCCTGCTGGCGCTGGCGATGCGTGCGCCGCGGCTGGTGCCGTTGCGTGCCCGCATCGGCGCGGCGGCCGAGGGGGTGGTGCTGGAACTCGGCATCGGGTCGGGGTTGAACCTGCCGTTCTACGGCCCGGCGGTGCGGGAGGTGATCGGCGTCGAGCCCTCCGCGGCGTTGCGCGCGTTTGCCGCGGCGCGCGCGGCGGGCGGCGGCGTTCCGCTGACCGTGCTCGAAGGCACGGCCGAGCGCCTGCCGGTGGCGACCGGATCGGTCGATACGGTGGTGACGACCTGGACGCTGTGCTCGGTGGGCGAGCCGCATGCGGCGCTGGCCGAGGCGCTGCGGGTGCTGCGTCCCGGCGGGCGGCTGCTGTTCGCCGAGCACGGGCTGGCGCCCGATCCCGGGGTGGCCCGCTGGCAACGCGGCCTGACGCCCGGCTGGCGGCGGCTGGCCGGCGGCTGCCATCTCGATCGGCGAATCGATGCCCTGCTGGACTCGGCGGGTTTCCGGATCGAGCGGCTGGAGACCGGCTATCTGGGCGGGCCGCGTGTCGCGACGTTCATGTACCAAGGGGCGGCCCAACGGGCCTGACGGCGGCGGCGCCGGATGGTGCGGCGCCGCATCCGGCGCGGAGCCGCCGGCTGCGTATGCGCGGGCTGGCGACGAGCGGTTGCTGTTGGCGACTTGAAGATGCGCGGGCAGCGCGACGCCCCCGCCCGTTCGTCCGCAGTCAGTCTGTTGCTCTGGAGCCACAGTGTTTCGCCAATGCCATGTCCGGGCGGTAACCCCGGTTGCCTGGGTCGGCAGGCGCGCGGCATAAACCCTCCCGGTTCGGCTGCCCGCCCGTGGGCGATGTCGACGCCCTTGGGGGGCGCCGGCGTCCGGTGGGGGCCCGGGGTCCGGGCCAGCGCTATCCAAGCCGGCATACGCCGGCAAACTGAGGAGGTATTCATGCGAAAGCTCTTGCTCGCCACGGCCGCCGTGGTCGGGGCGTCATTCGGGATGACGGGTTTCGCCAGCGCACAGTCCATGGCGCCGCAGCCGTACGTCCTTGGTGGGACGGTGCTCACGCCGGCGTCTCCCGGCCATCCCAGCACCTATGGCAACAACAACTACCTGAACGGCACCCCGACGAAGGGGCCCGTGGCGAATCCGACGCCGGGCACGATGGTGGTGCACCTCGGGTTCATCGTGCTGTCGGAAGCGACCGCCACCTGGTCGAGCGCGGACAACTCGGTGCCGGGCAATAAGGTCAACCCGATCGGCCTGCAGACCTACGTGCGTATCTATCCCGGTGTCGACGCGATGGCCGCGAACGGCCTGCGTTATGGCGCGGCAGTGGAAATCCGCCAGAACTTCTTCGGCAATCCGATCAACCTTTCGAACGGCAGCCCCGGTGTGCAGACCGGAAGCGCGGGCGGCACCACCCAGAGCACGAACCAGACCCTCTTCGTGCGGCGTGAGTTCGTCTACCTTGGTGCTGACAATTTCGGCGTGATCCGTATCGGCGAGACCGACGGCGTGATCGGCACCTTCGATGAAGGCGGCCGGACCACGGGCGTGTTCCTCTCGCCCTCCGGCACGATCGTCGGCGGCGACTTGCAGGGCGCGACGGTGGGCGGCTGGATGGCGCCGTATTTCGGCGCGCAATCCGGCAACGAATACGCCACCGAGAAGTTCTTCTACGACAGCCCGTCGTTCTTCGGCTTCGACGTCGCGGCCGAGTACGCACCGCATCCGTTCAACGGCTTCGGCACGACGAACGGGTGCCTCGTCGGCGCCTCCTGTATCAACGAGTCCTCCTCGAACGTGTCCGGCTCGGTCCAGACGAACATCTACTCGGTCGGCATTCGCTACCAGGGCGATCTCGGTCCGGCCAATGTGCTGGCCTATGGCCTCTACATGGGCAGCGGGCACGTGAACTACACCGGCAACCTCGCCGGACATCAGTACGATGGCCTGAGCCTTGGCATGTTCGGTGCCAACGTGACGGTGGCCGGGCTGAGCGTGTTCGGCAACGTGATGCATGGCGCCGTGAACGGCGTGCTGGGCACGAAGCCGCAGGGCGCGCCGGACGCCACCGGATTCGGTGCGGGTGCGATGTACTCCGTCGGTGCGTTCAGCTTCGGTGGGGTGTACAGCCAGTATGACTCGCAGGGTGACGTGACTGACGTCGGCAAGGGACAGAACCATTCGTGGGTCGCGTATCTGGCCGGGCAGTACCACGCCGCTCCTGGCCTGACCTTCTATGCTGACTATGGCTACGGTCAGA
>JABBNW010000194.1 GCA_019352115.1 Pseudomonadota bacterium
GCCCGGCTCGCCGCGCGCCGGCGCCGGCTGTCCGACGCCGCGGCGGCCCGCGAGTTTGGCCCGCAAGGCTACCGCCCCTCGACTTTCGACCGCTGAAGCGGGGCGGGGTTTCGCACGTCCATATTGTTCCTGTATCGAAACATATGCACCGCAATAGCGCCGCAATCCGCCCCGGACGACGCGGGGACCGTGCCAGCAGACCCAAGCCGCGCGCCCGGCCGCAGCCGGCACGACAACCCCAACGATGCGGCAAAACCGCAACCCGAAGTTCGCCGCGCGTCTAATCCCCTGCCGCCTGCGCCAGCCGGAACGCCGCCGCCGGATACACCCCCAGCACCCGCACCTCGGAAGAGAAGAACGAAAGCTCCTCCAGCGCCCGCCGCAGCGGCGGCTGGTCCGGGTGGCCATCGACATCGCACAGGAACTGGGTGGCGGTGAACGCGCCCTCCAGCATGTAGCTTTCCAGCTTCGTCATGTTCACGCCGTTGGTCGCGAACCCGCCGAGCGCCTTGTAGAGCGCCGCCGGCACGTTGCGGACCCGGAAGACGAAGGTGGTGACCACCGGCCCCGCCCCCGGCTCCGGCATGCGCGGGCGCGGCGCCATCACGTAGAAGCGGGTGGTGTTGTGCGCCGCGTCCTCCACGTTGGCCCGCAGGATATCGAGCCCGTAGATCTCGGCGGCCAGGGAGGACGCGATCGCCGCCTCCTCCGGATTGTTCCACTCCGCGACCAGCTTGGCCGCCCCGGCGGTATCGGCCTCCACCACCGGGGTCAGGCCCGCGGCGCGCAGGAAATGGCGCACCTGGCCCAGCGCGACGGTGTGCGAATGCGCGCGCTTCAGCCCCCCGGCCGAGGCGCCGCGCGGCGCCAGCAGGCAGTGCTCCACCCGCTGGAAATGCTCGCCGATCACGAACAGGCCGGAGCCGGGCAGCAGGTGATGGATGTCCGGCACGCGGCCGGCCAGGCTGTTCTCGCAGGGGAGCATGGCAAGGCCGGCGCGGCCTTCGCGCACCGCCTCGATCGCGGCTTCGAACGACTCGCACGGCAGGGTGGGCAGGCGCGGAAAGGCGGTGCGGCAGGCGAGGTCGGAATAGGCGCCCGCGACCCCCTGGAAGGCGATCGGTCCCTGCAACGCCGCCGCTCCGGTGTGCGCCTCGGTCATGTGCTCTCCCCGCCGCCCAGGATGCGGCGTGCCCGCTCCAGATCGGCCGGGGTATCGACCCCGAACGGGCCATGCGCAACCCGCGCGCAGCCGATTCGCATGCCCGCTTCCAGGGCGCGCAACTGCTCCAGGCCCTCGCGCCGCTCCAGCAGGCTTTCCGGCAGCGCGACGAAGCGGGCCAGCGCCGCCCGGCGGTAGGCGTAGATGCCGATATGATGCCAGCACGGCCCGTCCCCCCAGGGGATCACCGCGCGGGAGAAATAGAGCGCCGGCGCCACCGCGGCCCCCGGCGCGAAGGCGCAGGCGGTCTTGACGAAGGACGCGGTGGCCGCCTCGGCGGCATCGGCGATCGGGGCCACCAGGGTGCCGATATCGATCGCCGGGTCGGCCAGCGGCAGGAGGGAGGCGCGGACCACCGCCGGGTCGACCGTCGGCACGTCGCCCTGCAGATTGACCACGACATCGAATGCCCCGTCGGGATCGAGGCTCGCGAGCGCCTGCTGCACCCGGTCGGACCCCGAGGGCAGGTCGGGGTCGGTCAGCACCGCGCGGCCGCCGGCGGCCTCCACCGCGGCGACGATGGCGGCGTCGCCGGCCGCGACGGCGACCGGGCCGATGCCCGCCTCCAGCGCGCGCAGCATCACCTGCACGATCATCGGCCGCCCGGCGATCACGGCGAGCGGCTTGCCCGGCAGGCGCGAGGACGCCAGGCGGGCCGGAATGACGACGATCGGGTTCATGTTCCCGGTTCCTTGAAGATGGCCACAGTCGCTCCGCCCACCCGCGCCGCGATGACGGCCGTCCACCGCCTGCACGGCCGATCGGGCGACGGACGGCGCGGCGGATCGGGCGGATTGCAGGCCACGGTTCGTTTCCCTATGGTGAACCGCAGCTTAGGAAGGCATAACGCCGCACGCAACGGTGCGCGGTCGGAGTGTCGTGCCCGGGCCAACGGAATTCGGCGGGGAAGTCGCGTCGCATGGACAGTATGGACGTCAACAAGGGGGTGGCCGCGGTTCTGGTCGCCGGGATCGCGTTCTTCGTGGTGGGGATGATCGGTGACAGCCTGATCGCGCGCACCCCGCCCACCAAGCCGGCATTCTCGATGGCCGGAATGGAGCCCGCCGCCACGGGCAGCGCCAAGCCGGCCGGGTTGCCGCCGGTGGCGCCGCTGCTCGCCAGCGCCGACGTCGCCAAGGGCAAGCAATTCGCCTCCCAGGTCTGCGCCGCCTGCCACAGCCTGAACAAGGGCGGCAAGCCGATCGTCGGGCCCAACCTGTATGGCATCGTCGGCGACCCGCACGACCACGAGGCCGGGTTCGCCTATTCGGACGCGCTGGAGAAGTTCAAGGGCAAGCCCTGGACCTACGCCGCGCTCAACAAATGGCTCTACAAGCCGGCGGCCTACGCGCCCGGCACGCACATGACCTTCGCGGGCATTCCGGACGCGAAGCTGCGCGCCGACGTGATCGCCTATCTGCGCACCCTGTCCGATCACCCGTTGCCGCTGCCGAAGGTCACCGCTGCGGCGGCGGCGCCGGCCAAGACTGCGGCGGCGGGGGGCGCGCCGTCCGGGCTCGATGCCCGCCTGGCGAAGGCGAACGTCGCGCAAGGCAAGCAGTTCGCGAGCGGCGTCTGCGCCGCCTGCCACAGCCTGAACGACGGCGGCAAGCCGATCGTCGGCCCCAACCTGTATGGCATCGTCGGCGACCCGCATGACCACGAGGCCGGGTTCGCCTACTCGCCGGCGTTGGAGAAGTTCAAAGGCAAGCCGTGGACCTTCGCCGCCCTGAATAAATGGCTGACCGATCCGGCGAAATACGCGCCCGGCACGCACATGACCTTCGCCGGCATTCCGCAGCCGCAGTTGCGGGCCGACGTGATCGCCTATCTCGATACCTTGTCCAAGCATCCGGTGCCGCTGCCGAAGGCCGCCGCGCCAGCGCCAGCGCCCGCAGCCGCCGCGCCCGCCGCGGCACCGGCACCCGCAGCGCCGGCACCCGCAGCAGCGCCGGCCCCCGCGCCGGCGGCCCCGGCACCTGCCGCCGCCGCCCATGCCGGGCTCGATGTCCGGTTGGCGAAGGCGGACCCGGCCAAGGGCAAGCAGTTCGCCAGCGAAGTCTGCGCCATGTGCCACACGCTCGACAAAGGCGGAAAGCCCGGCATCGGCCCCAACCTCTGGGGCGTGGTCGGCGGGCCGCACGACCATGAGGCGGGGTTCGCCTACTCCCCCGCGCTCGAGGCGTTCAAGGGCAAGCCCTGGACCTTCGCAGCACTCGACACCTGGCTGACCGACCCGGCGCATTACGCGCCCGGCACGCACATGACCTTCGCGGGCATCCCGCAGCCGCAGCAGCGCGCCGACGTGATCGCCTATCTGGATACGCTGTCGGACCACCCGGTGCCGCTGCCGAAGGCGGGAGGCGCGAAATAGCGTCCCCGATGGACGCCCGGGTCGCGGCCGCCGAGGCCGCGGCCGACGTCGCCGGCGCGGTCATCCGCCCGTTCTTCCGCGCCCGCCTGCCCGCCACCCTCAAGCACGACCGCAGCCCCGTCACCATCGCCGACCGCACCGCCGAGCAGGCGATGCGCGCCGTGCTGGCAGAACGCTGCCCCGACCACGGCATCACCGGCGAGGAATTCGGCACCGATCGGCCCGACGCCCGCTTGCGCTGGGTGCTCGACCCGATCGACGGCACCCGCGCCTTCATCACCGGCCGGCCGGTGTTCGGCACCCTGATCGCGCTGCTCGACGACGGCGTGCCGATCCTCGGCGTGATCGACCAGCCGGTGACGGGGGAACGCTGGGTCGGGCTCGCCGGCCAGCCCACACGATTCCGCGGTCCGTTCGGCGGCGCGGCCGGCACCCGGCCCTGCGCGAGCCTGGCGGAGGCGGAACTCTCCGCCACCAGCCCCGAAATGCTGGGGCCGCACCGCCCGGACTGGGACCGGCTGGCGGGCGCCGTGCGGCGCGTGTCCTGGGGCGGGGATTGCTACGCCTACGGATTGCTCGCACTCGGCCAGATCGACGTGATCGCCGAGGCCGATCTGAAACTCTGGGACTGGGCCGCGCTGGTCCCGGTGATCGAAGGCGCCGGCGGGCGCATCACCGACTGGACAGGCCAGGCGCTACGGGCCGGTTCTTCGCACGACTCGGGGAGCGACGGGCGGGTGCTGGCGGTGGGCGACCCGACCTTACACGCCGCCGCCGTCGCGCGGCTTGCCGGCAGGTGAAGCTTCCGCTGTCCCTCCCATCTTGCGGCGATTTCAGTTTCCACACATGGGGCGAAGCGGGCATCACAGGGCCATGAGGTCGGCCCTGGCCCTGCTCGCGCTCCTGGTGCTCATCGTGCCCGCCGCCGCGCGCGGCAACGACGCCCCGGCGGGTCCCACTGCGCCCGTTGCCACTGCGCCCGTTGCGACCCCGCCGGCCGCCGCCGGATCGCCGGTGCGCGTGAGCGACGGCATCACCGTGCTCGGCACGCCCAAGCTGCCGCCCGACTTCCCCTATTTCCCCTATGTCAATCCGCACGCCCCGAAAGGCGGCACCGTCACCCTGGCGGCCATCGGCAGCTTCGACAGCTTCAACCCGTTCATCATGCGCGGCACCGCCGCCTGGGGTCTGGTCGGCCCCTGGGTCGGCCTGCCCGGCGGCACCGGCGCCGGCGGCAGCGTGGGCCACGTCTGGGAAAGCCTGCTCACCCCATCCGACGACGAGATCGCCACCGGCTACTGCCATATCTGCAAAACCGTGGAGATGCCGGCCGACCGGCGCTGGGTCGCCTTCACCCTGCACCATCGGGCACGGTTCTCCGACGGCCATCCGCTCACCGCCCGCGACGTCGCCTGGACGTTTCGCACTCTGAGGAAGGATGGGCGCCCCGGCTACCGCATCCAGCTTTCGGGCGTGCAGAGCGTGACGGTGGACGGCAAATGGCGGATCGTGTTCCACCTGCGCCCCGACGCCAACCGCGCGCTGCCGCTGATCCTGGGCGAACTGCCGGTGCTGCCGCGGTTCTGGTTCAAGGGCCGCGATTTCACCCAACCGCTGCGCGCGGCCCCGCCCGGTTCCGGGCCGTATGTCATCTCCCATTTCGACCTCGGCCGCAGCGTCACCTTCACCCGCGATCCGCACTGGTGGGCGCGCAACCTGCCGACCTCGATCGGGACCAATAATTTCGACACCGTGCGCATGGAATACTACCGCGAAGCCGCGGTCGCACTGGAAGCCTTCAAGGCCGGGGATGTCGACCTGCGCGCCGAGAACATCTCGAAAACCTGGGCCACCGGCTATGATTTCCCGGCGGTGCGTCAGGGGCTGGTGATCAAGGCCGACATCCGCCACCATCTGCCGACGGGCATGCAGGGCTGGGCGATGAACACCCGCCGCGCCGTGTTCGCCAACCGGCTGACCCGGGAGGCGATGGCCGTAGCGTACGACTTCCAATGGGCGAACCGTAACCTGTTCTACAACGAATACAGCCGCATCCTCAGCTATTTCAGCAACAGCGACCTCGGCGCGACCGGCCTGCCCGGCCCCGGGGAGCTGAAGCTGCTCGACCCGTTCCGCAAGGTCCTGCCGAAATCGGTGTTCGACCGCCGGTTCACCCTGCCCGTCACCGACGGGCGCGGCGACGACATGGCCGAGCTGAAACGCGCGCTCGCGCTACTGGAACGCGCCGGCTGGCGGGTGCGACACATGCAGCTGGTCGATGCGCACGGCAAGCAGATGCACTTCTCGATCCTGCTGCCCGATCCGTCCTACGAGCGCATCGCCCTGCCCTACGCGCAGACCCTGAAACAGCTCGGCATCCATGTCGACGTGCGGGTGGTCGATCCGGCCCAATACGAACACCTCACGGACCACTTCGATTTCGACATGACCATGCTGGTCTACGGCGAGGGCAACATCCCCGGCAGCGAGATCGAGGAATACTGGTCCTGCGCCGCCGCCCGATCGATCGGCAGCATGAACCTGCCAGGCGTGTGCAACCCAGCCGTGACCGCGCTGATCCACGACGTGCTGACCGCCCCCGACCGGCCCAGCCTGCGCACCGCGGCGCGCGCGCTCGACCGCGTGCTGCTGTGGGGCTGGTACCTGGTGCCGCAATGGAGCTCGCGCGAATTCCACATCGCTTACTGGAACCGCTTCGGCCACCCGTCCGTGCCGATCCGCGACGGATTCGACTTCGATACCTGGTGGGTCGACCCCACCCTCGCCGCGCGTACCGACGCGGCCCGGCGCGCCGGCGGATAGGGACACACGGGACATGGGATCCTACCTGCTGCGCCGCCTGCTGCTGGTGATCCCGACCCTGTTCGGCATCATCGCCATCAATTTCGCCGTCGTGCAGCTCGCCCCCGGCGGCCCGGTGGAACAGGCAATCGCCGAATTGCGCGGCCAGGGCACGATGTCGGTGCTGTCGGGCGCCTCGTCGGACATGGGCGGCGGCCTCGGCCAACCCGGCGCCTACCGCGGCGCCAGCGGGATGGACCCGCACATGCTCGCGCAGATCCGCAAGATGTTCGGCTTCGACAAGCCGCCGCTCACCCGCTTCCTCGACATGGTCGGCGGCTACCTGCGCTTCGACTTCGGCCGCAGCTTCTTCCGCGGCCAGACCGTGCTGGCGCTGATCGAGGAGCGGCTGCCGGTCTCGCTCTCGCTCGGGCTGTGGTCCACCCTGCTGATCTACGCGATCTCCATCCCGCTCGGCATCCGCAAGGCCGTGCGCGACGGATCGCGCTTCGATACCGCAAGCTCCGGCATCATCCTGGTGGGCTACGCCATCCCGAGCTTCCTGTTCGCCATCCTGCTGATCGTGCTGTTCGCCGGCGGCAGCTACTGGCACCTGTTCCCACTGCGCGGTCTCGCCAGCACCGGCGCATCCGCCTGGCCCTGGCCCGCCCGGTTCGCCGATTACGCCTGGCACCTCGTGCTGCCGATCGCCTCGGTCACCGCCGGCGGCTTCGCCAGCCTGACGTTGCTGACGAAAAACAGCTTCCTCGAGGAAATCCGCAAGCAGTACACCGTCACCGCGCGCGCCAAGGGCGCCAGCGAACGCCGCGTGCTGTACGGCCACGTCTTCCGCAACGCCAGCCTGCTGCTGGTCGCCGGCTTCCCGCAAGCCTTCATCAGCATCCTGTTCAGCAGCCAGTTGCTGGTGGAAATCGTGTTCTCCCTGAACGGATTGGGCGAACTCGGCTTCCAGGCCGCCATCCAGCGCGACTACCCGGTGATGTTCGGTACGTTGTACATCTTTACCCTGATCGGCCTCGTGATGCAGATCGTGGGCGACCTGCTCTACACCATCGTCGATCCCAGGATCGATTTCACGGCGCGGCGATGAGACTGTCCCCCCTCACCCGCCGCCGCCTCGCCGCCTTCCGCGCGCACCGGCGCGGCTACATGGCGTTCTGGGTCTTCCTGGTGCTGTTCACGCTCAGCCTGTTCGCCGAATTCATCGCCAACGACCGGCCGCTGCTGGTGCACTACGACGGCCACTGGTACGTCCCGGTGCTGCACGACTATCCGGAAAACACGTTCGGCCGGAGCTTCCTGCCCACCGAAGCCGACTACACGATGCCCGCCGTCCAACGGGCGATCCGCGCGCATGGCTGGATGATCTGGCCCGCCATCCCGTACTGCTACGACACCATCGCCAAGGACGTCGGCCAACCCTCCCCCGCACCGCCGTCCTGGAAACACCCGCTCGGCACCGACGACGAGGCGCGCGACGTGCTCGCCCGCGTGATCTACGGCTTCCGAACCTCGGTGCTGTTCGGCTTCGTGCTGACCGCCGTTTCCTCCATGATCGGCGTCGCCGCCGGCGCGCTGCAAGGGTTCTACGGCGGACTGACCGACCTGCTGGGACAGCGCTTCACCGAAATCTGGAGCGGCATGCCACAACTCTACCTGCTGCTGATCCTCGGCAGCATCATCACCCCTGGGTTCTGGGTGCTGCTCGGGTTCCTGCTGATGTTCTCGTGGATGACACTCACCGGCGTCGTGCGCGCGGAATTCCTGCGCGGCCGCGGGCTGGAATACGTCCGCGCCGCCCGCGCCCTCGGCGTGTCGGACCCGATGCTGATGCTCCGCCACATCCTGCCGAACGCAACCATCGCCACCCTCACCTACCTCCCGTTCATCCTCTCCGGCTCCGTCACCGTCCTCGCCAGCCTCGACTTCCTCGGCTTCGGCCTCCCCCCCGGCGCAGCCTCCCTCGGCGAACTCGTCTCCCAAGGCAGAAATAACCTCCAAGCCCCCTGGCTCGGCTTCACCGCCTTCTTCGTCCTCGGCGGCCTCCTCACCCTCCTCGTCTTCATCGGCGAAGCCGTCCGCGCCGCCTTCGACCCCCGCCGGATCGTCGAGTGATGCCGGGCAGCGGGGGGCATGGCGCGCAGGAAGCAAGGCCAGGGGCTCTGCCCCTGGACCCCGCCAGGGAACTAGTCCCCTGGACCCCTTCTTTTGGGTTCCTCGCGTGTGGGGGGTGGCGTGTGCGGGCGGGCG
>JABBNW010000195.1 GCA_019352115.1 Pseudomonadota bacterium
CCGCCCCTCGGTAGCCGCGCCGCCCCCGCTGTGGCAGCCTTCGTCCCCGGCGCCCGGAGCCTACCGGGCCATCCCGCGGAGGACTCCCCGATGGACGCTCCCGTCACGGACGCAACCGACGGCCTGCTCGCCGGCATCCGGATCGTCGATTTCACCCAGTTCGAGGCGGGACCGTCCTGCACCGAAGCCCTCGCCTGGCTCGGCGCCGAGGTTGTCAAGATCGAGAATCCACGCGCGGGCGATCCCGGCCGGCGCCTGCGTCCCGGCCAGCCGGACGACGACCCGTGGTATTTCCACGTCTTCAACGCCAACAAGAAGTCGCTGACGGTCAATCTGAAATCGCCGCGCGGACTGGCCCTGGTGAAGGATTTGCTCGGGCGCGCCGATGTCTGCGTGGAGAATTTTGCGCCCGGCACGATCGAGCGGCTCGGCCTCGGCTGGGACGTGGCACACGCGCTCAATCCGCGCCTGATCTATTGCCAGATCAAGGGTTTCGGCGAGGGCAGCCCGTACGAATCCAATCTTGCTTTCGACATGATCGCGCAGGCCTGCGGCGGCACCATGAGCGTGACCGGCGAACCCGACGGTCCGCCGCTGAAACCGGGCCTGTCGCTCGGCGATACCGGGACCGGAATGCTGATGGCCGTCACCATCGCGAGTGCGTTGTTCCGCCGCCAGCAGACCGGGCAGGGACGACGGCTGGAAGTGGCGATGCAGGATGCGATGCTGCACTACATGCGCACCAATTTCGCCACCCAGGCGCGCACCGGCAAGCCCGCGGCGCGCGGCGGCGCGAAGGTTCCGGGCGTGACCAACGCGCCGCTCGGGTTGTATCCGTGCCAGCCCGGCGGCCCCAATGATTACGTCTATATCATGACCAGCCGCGCCAACCCCGAACACTGGACCCGGCTGCTGACCCTGATCGGACGGGAAGACCTGATCGGCGATGCGCGCTACGCGACGCCGGCCGATCGGGTCGCGCGCGAACCCGAGGTCGATGCGCTGATCGCCGACTGGACCCGCCGTCGCACCAAGCACGAGGCGATGGCGCTGGTCGGCGGGGTCGGCGTGCCCGCCGGCGCGGTGCTGGACACGATGGAATTGCAGAACGAACCGAGCTTCGCCGCGCGCGGCATCATGCAGACCGTGCAGCGCCCCGGCCAGGCGCCGTTCACGATGCCGGCCTGGCCGGTGCGGATCGATGGCAGCGCCCCGCGCGTGGCGGCCTCGCCCGGGCTGGGCGCGGATACCGACGCGGTGCTGGCGGACTGGCTTTCGCTCGATGCCGACGCGATCGGGGCGTTGCGTGCCGCGGGCGCGGTGTAGCACGGGGACGATCTGGGCCGGGCAGAGCAGCTTTCATTCCGTCCGGGTGCGGGAACACGGGTGGAAGCGGCCGGGTTCGACGACGTCGTTCCGTCTTTCAACGTCGGCCGGACGCCGCATGTGATGCTGCCGGACGAGCGGGGGCGGTACGCACAGCGCGCGGCGCCGGCGTTCGCCCGAGCCGCCGCAGCGGACAAGCCAGGATCGCATCCGCGTCCAGGTTCGACCGCACCCGCACGCAGCCCGGCGCGCGCGCCAGCCCATAGGCGCGCAAGGTGACGTCGGCCGCGCCGGGGCTTTCCGCCGGCGCCTCCAACCCCCACAAAGGCCCGGCCTGCGCCGCGATCGCTGCCGCCACCGCGCGCGCCATCAGATCCGGCGCGCCCGGACGCACCAGGTTGTTGTCCGCGCCCACGAACCGCACGGACACCGGCGCGAAGGCCGCCACATAGGCCATCGGGGACGGATCGAGCAGCACCACCAGGCTGCCCGCCGGGAAGGCCGGCGGGCGCACCGCCACCGCCTCCGGCCCCGGCGGCGCATGGCCCCAATCGGGATACACCGTCACCGCGATCAGCCCCGCCGCCAGCGCCCAGGCCGCGGGCACCACAAGCGCCGAGCGCGCGCGTGCCAGGACCGGCGCCGACACGGCGACCAGCAGCGGGCCAGTCAGCAATTCCAGCGGCACCAGGTAGCGCAGGATGGAGAACGCGGCTTCCCACAGCCCGTATCCCACCACCCAGACCGCCAGCACCGCCACCACCGCCGGCGCCGCCCGCCGCCGCCACAGCGCGCGGCCCGCCACGACCAGCGCCGCGACCCACCCGAGGGCGATGCGCGGGTCGCGCACCGGCAACTCGCTGACCAGAGTGCAAGGTCGGGCCGCCCAGAACAGCGGATAGGCCACCGCCTGCCAGACATCGCGCGGCAGGAAGCGCGTGTCAGTGTCGGCGATCGGTGCGGCCCAGGCGGAATGGAAGACCTCGTTGAAATAGGGAAACACCGGGTCGCCGTAGCGCGCGGAGAGCCAGCCCCACCACGCCCCGCCGGCCAGCGCCGCCCCGGCCGCCGCCGCGCCGGCGAACCCTCCGAACGCCGCCGCGCCGCGTCGCCCCCCGCCGCCGGTCAGCGCCGCCGCCACCGCGAGCCCCACTGCGAAGGGCGCCGCCGTGAGCTTCAGGCCCACCGCGAGCCCGGCCAGCAGCCCGGCGGCGGCGCGCGCCCGGCGCGACAGCGGCGTGCCGAGCAGCAGGATCGCGCCAAGCAGGCAGCAGGCCGGCAGCATCTCGCTCATCGGCCCGGCGAAGGTCGACCCGCCGGCGGCTCCGGTGACCCCGATCAGCGCCGCCGCGGCCGCAATCGACGACCGGCCCGGCGTCGCCGGGGGCAGCAGGCGCCGGGCCAGGCACCAGGTCAGGAACCCGGCGAGCCCCTGCGGCAGCCCCAGCACCGCGCCGAGTGCCGCCGGATGGCGGTTCAGCGCCGCGAGCAGCGCGGCGTACAGAAGATCGAGGCCCGGGGCGTAGAAACTCTGCAACTGCGCCGCCGCGAGATCGACCCCGACCCGCCCCTGCAGCAGTGCGAACCCGTCATACAGGTGATAGTTGCGCAGGTCGTAGTCGCCCGCGGGACCAAGCAGCACCGCTGCCAGCGCCCCGGCCGTCGCGGCGAGCCCAAGCCAGACGGCCAGCACCACAACCCGGTGTGCGCGCACCGCCGGACGAGCGCGGGTCGCCGCCGCCGGACGCGGCCAGGCCAGTGCCAAGGTCATGGCTCCAGCCTGGCCGTCTTAGACTACGGAACGATTAACGCGGGTGGCGCGCGGCACGACACCCTCACCCAGTTCGCTCAGCGAACCGACTTCTCCCCCAGTTGGGAGAGACGCCCGGCATCGAGCGGCCGATGCGCCCGAGGGATGAAACCGTCGTCGCCGCCCTTCCCCCTCTCCACCCGCGCTTGCGGGGGGAGAGGGTCGGGGAGAGGGGGGCGAGCGGCACGAGGTGGGGTATGGGGGCGCTGGCCCCGCCACCGTTCCCCCTCTCCCCCCGAAAGCGCGGGTGGAGAGGGGGAAGGGTGGCGGATTCATGGCAGGGAAGGTGCCGCCGTCCGCGGCTGCTTCCGGTTCACCCGCCCGGCGGTTGCCCTTCCGCCGGGGGGCGTCTATGCGCCGGCACCGGAGAACCAGATGACCGTCCGCACCCGCTTCGCCCCCAGCCCCACCGGCCTGCTGCACATCGGCGGCGCCCGCACCGCGCTGTTCAACTACCTGTTCAGCCGCCACCACGGCGGCGAATACCTGCTGCGGGTCGAAGACACCGACCGCGCCCGCAGCACGGAGGCAGCGACGCAGGTGATCCTGGACGGGCTCGCCTGGCTCGGCCTCGCGCCCGACGCGCCGCCGGTGTTCCAGTCCACCCGCGTCGCGCGCCATGTCGAGGTCGCGCACGCGCTGCTGGCAAGCGGCCACGCCTACCGCTGCTTCTGCACCCCGCAGGAGCTGACGGCGATGCGGGAGGCAGCCGTCGCCGCCGGCCGCCCGCCCCGCTACGACGGGCGCTGGCGCGACCGCGATCCGGCCGAGGCCCCGCCCGGCGTCGCCCCCGCGATCCGCCTGAAGGCGCCACGCACGGGCGAGACGGTGGTGGACGACCTCGTGCAGGGTCCGGTGCGGGTCGCCAACGCCGAGATGGATGACATGATCATCCTGCGCAGCGACGGCACGCCCACCTACCTGCACGCCGTCGTGGTGGACGACCACGACATGGCGATCACCCATGTGATCCGCGGCGACGACCACCTGACCAACACGTTCCGCCAGGTGCAGATCTACCAGGCGATGGGCTGGGCACCGCCGCGCTTCGCGCATATCCCGCTGATCCACGGCGCCGACGGGGCCAAGCTGTCGAAGCGCCACGGCGCCGTTTCGGTGCTGGAATTCCGCGAGCAGGGCTACCTGCCCGAAGCAGTGTGCAACTACCTGCTGCGCCTCGGCTGGGGGCATGGCGATACGGAGGTGATCGGACGGGACGCGGCGATCGGCCTGTTCGATCTCGCCGGCGTCGGCCGCGCCGCGTCGCGCATGGACTACGCCAAACTGACCCATCTGAACGGCATCTATCTGCGCGCGGCCGACGACGACCGGCTGGCGCATGACGTGCAGGAGCGGCTGGCGCGGCGCGGCGACCTGGCGCTCGGGTCCATCGCGGCGGGGCGCATCCGGGCGCTGATGCCGGGACTGAAGGAGCGCGCGAAGACGTTGGTGGAACTGGCGGACTCGGCCGCCTTCCTGGCCCGCACCGTGCCGCTGCCGATGGAGCCGAAGGCCGCCGCGGCGCTGACCCCGGAGGCGCGGATCATGCTGCGGGAGCTGGCGCCGGCGCTGGCGGCGACGGATTTCTCCGCCGCCGCGCTGGACGCGGCGCTGCGAGCCTTCGCCGAGGCCAGTGGGCGCAAGCTCGGCCAGGTGGCGCAGCCGCTGCGCGCGGCGCTGACCGGCAGCACGACCAGCCCGGGGATCGACGCGACCCTGGCCGCACTCGGGCGGGAGGAGGCACTCGCCCGGATTGCGGCAATTGCAGGCTGAGCCTGCGCCCCGCACGGCGCCCGTGTAGTTCAGAGCGGATTGCGTCCTGGGTCGCACCTCCGCCCGCGACCCAAAGGCGCCGTGCGGCGCGACACATTGCCGGCGAGCGGTCGCACGGCTGCCACGCACATCCTTTCGCAACTTCGATTTCACGCAGCAATCTCCAAACCGGCGGCGCCGTGGCGTTAGGCAATCGATAACTTTCCGGGACTAGCCCTCGCTGCGACCGATCGATCGGCGACCGGCCAGGAACGAGGCTGCGCCATGACCGAAACCACCGGACCGATCCCGCCCCTCCGCCGCTCCGCCCGCGCCAGCTTGCGTGCCAAGCTGATCGGCGTGGTGGCCGCATTTGCCGTCACCCTGCTCGTCATCTCCGCCAGCACGCTCGGCGTGGGGCTGCGCGAGCAGTCCGATATCCGCAGCATCCAACTGCGCTCGGAGACGATCGGCTCCGCGCTGGTGCCGCTGCTGCGCGCGATCGGCGCGATCCAGGTGGATATCATCCAGGTGCAGCAGTTCCTCACCGACGCATCGGCCACGCACGATCGGCGGAGCTTCGCCGACGCCGAGCACTTCACGCGCGATTTTGCAGTGCAGGAGCAGACCATTCGCCAATTGCTGGATCGGCTGGAACGGCAGGGCGACCGGGCGCGTCTGGCGCGGATGCGCACGGCGCTCGATGGCGTAGCGGCGACGTTCCACCGCTATCACGACCTCGGTGTCTCGATGGCGCATGTCTACATCGACCAGGGAACGGCGGCGGGCAACGTGCAGATGAAGACGTTCGACCCGCTGGCGGATCGGTTGTTCCGCCAGATGGACGGGCTGGCGGCGCAGGTGCGGACCTTGCTCGACGACGGCACCGGCGCCGAGTTGGCGCAGGTGACGGCGACCCGCCAGCTGTCCGCCACGCTTGGGCATGTGATTGCCGGGCTGGCGGTGTTCGGCCTGCTGGTCTGCGCGCTGGCACTCTGGACCGTGCTTGCCGGCGTGACCGGTCCACTCACCCGCATGACCGCCGCGATGCACGCCCTGGCCGAGGGAGACGATACCGTTGCCATCCCGGCTGCGGCGCGCGGCGACGAGATCGGCGCCATGGCCGCCGCGCTGCATGTGTTCCAGGCCAACGCGCAGGAACGGCATCGGCTGGAGCAGGCGCAGGCCCTCGCCGCCACCGAGGCCGACCGGCAGCGCCGCGCCGCCGTGGCGGCGATGGCCGAGACGGTCGAGCAGGAGACCCGGCAGAGCCTGGACCATGTGACCGCACGCACGAGCGCGATGGCCGCGGATGCTGACCGTATGGCCGCATCGGCCGAGCGGGTCGGCGCCGACGCCGACAGCGTCGCCGGCGCGGCGCACCAGGCATTGGCGACCGCGCAGGCGGTTGGCGCGGCGAGCGAGGAATTGGCCGCCTCGATCCGCG
The DNA here is from genome assembly GCA_019352115.1 of Pseudomonadota bacterium. Taxonomy (GTDB): domain Bacteria; phylum Pseudomonadota; class Alphaproteobacteria; order Acetobacterales; family Acetobacteraceae; genus JAJZVS01. The sequence goes on from JABBNW010000195.1 coordinate 6,336, forward strand.
AAATCTCCGGCCAGGTGAACCAGGCAAATGCGATCACCAAGCGCGCGGTGGAGGGCGGGGCGCACGCACAAAGCCGCATCCAGGCGCTGTCGGCGGCGGCTGAACGGATCGGCGACGTGGTTCGCCTGATCGGCGACGTCGCCGGGCAGACCAACCTGCTGGCCCTGAACGCGACGATCGAGGCCGCCCGTGCCGGCGAGGCCGGCAAGGGGTTCGCCGTGGTGGCCGCCGAGGTGAAGGGACTGGCCACGCAGACCACCCGCTCCACCGAGGACATCGCCCGCCAGGTGGCCGAGATCCAGACCGCCACCACCGCGGCGGTCACCGCGGTCGGCGAAATCGGCCACACGATCGAGGACGTGGCCCGTATCTCGGCCGCCATCGCCGCGGCGGTGGAGCAGCAGGCGGCGGCCACCCAGGAGATCGCGCGCAACGTCGCGGAAACCGGCGGGGCGGCGCAGGAGGTCTCGACCCGGATCGCCGCCGTGTCGCGCGAGGCCGGCGAGAATGGCCGCCACGCCGCACAGGTGAAGACGGCTTCGTTGGACGTCGCCACCGGGATCGCGGAGCTGAGCCGGCGCATCGTCCAGGTGGTGCGCGCGGCGACCGAGGACGCCGACCGGCCGGCGGCAGCCTGACGGTGCGGCCGACGGGTTTGCTTTCATGCGCAACCGCGACGGTCCGGCCGGCCGCCGTCGCGGGTCCTGGTCGTGACCGAAGACGACCCGGATTTCCCCCGCTCCACCTCCATGGCGCGTCGCGCGAGCAACGCACGACGAAGATACGAATGCAGCCCAAAGAACGCTATTTGAACCGACGCCGGGTGCCGTAAGACCGCATTTGACAGCCGCCCCCCGCCGCCCCATCCTCCTCGACCACCGAGGGGGGTCCCGCCGATCCAGGGGCTGAGAGTCCGGCAGGGGCGCGCAAGCGCCGGCGCCGGTGACCCTTGCACCTGATCCGGGTCATGCCGGCGGAGGGACGGGCACCAGCTTCACCACCCCCACCGCTTCCCGGATCGCCATGAGGAGACGTCCATGACGGTCCAGTCCAAGTCCGCCGCCCGCCCCGATAGCGTCACCACCGGCCCGATCGCCGGTTCGCGCAAAATCTACACCTCGCCCGAGGGCCGGCCGGACATCCGGGTGCCGTTCCGCGAAATCGCGCTCGATCCCTCGGCGCGCGAGGAACCCTACCGCGCCTACGACACCTCCGGCCCGTTCACCGATACGGACGCAACGATCGACCTCGCCGCCGGCCTCGCGCCGATCCGCAGCAGTTGGATCGCCGCGCGCGGCTTCGCCACCGTCCCGCCCCGCGACGTGCGCCCCGAGGACAACGGCAACATCGGCGCCGAGCACCTGCTCGCCCCCTGCCCCGCCGTCCACCAGGTCTACGCCGGCCGCCCCGGCCAGCCGGTCACCCAATACGAATTCGCCCGCGCCGGGATCATCACAGAAGAAATGATCTACGTCGCCCACCGCGAGAACCTCGGCCGCGCCGCCGCCCTCGCCGGTGCCGCCGAACGCCGCGCGGACGGGGAGGATTTCGGCGCCGCCATCCCCGACTTCATCACGCCCGAATTCGTCCGCGACGAAATCGCCCGCGGCCGGGCCATCATCCCCGCCAACATCAACCACCCGGAACTCGAACCGGTCATCATCGGCCGCAACTTCCTGGTGAAGATCAACGCCAACATCGGCAACTCCGCCGTCACCTCCGGCGCCGCCGAGGAAGTGGAAAAGCTCGTCTGGGCCATCCGCTGGGGCGGCGACACGGTGATGGACCTCTCCACCGGGCGCAACATCCACAACATCCGCGGCTGGATCATGCGCAATTCCCCGGTGCCGATCGGCACCGTGCCGATCTACCAGGCGCTGGAGAAAGTCGGCGGCGAACCCGACAAACTCACCTGGGAGGTGTTCAAGGACACCCTGATCGAACAGGCCGAGCAGGGCGTGGACTATTTCACCATCCACGCCGGCGTCCGCCTCGCCTACGTGCCGCTGACGGCGACGCGCACCACCGGCATCGTCTCGCGCGGCGGGTCGATCATGGCGCGCTGGTGCCTGTCGCACCACAAGGAAAGCTTCCTCTACGAACGCTTCGACGAGATCTGCGACATCATGCGGAAGTACGATGTCTCGTTCAGCCTCGGCGACGGCTTGCGCCCCGGCTCGATCGCGGATGCCAACGACCGCGCGCAGTTCGCCGAGCTCGAAACCCTCGGCGAGCTCACCAAGATCGCCTGGGACAAGGGCTGCCAGGTGATGATCGAAGGCCCCGGCCACGTGCCGATGCACAAGATCAAGGTCAACATG
>JABBNW010000196.1 GCA_019352115.1 Pseudomonadota bacterium
CCTTCTTCATGCCCTGGATCACCTTGCCGGGCATCGAGCCGATATAGGTGCGCCGGTGGCCGCGGATCTCCGCCTCGTCGCGCACGCCGCCCAACGACATGCGCACGAAGTTCCGCCCCGTGGCGCGTGCGATCGACTTGCCGAGCGAGGTCTTGCCGACGCCGGGCGGGCCGACCAGGCACAGGATCGGGCCGCGCACCTTCGGGCTGCGCGCCTGCACGGCCAGGTACTCGATGATCCGCTCCTTGACCTTTTCCAGGCCGTAGTGGTCGGCTTCCAGCACCTTCTCCGCCTCGATCACGTCGTTGCGGATCTTGCTGCGCTTCTTCCAAGGGATCGACAGCATCCAGTCGAGGTAGTTGCGCACGACCGTGGATTCCGCGCTCATGGGGCTCATGGTCTTGAGCTTGCGCAGCTCGGCCAGCGCCTTCTCGCGCGCTTCCTTGGTGAAGCGGGTCTTCTTGATGCGGGCTTCCAGTTCGGCGGTTTCGTCCTTGCCGTCCTCGCCCTCGCCGAGTTCCTTCTGGATCGCCTTCAGCTGCTCGTTCAGGTAGTACTCGCGCTGGGTCTTCTCCATCTGCCGCTTCACGCGGTTGCGGATGCGCTTTTCCACCTGCAGGACGCCGATCTCGGATTCCATATGGGCGAAGACGCGTTCCAGCCGCTCGTTGATCTTGGCGGTTTCCAGCACCTCCTGCTTTTCCGAGATCTTCAGGTTGAGGTGCGCGGCGACCGTGTCGGCGAGCTTGCTCGGGTCCTCGATCTGGTTGAGGCTGACCAGGACTTCGGGCGCGATCTTCTTGTTGAGCTTGATGTATTGCTCGAACTGGGAAACCACGGTGCGGCCGAGCGCTTCCAGCTCCTTGCCGCCGGCGCCGGCATCCTCCATCGGGGTGACCATCGCCTCGAAATAGGTGGAGGTCTCCTGGAAGCCGGTAATGCGCGCGCGCCGGCCGCCTTCCACCAGCACCTTCACGGTGCCGTCGGGCAGTTTCAGAAGTTGCAGAATGGTGGACACGGTGCCCACCCGGTAGATGTCGTCGGACGAGGGATCGTCCTGTGCGGCGTTCTTCTGCGCCACCAGGAGGATCTGCTTGTCCTCCTTCATCACCGCTTCCAGCGCGCGGACGGATTTCTCCCGCCCGACGAACAGCGGCACGATCATGTGCGGAAACACGACGATGTCGCGCAGCGGCAACACAGGAAGGGTGTCAGCGACAGTGGGCGCCGCAACGGGGGGAACCTGGGCGGGCCGTTCCGGGCCGGGCCGATCGGATTCAGTCATGGTGGACCTCCTTATGGACAGTCACGGTGCCCTCCGCCCGCATTCGGCACGGAACACACCCTGGGACGGGTGGTGCCCCCGTCTTCAGTCGATATCGGCGGCGGCGCCGCCGGTGCAAGGTCTTGTGCCGGGAGGCAGGAGGGCCTGCCGCTCAGAGCGTGGAACGCAATCGGACGTACGCCGTGATCCCGCGGGCGCCGCGATCCTGCGGGGTCTCCGGCGATCGCGGCGGGCGGACATTCTCTTGCAAGGGCTTTCGCAAATGCTCAGGCCCCACCCTCGGCCCGCTCCTTGCCGTAGAGGAACAGCGGGTTGGCGCGGGATTCGGCGACTTCGCGGTTGATGACGACTTCCTCCACGCCATCGAGCCCCGGCAGGTCGAACATCGTGCCGAGCAGGATCTGCTCCATGATCGAACGCAGGCCGCGCGCCCCGGTGCGCCGGGCGATCGCCCGCGTCGCCACCGAACGTAGCGCGTCATCGGTGAACGAGAGCTTCACGCCTTCCATCTCGAACAGCCGGCCGTATTGCTTGACCAGGGCGTTCTTGGGCTTGGTCAGGATTTCGACCAGCGCTTTCTCGTCCAGATCCTCCAGAGTCGCGACAACCGGCAGGCGGCCGATGAACTCCGGGATCAGGCCGAATTTCAGCAGGTCTTCCGGCTCCACCTCGCGCAGGATTTCGCCCGTCCGGCGGTCTTCCGGGGCACGCACCTCCGAGCCGAAGCCGATCCCGGCCCCCTTGCCGCGGGCGCCGATGATCTTCTCGAGCCCCGAGAACGCCCCGCCGCAGACGAACAGGATGTTGGTGGTATCGACCTGCAGGAATTCCTGCTGCGGATGCTTGCGCCCGCCCTGCGGCGGGACGGAGGCGACCGTGCCTTCCATGATCTTCAGCAGCGCCTGCTGCACGCCTTCCCCGGACACGTCGCGCGTGATCGACGGGTTGTCGGATTTGCGGCTGATCTTGTCGACCTCGTCGATATAGACGATGCCGCGCTGCGCCCGTTCGACGTTGTAATCGGCCGATTGCAGCAGCTTGAGGATGATGTTCTCCACATCCTCGCCGACGTAGCCGGCTTCGGTCAGGGTGGTCGCGTCCGCCATGGTGAAGGGGACATCCAGGATGCGGGCGAGCGTCTGCGCCAGCAGGGTCTTGCCCGATCCGGTCGGGCCGAGCAGCAGGATGTTCGACTTCGCGATCTCGATGTCGTTGTTCTTCTGCCCGTGCGCGAGGCGCTTGTAGTGGTTGTGCACCGCGACGCTCAGGACCTTCTTGGCGTGTTCCTGGCCGATCACGTAGTCGTCCAGCACCTTGCAGATCTCGCGCGGGGTCGGCACCCCGTCGCGCGACTTGACCAGGTGGGTCTTGTGCTCTTCCCGGATGATATCCATGCACAACTCGACGCATTCGTCGCAGATGAACACGGTCGGGCCGGCGATGAGCTTGCGGACCTCGTGCTGGGACTTCCCGCAGAAGGAGCAGTAGAGGGTATTCTTGGACTCGCCGGGCTTGCTCATGCGCACTCCTGTCCCCTTGGGCTGGGACCAAATCTCAGTCTAACCCCCCTCGGGCGAGCCGGACAAGGACCGGCCTGGCTCCGGGGAGGCGGGAAGAAACACCGGCAGCTTTCGCCGGCCCCGTCGGCAGGATGGGCCGCCGGGGTAAACGGCGGGATAGCGCCGGCGGGGCAGCGCGGACGGCGGTCTCCCGCCGCCCGGCCGATCACGGACGGACATCGAGGGAAGCAAAAATTGTGCCGCATCCCCCCGGGCACAAGGCTGCGCCGCGTGCGCACCGGACCTGCATCCCCCCTGGGTATTTCCCCTGGGTATTCCCCCGGGAAGGGGGACAGAGGCGGGGGATGCAGGGTGCGGTTTCAGGATTTCGACGCGTCCTCGGGCGGCAGCGGGCGGCTGTCGACCACCTGGTCGACCAGGCCGAAATCGCGCGCTTCCTCGGCCGACATGTAGCTGTCGCGCTCCAGCTTGCGTTCGATCGCCTCGATCGGCTGGCCGGTATGGCGGACGTAGATCTCGTTCAGGCGCTTGCGGAGCGACAGGATCTCGCGCGCCTGGATCTCGATGTCGGTCGCCTGGCCCTGCGCGCCGCCGGACGGCTGGTGCACCATGATGCGCGCGTTCGGCAGCGCGTACCGCTTGCCCTTGGCGCCGGCCGTCAGCAGAAGGCTGCCCATCGAGGCGGCCATGCCGATGCACACCGTGCTCACCGGGCTGCGGATGTACTGCATGGTGTCGTAGATCGCGAGCCCGGCGGAGACGACCCCGCCCGGGCTGTTGATATAGAACGAGATGTCCTTGCTCGGGTTTTCCGATTCGAGGAACAGCAGCTGCGCGCACACGAGGCTGCTGACCTCGTCGAACACGGCCCCGGTCAGGAACACGATCCGTTCCTTGAGCAGGCGGGAGTAGATGTCGAACGCCCGCTCGCCCCGGGCGGTCTGTTCGACCACCATCGGGACCAGGGTGTTGACGTAGGTCTGAATGGGATCGGGATCCCTCATGTGATGGACACCTTCGCGGCCTGACGGGATGAGCGAGGAGATTCGGACGGACTGATCGACCGAACGTGAAGATAGGGAGCCGCCGGCCGTTGTGAAAGCCGGCCGGAGTGGTCCCTATCTTCGGCGCCCGTGGGCGCCGGGCTCAGTCGGCCGATGCCGTGTCGGCAGCCGGCGGGGTATCGGCAGCCGCCGTCGCCGGTGCCGCCGTCGCTTCCGGGGCCGCCGCTGCCGGGGCCGCGGTCGCAGCGGCGTCCGGCTCCTCGGCCAAGGCTTCCGGGGTGACCGGACGGTCGGTGATCTGCGCCAGCTCCAGCACGAAATCGATCACCTTGTCCTCGAACAAGGGGCCGCGCAGGGTCTCGGCGGCCTGCGGGTTCTTGCGGAAGAACTCGAACACCTGGGCTTCCTGGCCGGGATAGCGCCCCGCCTCGGCCCGCACCGCGCGGGTCATTTCATCCGCCGCCACGGTGATGTTGTGCGTGCGCCCCGCCTCGGCGAGCAGCAGCCCGAGCCGCACCCGGCGGTCGGCGATGGCGCGGTACTCGCGCCGCAGCGTCTCCTCGTCCTTGGCCTGGTCCTCGCTGTCCAGCCGGCCGGCCTGGCGGTCGGCGTCGAGCCGGGCCCAGATCTGGCCGAACTCCGCCTCCACCAGCCCTTCGGGCGCGGGGAAGGCAGCAAGGTCGTTCAACTGGTCGAGCAGCTCCCGCTTGAGCCGCATCCGGCCGAGCTGGTCGTATTCGCGCTGCAACTGGGTGCGGATCAGGTCCTTGAGCTCGTCCAGTGTCTCGAAGCTCAGCCGCTTCGCCAGCTCGTCGTCGACCGCGGGGACGTCCGAACGGCGGATCGCCTTGGCGGTGAGCTCGAACTGCGCCTCCTTGCCGGCGAGCTCGGGGGCGCCGTACGGATCGGGGAACCGCACCGTGATCGTGCGGGTCTCGCCCGGGCGCAGGCCCTCGATCTGTTCGGCGAAGCCTTCGATGAAGCCGGCTCCGCCCACTTCCACATCGGCGTCGGTCGCGGTGCCGCCGGGGAAGGCGGTGCCGTCGATCCGCCCGGTGTAGTCGAGCTTCACCACTTCCCCCTTCGCCGCGCCGCGGTCGCCCAGCTCCTCGGGCGTGAGGTCGACCAGGGTGCGGTTGCGCTCGGCGAGGTTGGCGAGCGCCTTCGCCACCGCCTCGTCCGTCACCTCGGCCTTGAGGCGGGTGAGCGCGATGGCGGCGAAATCGGGCAGCGCGATCTCGGGCAGCACTTCGAGCGCGACCGTGAACGTGAGGTCCTGATCGGGGAAGGCGCGCGTCTGCACGGACTCCGCGTCGACGAGGTCGATCTGCGGTTGCAGCGCCGGTCGCAGGCCGCGATCGGTCAGGACCTGGCGGGTCGAATCCGACACCGTCTGCTCGATGACTTCGGCGGTGACGGCGGTACCGTAGCGCTGCCGCAGCACCGGCAACGGCACCTTGCCGGGACGGAAGCCTGGCAGGCGCACGGTCTTGCCGAGATCGGCGAAGCGGGCAGCGCGGCGGCTTTCCACCTCCGTGCCGGGGACCACGACGGTGTAGGCGCGCTTCAGCCCTTCGGCGAGCGTCTCGGTGACCTGCATCGGCTTCGGAACTCTCCAGTGAATGCTGTGTCGTCGTCCGGCGGCCTGCCCCCGCGTGGTGCGGGCGGGGGGACTCGAACCCCCACGGCTTGCGCCACCAGAACCTAAATCTGGCGTGTCTGCCATTCCACCACGCCCGCCGGACGGCCCGCCGGCCGGCCCACGGCCGTGCGCGGGCTTTAGCTTGTCCATACCGGGCCGGCAAGCCGGCGCTATCGCAGGGGGGCCCGGGCGGGCAAGGCGGCCCTCTTGCAAGGACCTGGCCCCGGCAAGCCGGCCCTCTTTCAGGTACCTGGCGCCGCCAAGACGGCGCACTTGCAGGTACCGGGCGGCGCCAAGACGGCGCACTTGCAGGAGGGGCGAAGCGGGGCGCTTGGCCAGCGCGGCGGCAGCAGCGTAAACTGCGCCCCATGAAGCACTGGCAGATCGACCAGCTCGCCTGGGACCGGTTCGACCCCGCCAGGGTCGACCCCGCCGTCGTGCCCTTGGTCAAGGCCGCCGCACTGGTGGAGCGCAACGGCGGGGACTACGCGACCTACCTCAATCGCGTCTTCCACGATGACCCGGATTTCCAGGGCGCCGCCGACCGCTGGGCGGGCGAGGAGGTGCAGCACGGCGAAGCGCTCGGCCGCTGGGCGACGCTCGCCGATCCGAGCTGGGATTTCCCCGCCGCCTTCGCGCGCTTCAAGGCGGGCTACCAGATCCCGCTCGATCCTCCCGCTTCGGTACGCGGCTCGCGCACCGGGGAGCTGATCGCGCGTTGCATGGTCGAAACGGGCACCTCGTCCTACTACACCGCGCTCGCCGAGAGCACCGAGGAACCCGTGCTGCGCCAGATCTGCCAGCAGGTCGCCGCCGACGAGTTCCGCCACTTCAAGCTGTTCTACGACCACATGCGCCGCTACCTCGGGCGCGAGCAGATCGGACTGTTGCGCCGGCTGCGCATCGCGGCGGGGCGAATCGGCGAAAGCGAGGACGACGAGCTCGCCTACGCCTGGCACGCCGCCAACGAAGCGCCCGATGTCGTCTATGCGCGCGAACGCTGCTCGTCCGCCTACATGGCGGGCGCGATGAGCTACTACCGCTTCCGTCACGTCCAGCGCGGGATGGGCATGATCTTCAAGGCGGTCGGCCTGCCGCCGCGCGGGCGGCTGTCGGAGCTGACCGCGCACGGCGCCTGGCACCTGCTGCGCCGGCGACTGCGGCGGCTCGTTCGCGCGCCGCGCGCGGCCCCTGCAACCCCCGCTATGTTACAGCCGCTTTACCCGCCCGCGCCGGGGCGGTAGACCCCCGCTCCGGTTCCCGCCCCGGCGGGAACGACGTCGCGGCACCGCAACATGCGCCCCTGCCGGAGCGCCTGTCCGCCGGAGCCGCGGCGCAACGAGGGTTCACGGGGCCGTACGTCCCCGGTCAACGCCAGGAAAGGAACTGCCGCGATGCATCGCTGGCACTGGGCGCGCATCCTGCTCATCATCCCGTTCATCGCGGTGCTGTGGGTGCCATTCTACGACCGTATCGAACCGCGGGTGTTCTCGTTCCCCTTCTTCTATTGGTACCAGCTGCTCTGGGTGGTGCTCAGCGTCGGTGTGATCGGCATCGTGTATCTGCTGGAACATGGTGGATCGGCGCCGGGCGGATCGGCGCGGGGGGGCAGGGAGTAGGGCCATGAACACCGTCGCACTTGCCGTCTTCATCGTTCTGTTCCTGGCCGTCGCCGTGCTCGGCTTCGCCGCCGCGCGCTGGCGCCGGGGGGATCTCAGCCAATTGCATGAATGGGGGCTGGGCGGGCGCCGCTTCGGCACCTGGATCACCTGGTTCCTGCTCGGCGGGGATCTCTATACCGCCTACACCTTCGTCGCCGTGCCGGCGCTGCTGTTCGGCGCCGGCGCGATCGGGTTCTTCGCGGTGCCGTACACCATCATGGTGTACCCGATCCTGTATCTCGTTTTTCCACGCCTGTGGTCGGTCTGCCGCAAGCACGGCTACGTCACGGCGGCCGATTTCGTGCGCGGGCGGTTCGGCAACCGCTGGCTCGCGCTCGCCATCGGGCTGACCGGCATCCTGGCGACCATGCCGTACATCGCGCTACAGCTGGTCGGCATCCAGGTGGTGATCGGCGCGATGGGCATCCACGGCGCGGGGCTCGCCGGCGACCTGCCGCTGATCATCGCCTTCGTCATCCTGGCCGCCTTCACCTACACCTCCGGCCTGCGCGCGCCGGCGATGATCGCGGTGGTGAAGGACCTGCTGATCTACCTGACCGTGATCGTCGCGATCGTGGTGATCCCGACCCAGCTCGGCGGGTTCGGCAAGATCTTCGCCGCCATCCCGCCGGCCAAGCTGCTGCTGCCGCACCCGCCGGGCGGATCATGGGGGGCGTTCAGCGCCTATGCGAGCCTGGCACTCGGTTCGGCCTTAGCACTGTTCCTGTATCCGCACTCGATCACCGGCGTGCTCGGCGCGTCCGGGGCGCGGGTGATTCGGCGCAATGCGGCGATCCTGCCGGCATACTCGCTGATGCTGGGGCTGCTGTCCCTGCTCGGCTTCATGGCGGTGGCGGCGGGGGTCGCGGCGATGCCGCAGTTCGCCGGCGGGTTCAAACTGTTCAGCAACAGCTTCGCAGTGCCGGCGCTGCTGCTGCACGCGTTCCCGGCCTGGTTCGTGGGCGTGGGCTTCGCCGCGATCGCGATCGGCGCGCTGGTGCCGGCGGCGATCATGTCGATCGCGACGGCCAACATCTTCACCCGCAACATCTACCGCGAGTTCATCAACCCCACCTGCACCGACGCGCAGGAAAGCGGGGTCGCCAAGATCGTCTCCCTGGTGGTCAAGGCCGGAGCGCTCGTGTTCATCTTCGCGCTGCCGCTGAAATTCGCGCTCTACCTGCAGTTGCTCGGCGGCGTCTGGATCATCCAAACCCTGCCGTCGGTGCTGCTGGCGCTGTACACGCGGATGCTGAACGGCTGGGCGCTGCTGATCGGCTGGGCGGTGGGCTTCGGCCTCGGCACCTGGATGGCGGCCTCGGTCGGGTTCGCGCCGATCTACCCGCTGCACATCCTGGGGGTCGTCGTGCCCTGCTACATCGCCCTGTCCTCGCTGGTCGCCAACCTGGTCGTCGCAGTGGTGCTGTCGCCGGTCCTGAACGCCATCGCCCCGGATCGCGCCCAGGACGTGACGGTCGCTGCGGACTACGCGTGACGGTGGGGGGGAAGGAAGGCCAGGGGCGCTGCCCC
>JABBNW010000197.1 GCA_019352115.1 Pseudomonadota bacterium
GGACCCGACACGCCCCCCACACGCTCCGAACCAACCCCGAGGGGTCCAGGGGACTAGTCCCCTGGTGGGGGTCCAGGGGGCAAAGCCCCTTGGCCTTGCTTACGAAGAGTCAGACATCCCGAGGGTTGGTATTGCGCACGCTCCGCCGCGAGCGCCACAGGCCGACCGGGTCCATTCCGCGCACCAGCAGCCGGGCCGCGACTATTCGCACGATGCTGGCGATATCGGCGACGGGACGGAAGTGGCTCGGCCGCAGGTCGGCGTCGTAGATGGCGGGGATCGACACCGCGACGATGCCGTAGCCGCGGCGGCCGGCCACGATCAGTGCCTCGCTCTCGAAGGCGAAGCGCTCCGCCCGGCCGGCGCCGCCGACCAGGGCTGCGGCGAGCGCGGCGGGATAGACCCGGAAGCCCGACTGGCTGTCGGCCACCGGCCGGCGCGCGGCCCAGGAGACCCAGAAATCCGCCACCCGGTTCGCCGCCAGGCGCGCCGGCGGGGCGCGGTCTCCACCGTGATCGCAGCGCGCGCCGATCACCACATGGCCCGGCCAGGCCGCGGCCATCAGCAGCAGGCGGGGGATGTCTGCGGGCCGGTGCTGGCCATCGGCGTCCAGGGTCACGATGCACGCCGCGCCGCCGGCCAGGGCGGCGCGCATGCCCCGACGCAGGCTGTCGCCCTTGCCGCGGTTCTCCTGCTGCGGCAGCAACTCGGCCCCGGCCTCGGCGGCGAGGACCGCCGTCTCGTCGGTCGACCCGTCGTCCACCACGATCACCCGCGGCCGCCCGGGCAGCGCGAGGCAGCCCGCGACGAGGGATTCGATCGTCATCGCCTCGTTGAAGGCGGGAATGACGATTGCCACCCCGCCGGCGACCACCGCCGCTTCCCGCGGTTCGACCGGTCCGTTATCCTGTTCCTCCATGGCTGCCATCAAAGCCCGGAAATGACCGCGCCGCTACCCGATATCTGCGACGTTCTCGTGATCGGCGGCGGACCGGCCGGATCGACCGCCGCGACCCTGCTTGCCGGACGGGGGCGCCGGGTCGTGCTGATCGACAAGGATCGCCATCCGCGATTCCACATCGGCGAGTCGCTGCTGCCCCGGAATCTCGCGATCTTCGATCGGCTGGGGGTGCGCGCGCAGGTGCACGCGCTCGGCGTGTTCAAGCCGGGTGCGGAGTTCATCTCCGATGCAACCGGTGCGGTGGCGACGTTCAGCTTCGCCTCCGGCCTCGATCGCCGCTTCACCCATTGCTACCAGGTGCCGCGTGCGACGTTCGACGCGACCCTGCTGCGCCACGCGGCCGGGCGCGGGGTGATCGTGGCCGAGGAAACCCGGGTCCTGGACGTGGATTTCGCCGCGGACGGCGCCGCGCAGGTGATGCTCCGCGACGCCCGGGAGCACGGCGTCGGGGGCGGATCGCGGCGGATCGCGGCGCGCTTCGTGCTGGATGCGTCGGGGCGCGACGGCCTGCTGGCCGGCAAGTTCGGCCTGCGCGAGGCCGACAAGCGGATGAACACCGCCGCCGTCTACGGCCATTTCCGCGGCGTCGCGGAACGCAGGGGCGCGGAGCCTGGCTGCATCTCCGTCCACCTGGTCGCGGACGGCTGGTTCTGGATGATCCCGTTGCCGGACCGGATCATGAGCGTGGGCTTCGTCGGCGGCCCGGAGGCCTTCAAGGCGCGATCGGGCGGAATGGCGGCCCTGCTGGCGGAGCGCATCGCCGCCAGCCCGGGCGTGGCGGCGCGCATGCAGGGCGCGGAACCGGTGGGGGATGTCGCCGGGACCGGCAATTATTCGTACCGCGCCCGCGCCGGCTGGGGCGAGGGCTGGATGCTGCTGGGCGATGCGTTCGGCTTCCTCGATCCGGTGTTCTCCTCGGGCGTGCTGCTCGCGATGGCCTCGGCCGAGCTGGGCGCGGACGTGGCCGACGCCTGGCTCGACGATCCCGCCCGCGGCCGGGTGCTGGCGCGCCGCGCCGAGCGGCGGGTGCGCCGGGCGATGGACGAGCTGAGCTGGTTGATCCGGCGCATCAACGACCCGACGATGCGCGGCATGTTCCTCGCCCCGCGCAACCTGTTCCGCATGCGCGACGGTCTGGTGTCCGTGCTGGCCGGACATTTCCTGTACGAGCGCCCCGGGTTCGGCCTGCCGCTGGCGGCGTTCAAGGCGGCCTACTACCTCGCCGCCGGCGCCGCGCGCCTGGGGCTGCGCCCGGCCGGCCCGTAGTACCGACCGGGCGCAGGCCCCGCGGTCATGCCACCTGCGCGGCGAGTCTTCCCAGGTGGTATGCGGTATCGCCGAACGTATGCTCGATCACCATGGCGCGGCGGAAGTAGTGGCCGACCGCGTATTCCTCGGTCATGCCGATGCCGCCGTGCAACTGGATCGCCTGCTGGGAGACGAACCGCGCCGCCTGCCCGTAGCCGACCTTGGCCATGGAGACGCTGCGCGCGCGTTCCGCCGGGTCCGGTTCCTCCACGCTGATCGTCGCCAGCATCGCCATGCTGCGGCCCTGTTCCAGCGCCATCAGCATCTCCGACAGCCGGTGCTGCACGACCTGGTTGGTGCCGATCGGCTTGCCGAACTGCTCGCGGGTGCGCGCGTATTCCAACGTCAGGGACTGCATCGCTTCCATCGCGCCGACCGCCTCGGCGCCCATGGCGGCGATGCCGGCCTCCACCACGCGCGCGATCACCGGAAACGCCTGGCCGGGCTCGCCCAGCACGTCCGCATCGGCGACGGCAACGCCGGTGAGCGAGACCTCCGCCGCCCGGCTGCCGTCGCGCAGCGCGTAGCCGCGGCGGGCGCAGCCGTCGCGATCGGCATCGACCAGGAACAGGCCGATCCCGTCCGGATCGTCGCGTTCGCCGCCGATGCGCGCGCTGACCACCAGCGTGTCGGCGCTGTCGCCGTGCAGGACGACGCTTTTCGCCCCGTCCAGCACCCAGCCGCCGGACCCGCGCCGCGCGGTGGTCTGGACATCCGCCAGATCGTAGCGTGCCTCCCGCTCCCCATGCGCGAACGCGAGCTTGCGCCGGCCTTCCGCGATGGCGGGCAGGATCGCGCCCTGCTGCGCGGCATTGCCGGCCAGCCGGATCGCCGCACCGCCCAGCACGACGGTCGCCAGGTAGGGTTCCAGCGCCAGGGCGCGGCCCAGCTCCTGCATCACCAGCATCACCTCGACGGGGCCGCCGCCGAAGCCGCCGTGTTCCTCGGCGAACGGCACGCCGAGCAGGCCAAGCTCGGCATACTGCGCCCACATGTCCGCGCTCCAGCCCTGGGGCTGGCGCAGGAAGCCCTTGCGCGCCTCGAATCCATAGCGGTCCGCGAGCAGGCGGGTCACGCTGTCGGCCAGCAGGCGCTGGTCGTCGGAGAGATCGAAATCCATCAGAGCCTCAATACCGCTTTGGACAGGATGTTCTTCTGGATCTCGTTCGTGCCGCCGTAGATCGATGCGGCGCGCAGGAAGAGATAGCTGCCGGTCGCCTGTTCCGCCGCCTCGGCCAGCATGTCGGGCTCGTTTGCCATCTCGGCCAGTTCCTGTGCCCAGATCGGCATCGCCAACGGGCCGGCCGCGTCCATGGCGAGCTCGGTGGTGGATTGCAGCAGCTCGGTGCCCTTCACCTTCAGCACCGAGGACAGCGGATCGGGCCGCCCGTCGCTTTTGCGCGCACCGGCCGAGACCACCCGGTACTGGGTGATCTGCAGCGCCTTCATGTCCACTTCCATCTGCGCGACCCGCTGGCGGAACGCAGGGTCCTCGATCAGCGGGCGGCCGTTGCAGCGCACCGCGCGCGCCGCTTCCTTCGCCGCGGCGACCCGCTCGCGCGACTTGCCGAGCCGGGCGATGCCGGTGCGTTCGTTGCCGAGCAGGAATTTCGCCACGTCCCAGCCGCGGTTTTCCTCGTGCACCCGCATCTCGACGGGCACCTTCACGTCGTCGAAGAACACCTCGTTCAGGTGGTGCTCGCCGTCGATCGAGATGATCGGCCGCACCGTGATGCCTGGGGTCTTCATGTCGACCAGGAGGAAGGAAATCCCCTCCTGGCGCTTGGCCGCGTTCGGGTTGGTGCGCACCAGCACGAAGCACCAGTCGGCGTTATGCGCGCTCGATGTCCAGATCTTCGATCCGTTGACGATGTAATGATCGCCGACCCGCTTCGCCGCAGTCTTCAGCGCGGCGAGGTCGGACCCGGCGCCGGGTTCGGAAAATCCCTGGCACCACCAGTCGTCCAGATTCGCCGCGCGCGGCAGGAAGCGGCGCTTCTGTTCCTCGGTGCCGAACTGCACCAGCACCGGGCCGAGCATCGTGATGTTGAAGGACAGCAGTTCCGGCGCCGGGGCGGCCTGGTTCTCCTCGATGAAGATCATCCGCTGCACGGCGGTCCAGCCGGGGCCGCCCCATTCCTTCGGCCACGACAGCGCCGCCCAGCCGCGTTGATTGAGGATGCGCTGCCAGCCCACCACATCCTGCTTGCGCGGGCCGTAGCCGAGTCGCATGCGCTCGCGCGTGTCGGGGGGCAGGTGGTCGCGGATGAACGCGCGTACCTCGTCGCGGAAGGCGCGTTCCTCGGGGGTGAATCGCAGGTCCATGGAGAGGTCCCCTCAGTTCAGGCGCAGGTCGATGATGTGCTTCGGGTCCGGTTGCAGCTCGCCGCGTTCCACCCGGGTCACGATCGCGGTCAGCGCGGCGTTGGCCGGGGTCTCGAGGCCGATCGCCTCGCCCTTGCGCACCACGAAGCCGTTCAGGAAGTCGATCTCGGTGCGCCGTCCCTTCACCATGTCCTGGCCCATGGACGGGCGGTGCGCGCCGCCGCCGGGCTTGGCCGCTTCGGCGAGGCGGTGGCCGTCGTAGGCCTGGGTCGCTTCCGGATCTCCCTCCCCGGCGCGGGCGATCACCTCGGGATCCATGTGGTGGATCTCCTCCAGCTCGTAGCCGAGCGCCTGGCCCACCCGGATCGCCTCCGCGCCTAGCCGGGCGCCGAAGCGGCGGATGGCGTCGTTGGTCAGGGTGTCGCGGGTGATCATGCCGGTGCAGGCGCAGATCCCGTTGCCCATGACGTTGGTCACGAGCTTCGACCAGCGCTCGCCCCAGAGATTGGAGGTCACCAGGGATTCGTCGGCGTAGTCGACCAGCTTCTGCACGGCGCGCGCCCGCTCGGTGATGCGGCCGTGCACTTCGCCGACCCGGAAGACCGTGTGGCCCTTGCCGCGGCTCTTGCCGGCGGCGCGGCGCACATGGCCCGGCTCGCACAGATCGACGGTGATGGAACTCGCGATGCAGCCCAGCACCTTGCCCCAGCCGACGACGCCGGCGACCGTTTCCTCGTTCATGCAGTTCTGCAACGAGACCACGAAGCCGTCCGGCGCGAGGTACTGGGAGATCAGCTTGGTTGCCCAGGCGGTATCATAGGATTTCATGCAGACGAAGGCGATGTCGATCGGCGCTTCCTTCGCCAGGTGCTGCGCGTCGGTCAGGTGCAGGGCGCGCACCTTGGTCGTGAATTCCTCGCCGGTGAGGTGGCTGATGCGCAGGCCGTGACTGCGCATGCGCTCGACATGCTCGGGCCAGGGATCGAGGAATGTCACGTCCTCCCCCGCCTGCGCCATGTGCGCGCCGGCGTAGCCGCCGACGGCGCCGGTGCCGACGATCGCGATCCTGGGTGGCATGCGTTTCCTCCGTGCCGGGTGCCTTCTACCCGAGGGTAGAGCAGGCCGGCGCCGGGTCAAGCCGACCCGCGCGCGCCCCGCCCCCGGGCGGCAACCGGCATCGCGCCCGAAGGTGAATCGGCATGCGCAAACCGGTGTTTGCCTGCCGGCGGGACGCTTCTATGCTGGCCCGCCGGGGGCGTGGCGGGGCTGGGCTGGCGCGCCGGGGGCAAGGCGGGGACGCGGATGGAGACGGTGCAGGCGCTGGGGAAGTATGAGCTGCGCGGCACGCTCGGCCGCGGCGCCATGGGCACCGTGTACGACGGCTGGGACACCGTCATCCAGCGCCGGGTGGCGATCAAGACGGTCCCGCTGCCGGAACATCCCGACCCCGAGACCGAGGAGGAGATCGCCCGCTTCCGCCGCGAGGCCCAGGCGGCGGGCCGGCTGACCCATCCCAATATCGTTGCCATCTACGACTACGGCGAGACGGCCGATATCGCGTATATCGTGATGGAATACGTCGACGGGCCGACCCTGAAGTCGTTGCTCGACAAGCGCGAGCGGTTCACCCTGCCCGACATCCGCCGCGTGATGGACGGCCTGCTCGCGGGGCTGCAATTCAGCCACGACCGCGGCGTGGTGCATCGCGACATCAAGCCCGCCAACGTCATGCTGAACGGCGAACGGCAGGCCAAGATCGCTGATTTCGGCATCGCGCGGATCGAAAGCAGCAACATGACCCAGGCCGGCACGGTGCTGGGCACCCCGGCCTACATGTCGCCGGAGCAGTTCCGCGGCGATCCGGTCGATCCGCGCACCGATATCTATTCGTCCGGCGTGCTGCTGTACCAGTTGCTGACCGGGGATCGGCCGTTCGAGGGCAGCGTCACCTCGATCATGCACAAGGTGCTGAACGTGGCCCCGCCGGCGCCGTCCGAGCTGTCCACCCTGGTGCCGGCAGTGCTGGACGCCGTGGTGCTGCGGGCGATGGCGAAACGGCCGGAGGAGCGGTTTGCCTCGGCCGCGGCGTTTGCCGGCGCGATCGGCGCCGCGCTGGATGCGCCGCCGCCGCAGAAGGGTCCGGACGAGGCGGAAGCCACCATGGTCTCGCCCTCGCGCGGGGGGACGCCGCGCGCGGCGCCGGCACCGGCGGCGCCTGCGCCGGCGGCGGTGGCCCCCGCGCCGACACCGGCGCGCAAGCCGATCGGGGCCATCGTGGGCGGGTTGGTCCTGCTGCTGCTGCTCGCCGGCGGAGGAACGTGGTGGTTCGTCCTGCGCCCGCCCGCGCAGACCCCGGTGACCGCGACGGCAGGGGGCGCCGCAGCGACGGGGGGTGCCGGAACGACGGGGGGTGGCTCGGCGCCCACCGCGTTGCCCAAGGCGCCGGCGTCGTCCCCGACCCGGGCCCCATCGGGAACGGCCGCGCCGGGTCCGGCCGGTCCGAGTGCCGCAACGCCGCCCCCCGCGGCACCGCAATCGCCGGTCGCCGCGCGCGCGCCTGCACCTGCACCCACGCCCACGCCCACGCCCACGCCGACGCCTGCGCCTGCGCCTGCGCCTGCGCCTGCACCCACGACGGCATCGAGCGGCGTGGGCACGCCCGCCGTGCCTGCGCCCGCCACCCCGAACCTCGCCGCGACCGCCCGCAGCCTGGCGGCGGCGATCGGCGGTACCTCCTGCGTGCTCGCCCACCCCACGGTGGGACCGGACGGCGGCGTGACGGTGGACGGGTTCGCCGGCAGCAACGTGGCGGCCGGCCTGCACACGCAGTTGGTCGACCGTGCCGGCGCGGTCCCGCTGGACTGGCAGGTCCAGACCTTGCATCCGGTGTTCTGCAGCGCGCTCGCGGTGCTGCGGCCGGTGGCGCCGCTGGCCGGCGCGCCCGATCTGGGTCTGAGGCTGCGGCTTGCCGGCGGGATCGCGGCGCTGCACGACGGCGCCCGCATCCTGCCGCGGGTGATTGCGCCGCATTTCGGCGGCTACCTGCGGGTCGACTACCTGGGCCACGACGGCTCGCTGGTGCACCTCTACCCGACCGTTGCCGATCCGTCGCAGCATTTCGTTGCCGTACCGTCGCGCCGGCTGGCGCCCGGCAGCCTGCTGCGGCTCGGCGACAACGGCGCCGGACGGCCGCTGTGGGAAGTGGGGCCGCCCTACGGCACCGACATGATCATCGCCGTCGCATCCTCACAACCGCTGCTGCGCACCGACGACCCGGCGAATGTGCAGGACTCCGCGGCCGCCTATCTGCGCCGGCTGGCCGCCGCGATCGCTGCCGCCCGCGCCCGGGGCGAGCAGGTCACCGCCACGGTGCTGCCGGTCGATACCTTGCCGCCGGCGCATTGATACGGAATCGTCCGCATTTCATACCAGCCCGCGCGGGTTTTGACTCTTGCCTTTGCATACCGGCGCCTTTGCTTACCAGCCTGGCGCCCCCCCTCATGGCCGGCCCCGAGCCGGCCATGAGGGGAAGGGTTCGAGCCTGACATTACGTCAGTCTCCTGGCGGGTTGGTATCGGGCGGCGAGGCAGCAGGTCTCCACGCCGCGGTTCGGCGATCCAGCGGGGATTCCTACTCTGTTGCCGGCTTGCCGGGACGGCGATGATTCCATCTGTATCTTAATCGGGACGTTCCGCTTGTCTCCACAGGCGTGCGATGACCGCGGTTGGCGCCGCCCGGCGGCATCCGTCGCATGGATCGATCTGGTCTCGGCATCATAAGGATTCCAACACGGAGGAAGAACGGAGGGCCACGGAGGGCCACAGGAGTCGGAGCAGTTGGTCATCGCCCGGGGCCTGACCGAGAGCGGCGGGGTTGAGCCGCGAGCGACCCAACCGCTACGACTCCTGTGGCCCTCCGTGGCCCTCCGCTCTTCCTCCGTGTTGAGCTCCTTGCGGTACCGCAAGCAGAACGATCCGCGCGAAGG
>JABBNW010000198.1 GCA_019352115.1 Pseudomonadota bacterium
TATATAGAACATTCGCCCCAGGCGAGGCAAGAGATTTCTGCGGCCGGCCAGCAATTTTCGGGCTCTTCGCTGTTGGGTGTGGGTAGCGGGTCCAGTACTGCCTGGTGGCGTGGGTGAATGACCCATACAGGGTTGTCTACGTGCGCTTCATCGGCACGCATCGCGAGTACGACAAGATCGATGCCCAGAGTGTGTGAAAGGCAGGAGGCGATGATGGACGTGCGTCCGATCCGGACCGAGGCTGATCATCAGGCGGCGCTTGCCGAGGTCGCGACCCTGATGGACGCCAGGAAGGACACGTCGGAAGGCGACCGGCTCGACGTTCTGGCGACGCTGATCGAGGCTTATGAGACCGCCCACATCCCGATCGCGGCGCCGGATCCGATCAGCGCGATCCTGTTCATGATGGAGCAGAAGCAGCTCGGCCGGCGCGACCTTGAACCGGCGATCGGCAGCCGGGCGCGGGTGGCCGAGGTGCTCAACCGACGGCGCGCGCTGACGCTGCCGATGATCCGCCGCCTGAGCCGTCTTCTCGATATCCCGGCGGACGCCCTGATCCAGCCATATCATACCAACCCTTGCGGGTTTCGACTCTCGCCCTTGCGTGCCGGCCCGGCGCCTCCCGTCGTGGCCGGCCCTGAGCCGGCCATCTACCCCCGATCGTCCGTGCGCAGATGGCCGGCTCAGGGCCGGCCACGACGGGACGGGTTCGAGGCTGACAGTGCGTCAGTCTCTCGGCGGGTTGGTATCACACGCGCAAACGCGCGCAGGGGCGAAATTCCTCTGCCGAGGCCGCCTGAGCCGACTGAAGCCGACTGCGCCGCCCGCATAGCCGCACATGCGAGTTTCCATAATATCTCTTATGCGACTGGAGTGTGTGCGGGAATGTGGGGCCGTCCAGGCCGCTGCTTCCGCTTCCCCTAATGGCTGACGAGCCCTGCCCCGAAGCTGGTAAGAACCAGGCTCGGCACCTGATGGCGCACAACCGCCGCCGTGGTCACGAACCGGCTCACGGCCGAGGGCATTCCGCGCGGCATGCCGTAAGGCAACATCTCCACCGGCCCGATACCCGGGCACCAGCGCCGCAGGGTCGGTTCGATCTCGTCGCGGGCAATCCCCCACGGCATCCGCGGCAAGCGATAGCGCGCGGTCTGATGGAGCCCCAGCAGCGTCAGCCACGACAGCCAAGGCGGAATGGTATCGAATACCAGCCGGGCCCCCGGCAGGCATGCCGCCGCCCGGCCCAGCAGACGGCCGACCGCCTCCGGCTCCAGATACATCAGAAGCCCCTGCGCCACGATGAACACCGGCCCGACAGGGTCGATCCGCTCCATCCAGTCCGGATCGAGCGCGCTCATCGTCAGATGGCGGAAGCGCCTGGTCGGCGGCAGGAAGGCTTCGCGCAACCGGATGGCTTCCGGCAGATCCACCGAAAGCCAGTGCATCCGGCCGTTGTCGACCCGGCGTGCTTGGGTTTCCAGCCCCTCGCCCAGCGAGATGACGAGCCCATCCGGGTGCTCGCCCAGCCAATCGATGAGGGTTCGGTCGATCGTCGCAGCCCGCGCCGCGAGCGCACCTCCGGGGATGCCGAAGTGCCCGGCAAAATCGTAGTCGAGCGCCTCCATGATCCGAACGCCGTCGGGGTCATGCAGCACCGCATCGGAACGGCGGGATTCGACGGCGCGTTGGTAGAGCGACCACAACATGGTCTCGGGCACGCCATCCAGCTGCGGCGATTGCTGTGCCACGGATCAGCGCCCGACATCCCCCTTCCGCAGCCGCTCGACGTTGTCCGTCGCGGCACGGTGGATGGGTGTCAGGGCGGCAGCCTGGGCTTCCAGCGCAAGCACGCATATCGCACGCGGCAGGGTCGTCAGCCGAGCGGCCCAGGAGATGCCGGCGTCCGCTTGACCCGCGATCATGCCGGCGGGATCGGGCGTGGTCATGACAGCGGTCGCCGCTTCGGCCGCGCGCATGATCTCATCGGAGACGAACCGCGTCACTTCCTGCCCGATCTGCGCCGTCCGGCGCATCAGGATCGAACTGGCATCGGAGAACGCTTCGGCCTTCTCGGGCACCATGCGGGAGAACTCATCATAATCCCCACCGGTGGGATCGAGCATGGCGAAACCGCCGAGCGTCATGCGGCGAAACACCACTTCCGCGGCGGCAAAGGTCAGCTCCATGGTCTGGCTGTAATTGCGGCGCGCGGCCGAGAGGAAATCGTCCATCGCCGCAGCGCTGTTCAGCCTGGAGGCCTGCATGTGAGCGTCTTCCTACAGTCATTTGAGGATTGTGCGGCATGCACGCCTCGGGAAAGTCCGTTGTACCGTGCAGATTTCGGGCCTCGGCTGTGCGAATACAAAGGGCGGTGGGGTCATATCCTGGATATTGCCGTACAACTCTACTCGACGCACCCCGCCAGGTGCCACGATCGAATACTGCCGGGGCCGGCGCCCGGGATGTGTCGTGCAGACAGATCGACGCCGTTGCTATTCGTTTTCGTCAGTCATTCGCACGCAACAGCCGCCCGCTTTGCCGGATCTGCGCCTTCTGTTCGGTGCGTTTGCGCAGACTTCTCTCTGCGATGTCCCCATAGCCCGGATATGCGAAGGGCCAGGGGAAGACCCCTGGCCCTTTGGCATGCAGTGCGAAGGATCGCTCAGCCGTTGCCGCCGACGTAGGTGCTGTTGCCGTTCGCCGCCCGCAACTGGGCCGCCGAGGCGGTTGCCGCGCCGGTCGAAACCAGCAGGCCGAGCTTCAGGAACGCCGCAAGGAACTTCTTCATCGTCATCTCCATCATCCAATCCCGCACAACCCGCGGGCCGTCGTCACGCCGTGGCTGTTCAGCCGTTGCCGCCGACGTAGCTGCTGTTGGCGTTCGTCGCGCCCAGCTGGGCCGCCGAGGCGGTCGCCGCGCCGGCCGAAACCATCAGGCCGAGCATCAGGAACGCCGCAAGGAACTTCTTCATCGTCATCTCCATCATCCAATCCCGCGAAACCCGCGGGCCGTCGTCACGCCGTGGCCGTTCAGCCGTTGCCGCCGACGTAGCTGCTGTTGGCGTTCGTCGCGCCCAACTGGGCCGCCGAGGCGGTCGCCGCGCCGGCCGAAACCATCAGGCCGAGCATCAGGAACGCCGCAAGGAACTTCTTCATCATCGTCTCCATCGTGTGCCCCGTGAGTGCGGGGCAATCCGCCAGGCCAACCTGACAGTCCCCCAGATGGACCTTCGCAGGCGCAGCAGGACCACCAGGACGCGCATAGAACCTGTGCGCGGGAGTCGGGAATTGGCCCCTTGCCGGGATTGGCGATCGGCCCAGGCGGCCCCGGCGCGCCGCCAGCGGACGACGCCACCCCCCCCTCACCGCCGCCCCGGCGTCTCCCCGTTGGCCACCCCGAAGGGGTCCGGGCGGCCCAGGATGTCGCGGGCGAGGAAATCGATCACCGCGCGCACCCGCGGCGCGAGGTTCCGGCGCGACGGATAGACCAGGGTTACCGCCAGCGGCTCGGGGGGAAACGCCGTCAGCAGCGGCACCAGCCGCCCGGCGGCGACATCGGCGCGCACCGCCACCTCCGCCGCGAGCGCGATGCCGGCGCCGGCCAAGGCTGCGCGCAGCACGGCCTCCCCGCTGTCGGTGGTGAAGCGGCTGGCGACCGGCACCGCCAGGTCCTCCCCGTCGGGGCCGGTGAAGTGCCAGGTCCGATCGCCGCCGGAGACGGGCACGGCCACGCAATCGTGCGCCGTCAGGTCGCGCGGATGGGCGGGCCGGCCGCGCGCGGCAAGATAGGACGGCGCGGCGAGCACCAGCCGTTCGACCCGGCCGAGGGTGCGGGTCACTTCCGTCGCATGGGTGCTCTCGCCCAGCCGCAGCCAGAGATCGAGCCCCTCCTCCACCAGGTCATGCGTGGTGCGGCCGATCACGAGGTGGACGGACAGCGCCGGATGCCGCGCCAGCAGTTCCGGCATGCGCGTCGCGATCAGGTTGCCGATCAGCACCGGCGCGGCCAGCCGCACCAACCCGGAGGCCTCGCCGCTCCGGCGCGCCGCGGCATTGCGGGTCGCCGCCACCGCTTCCAGCACGAGGCGCGCGTTCGCCAGCGCTTCCTGCCCGTCCTCGGTCAGCGCGAGCCGGCGGGTGGTGCGCTGGAACAGGCGCACGCCGAGGTCCGACTCGAGCGCGGTGATCTGCCGCGAGATCGCGGACTGGGTGGCGCCCCGTTCCCGCGCGGCGGCGGAAAACGAACCGGTCTCCGCCACCCGGGCGAAGGTGGCGAGCGCGGCGATCAGGTCCATGACCGCCCGCCGCCCGCCCTGCATGTTTGCATCGCTGGTATTTCCTCCTGGTGCCGCGCCCGCGCCCGAAAGCTGACAGCGCGGGCCGGAGCCGGAAGCATATAGGCGGGCCGGGGTCGGCACGTGAGGCCGGGGGCGATCGCCAATGTCGCCGCAACATCATGCGCCTGCCATTGTTCGGACATGAGCGGGCGCGTAATCCGACGTCCATGGGAAAGTCGCCGCAGCGCCTGCGTCGTGCCGATCGACCGGTGGTTCCGCCCGGCAGCGGGCTCGACCCCGCGGCCAGCGACTGGCTGTTCCGCAAGCGCCACCAGCGGCTGCTGTCGGGCTCGGCGCGCGCGATCCGCCGGGCCGTGGGGGTGGCGCTGTGGACCCTGCCGGCGATGGCGATCCAGGGCGTGTGCGTGCTGGTGCCCGGTCAGCCCAAGGTCTGGTTCGCGACCGTCTACTGGGCCGGGGTGTGCCGGCTGCTTGGCATGAATGTGCGGGTGATCGGCGAACGCGCGGGGCCGGCCGGGCGGCCGGTGGTGTTCGTGTCCAACCACTCCTCCTGGCTCGATGTGCCGGTGCTGGGCTCGCACCTGCCCGCCTGTTTCGTCGCCAAGGGCGAGGTGGCGGGCTGGCCGCTGGTGGGCTGGGTGGCGAAGCTCGGCCGCACCGAATTCGTCAGCCGCCAGCGGGGCGCCACCGGGCGCGAGCGGGACGCGCTGCGCGCGCGACTCGCCGCCGGGGACAACCTGCTGATGTTCCCCGAGGGCACGACGTCGGACGGCTCGCGGGTGATGCCGTTCCGCAGCACCTTCCTCGCGGTCGCCGAGGGCGCCGCGCCGCCGCTGATCCAGCCGGTTTCGGTGGTCTATGACCGGCTGGCCGGGCTGCCCACGGGGCGGGCGAGCCGGCCGCTGTTTTCCTGGTACGGCGATATGGACCTGGCCGGCCACTACTGGCGCCTGGCGCGCCACCGCGGCATGCGGGCGACGGTGCTGCTGCACACGCCGATCGATCCCGCCGCGTATCCCGACCGCAAGGCGCTGACCCAGGCGGTGTGGACCGTGGTCGCCGACGGCGCGGCGACGTTGCGGCAGAACCGTCCGGCACGTCCGCTCGACGGTCCGGCCGGGGCGGCGGGCGAACGCGGCGACGGCCGGGCCGCCTATGCGTGAACGCCGGCGCGTCGGGACGGCCATGCGTGAAATTCGCCCCCTCGGGCCGGCGCCTGAAACTCGGCCCGTCGGGCCGGCCACGCTTGAGAGTCGGCGCGTCGGGTCGGCCATGCTTGAAATTCGGCCCGTTGGGCCGGCGGCCTGCGACGCAAGCGAACGGGAGTTGACAAACCGCCGGCCGCTGCTGTCCCCTTTCACCGTGCCCTGGGCCGCTGCTTCCCCGGCCTCGCCACGCCAGGAGGTTCCGCTGCGCCCTTGCGCTTGACCCGCCCGTCATCCACCGCGATGTGTCCCGCCTTTCGCGCCGGCGTTCGCTTGGCAATGGCCGGTGGGCCGGCGCCGGCAGACGGAGCATGAGCGCGATGGACGGCACGACCCAGGCGGTTTTCGCGGCCCCGGCGGATCCTCCGGCCGCCGGCACGGCGCCCCTCCCCGCCCCGGCGTTTCCGGACCCGGCCTTTCCCAACCCGGCCGTGCGCCATCCGACCCAGGGTGACCCGACCTTGCGCGACCCGACCTTGGGCGGCTCGACCTTTTCCGACCCGGCGATGCTTCTGGACCCGGCCGCGCCGAAGCGGCTGCACGTCATCACCTGGGGCTGCCAGATGAACGTCTACGACAGCGGGCGCATGCAGGACACGCTCGCCGCCGCCGGCTACGTCGCAGTGCCCGCGCCCGATCAGGCCGATCTCGTCATCCTCAACACCTGCCATATCCGCGATCGGGCGGCCGAGAAGGTGTTCTCCGAACTCGGCCGCCTGCGCCGCCTGCAAACCGAGCGCGCGCAAGCCGGCGGGCGGATGCTGCTCGCGGTTGCCGGCTGCGTCGCGCAGGCGGAAGGCGAGGCGCTGCTCGCCCGCGCCCCATTCGTCGATCTGGTGCTCGGCCCGCAGACCTACCACCGCCTGCCCGCGCTGCTCGCCCGCATCGCCGCGGCGCCCGGCATCCCCGTGATCGACACCGAATTCCCGCCCGAGGACAAATTCGACCGCCTGCCCGAATCGGTCGCGCCGCCCGGGATCGCCGCCTTCCTCGCGATCCAGGAAGGCTGCGACAAATTCTGTTCGTTCTGCGTCGTCCCCTACACCCGCGGCGCCGAGCAATCCCGCCCCGCCGCCGCCGTGCTGGGCGAAGCCCGCCGGCTGGTCGCGCGCGGGGCGCGTGAGCTCACGTTGCTCGGCCAGAACGTGAACGCCTGGCACGGCGCCGGACCGGACGGCACCGCCTGGTCGCTCGCGCGCCTGTTGCGCGCGCTGGCGGAGATCCCGGGCCTCGCCCGCCTGCGCTACACAACGTCCCACCCGCGCGACATGGACGCGGCGCTGATCGCCGCGCATGGCGACCTGCCGGCCCTGATGCCGTTCCTGCATCTGCCGGTGCAGTCGGGCTCCGACCGGATGCTGGCGGCGATGAACCGGCGCCACCGCGCCGACGACTACCGCGCCCTGGTCGGCCGCCTGCGCGCCGCCCGCCCCGACCTCGCGCTGTCGTCCGATTTCATCGTCGGGCACCCCGGCGAGACCGAGGCCGATTTCGCCGCCACCCTCGACCTGATCCGCACGATCGGCTTCGCCCAGGCCTACAGCTTCAAATACTCCGCCCGCCCCGGCACGCCCGCCGCCACCGCGCCCGACCAGGTGAGCGAGGCCGAGAAGGACCGCCGCCTCGCCGCCCTGCAAGCGCTGCTGCGCGAGCAGCAGGCGGCCTTCAACGCGGCCTGCGTCGGCCGCACCGTGCCGGTCCTGGTCACCGGCCCCGGCCGCCATCCCGGCCAGATCGCCGGCCGCTCGCCCTGGTTGCAGCCGGTGCACTTCGCCGGTCCCGCCCACCTGATCGGCGCCGAGGTCATGGTGACCATCGCCGCCGCCCTGCCCAATTCCCTGTCCGCCGTCCGCCAGGAGAGAGACGCAGCTTGAGCCAGATCGCCGCGGTCCCCGCCGTCGCCTCCCCCCTTCCCGCCCCCACCACCGGCGGCAAGGCCGTCACCCTGCAATTCAACGACAACACCCTGTTGCCGCTGCTGCTCGGCGACCACGACCGCCACCTGGTGCGGATCGAACAGGCGCTGGGGGTGCGGCTGTCCTGCCGCGGGAACCGGGTGGCGATCGCCGGCGAACCAACCCGCGTCGACACCGCGCAGGCCGCCCTGGAAAGCCTGTGGCGACGGCTGGAACGGGGCGAGAGCGTCGGCCGGCCGGAGGTGGAAGCCGCCATCCGCCTTGCCGATACCGACGTCGACCCGCGCCTGCCGCTGTCGGACCTGCCCGCCATCCGCACCCGCCGCGGCGCGGTCGGGCCACGCAGCACCGGCCAGGCCGCCTATATCGACGCCCTCGCCGCCGCCGAGATGGTGTTCGCCGTCGGTCCCGCCGGCACCGGCAAAACCTACCTCGCGGTCGCCCAAGCCGTCGCCATGCTGCTGGAAGGCAAGGTCGATCGCATCGTACTGTCGCGCCCGGCCGTCGAGGCCGGCGAACGACTCGGCTTCCTCCCCGGTGACATGAAGGAGAAAGTCGATCCCTACCTGCGGCCGCTGTACGACGCGCTGCACGATATGATGCCGGGCGAACAAGTCATCCGCCGCATGGGCACCGGGGAAATCGAGGTCGCGCCGCTCGCGTTCATGCGCGGACGCACCCTGGCCCACGCCTACGTGATCCTGGACGAGGCGCAGAACACCACCGCCGTGCAGATGAAAATGTTCCTCACCCGCATGGGCGAAGGCACCCGCATGGTCATCACCGGCGACCTGTCGCAAATCGACCTGCCGCGCGGCATCACCTCCGGCCTCCGCGACGCCCTGGATACCCTGGAAGGCGTGGCCGGCATCAGCGTCGTCCGCTTCGGAACCCGCGACGTGGTCCGCCACCCCCTCGTCGCCCGCATCGTCGACGCCTACGACCAACGCGACGCCGCCGCCGCCGCCGAGCGCTAGGGTCCGCCCTCTGGGGCGATCGCTGGGATGGTTGGCGTTTTCAGGAAGCAAGGCCAAGGGGCTTCGCCCCCTGGACCCCCACCAGGGGACAAGTCCCCTGGACCCCTCGGGGTTGGTTCGGAGCGTGTGGGGGGCGTGTCGGGTCC
>JABBNW010000199.1 GCA_019352115.1 Pseudomonadota bacterium
CCCTGGTCGAAGCCGGCTACGCCCCGGAGATGGCCTATTTCGAGTGCCTGCACGAGGTGAAGCTGATCGTGGATCTCATCTACGAGGGCGGCATCGCCAACATGAACTACTCGATCAGCAACACCGCGGAATATGGCGAATACGTCTCCGGCCCGCGTATCGTGACGGACGCGACGAAGCAGGAAATGAAGCGCGTGCTGGGCGATATCCAGTCCGGCAAGTTCGCCCGCGACTGGATGCTGGAAAACAAGGTCAACCAGACCAGCTTCAAGGCCATGCGCGCGAAGATGGCCACCCACCCGGTCGAGCAGATCGGCGAAAAACTGCGCGCCATGATGCCCTGGATCGCCAAGAACGCACTCGTGGACAAAAGCCGGAACTGACCGGGGTAGCCGGGGAAGCAAGGCCCGGGGTCGCTCCACCCCGGGACTTGCTTCCTCACGCCACCTGCTGGATCGCCGCCAGGAACGTTTCGGCCTCCGCCGTCAGCCGGTCGGACTGGGCCGCGAGCTCGTTCGCCGCTTCCTGCACGCTCCCCGCCTCCTCGCCGGTCTGGCGCACCGCCCCGGCGACGTGGGCGATGTGGGTGGTCACTTCGTTCGTTCCGGCGGCGGCCTGCTGCACGGCGCGGGCGATTTCCTGGGTGGCCGCCCCCTGCTCCTCCACCGCGCCGGCGATCGTCGTGGCGATGGCGTTCATCTTCTGGATGGTTCCGGCGATCGAGCGCAGTGCCTCGACCGCCTGACCAGTCGCACCTTGCATGGCGGCGATCTGGCTGCCGATCTCCTCGGTCGCGCGCGCCGTCTGGGTGGCGAGCGTCTTCACCTCCGAGGCCACCACCGCGAACCCCTTGCCCGCCTCGCCGGCCCGCGCCGCCTCGATCGTTGCGTTCAGCGCCAGCAGGTTGGTGCGCCCGGCGATATCGCTGATCAGCCGCACCACCTCGCCGATCCGCCCTGCGGCCTCGCTGAGCCCGGTGACGCTGCGGTCGGTCGCTTCCGCCTCGTGCACCGCCTGGCTTGCGATCCGCGCGGACTCCGCCACCTGGCGGCTGATCTCGGTGACCGAGGCGGACAGCTCCTCCGCGCTCGCCGCGACCGCGCTGACATTGGTGGCTGCTTCCTCCGACGCCGCGGCAACCGCGGTGGTGCGCCCACCGGCGTCGCCCGCGACGGTGGTCATGTTGCGCGCGGTCTCGCGCATCGCCAGTGCGCGGGCGCCGACGTCGCGTGCAATCGCGCCGACCGTGTCCTCGAAGCGCGCCACCAGGCGCACCTGCTCGGTCGCCCGGTGCCAGGTCACCATCGGCCCGACATAGGCGCCCTCGCGATCGCGGATAGCGCTCACATTCAGATCGAAAGCCTCTTCGCCCACGCGCACGCGCGCCCGATGCGGCAGGTTGGCGGGATCGGCGAGCAGCGCGCGCTGGTGCGCCGGCGCACGGTGGAAGACGTCGATGCTCTGCCCTATCAACGCACCGGGCGGCACCGGCATGTGGTCCTTCACACGGTCGAGCAATTGTTCTGCCGACGGATTGAGGTAGGTAATCCGGAACTCCCCATCCGGTTCGGCGGTCATCACGCCGATCGGCAACTGGCGGAGCATGTCCGCCTTCACGAACGCCTCCCGCACGACGCCCCGCAGCACTTCAAGCGCGGCCGCCATCTGGCCGATCTCGTCGCGCCGTCCCGCAAACCCGGTCGCCGCCCTGGCATCCCCCGCCGCCATCGCCTGCACGCCCCGGGTCATCGCCCGGATCGGCCGGCCGACCGCACGCGCGGTCAGCCAACCGGAGAACACCAGCACCAGCGCAATCGCCGCGCCGATCAGCGCCAACCGCCGCTGCGCCGCGCTCTGCGCCTGGTGCGCCGCCAGCCTCGCCGCCGCGGCCTGACGCGCCAGCTCGCGCGACGCTGCGGCGAGGCTGGTCGCCATATTGTGCTCCATCATCCGGACCGGCCCGGCGACGAATTTGTCGAGCGTGATGGTCCGCCCGACCGCCGCCTGCGCGGCGTGCGCAATGCCGGTCCCCAGCATCCCCACCGTCTGCGCGTCCGACTGGGTGGAGGCGGGAATGCCGCTCGCAAGCAGGGCCTTCATCGCCCGGGCGGAGGCGGCCACCCCGTCATCGACCGCATTGGCGGTACCGAGATTGCCGGTGGCAAGGAACAGCAGCGCGGCATTCTGCATGCGCGCCATCGCCAGCCGATAGGCGTCGAAGCGGCGCAGCGCGGTGGCAATCATGGCGGCCTTCGCGGCCGCGGCCGCTTGCGTGGCCGCCGCCGCCTGGGCGGTCGCCGCCGCGGCCGGCGCCCCGCCCCCCGGCAGGACGGCGGGCGCCCCCCCGGGCAGCGCTTCGGTCCCCGCGCCCGGCAGGCCGGCGGTGACGCCGTCGACCCCGTTCGCCACCGTTCCACCGTCGGCCAGTTCCTTGGCGAACGAGGTCATGCTGAACTCGAACGTCGGCCGCGCCTGGATCAGGTCGCGGCCACGCTGCAGCACGATGGTCCGCCGCATCGTCGCGGCGGCGCGCAGCACCGCGGCGAAGCGATCGAGCGTGGTCCCGGCCGCCGTCAGATAGGATTGCGCCGTCTCGTCCGCGCCGCCGTCACGCACGGACCGCAGGATCTTGTGCTCCTGGGCGACCGCCGTCGTCACTTCGCGCACACGGACGGCAAGATGCGGCAGGATCTGCACCGTCGGGATGCGCTGGCCGATCGCCTGCATGCGCGCGCCGACCAGCAGCGCCTCCCCCACCGCGCGCTGCGCCTGCAGGGCGTCCTCCGCACGACGTTGCTGACGCGCCACGGTGGCGAGGTCGGTGCGCGCCGACCAGTACATGCCGCCCAGCAGCAGCAAGGCAGCCAGTGCCGAAAGACCCAGCTTGCGGCCGATGGACAGATCGCGCAGCAGATGCATCGCAGGCGGCTCCGTATTTGCCGCTCCAACCCTGCGCCGCGATCCTTAACCGCCGATGAACATCGCCCGCACCGCCAGCAGCCCGCCGATCGCCGCCCAGGCGAGCAGCAGGCTCGCCGCCCCGTAGCCCGCATTCCACACCGTGCTCACCCGCCACGGCGATACCCGCAGCCAGCGCGCCGTGGTGATGGCGGAAGCCGACATCGGCGTGACCCCGACCGCCAGGCCCCAGCCCAGCATGCAGGCGAAGGCCAGCGCCACCGGCGGCACGCCGAGCGCGGCCGGCGCGGGGATCGCCGCCCCGATCAGCGCGACGACGGCGATCGGGTTGAGCCCGATCTGCCCCGTCAGCATCAGCAGCAGCGGCACCCCGAGCGGGATCGCGAGCGGCGGCACCCCCCCGAGCCAGGGCGCCAGCCCGGCCCCGGACAGCGCGCCCCCCAGCGCTACGCCCATGAAGCCCGACGCGCCGAGCACTGTCGCCTCCGCCCGGAACGCCGGCGAGCGGGCCGCGAACCGCTGCGCCCGGCGCGCCAGCAGCGCCGGCAACGGCACCGCCTGGCCGCCAAGCCGAACCGCGCCGCGCGCCTGCACGCCGACCCAGCCCAGCGCCACCGCCGGCACCACCAGGGTCACCGCACTCACCAGCCCGATGCCGAGCAGCGCGCCGGCCGCCTCCGCAAGCGCCATCACCAGCCCGACCAGCGCAACCAGGCGCAGATGGATCGCCCAGCCGCCCACCGGCGGGGCGGCGGGCACGGGCTCCGGGCGGTGGCGCCAGCGCAGCCGGTCCTCCGCCCACCCCACCGCCATCATCGCCATCGCCACGACGAATCCGGCCGGCAGCAGCAGGCGCATCGGCGCGGCGGGGACGGCGGTCGCGACCACCGCGGTCATGACATTGAGCGGGCTCCAGCAATTCATCACGCAGAAGCCGCGGAACACCGCCATCAGCATCCGCCGGGCCCGCGGGGTGGCGACGCCGGCCGCGGCATTGGCGCGGGTCACCATCGCGCCCAGCAGGTCGATGGCGCCGTAGGACAGGATGATGCCGAACAGATGCCCGCCCGCCGCCAGCGCCGCATAGCGCCGGCCAGGCGGCTGGGAGACCAGGTGGCGCCCGCAGGCGCGCACCAGCCGGCTGGTCTCCGCCGCGTCGCGCAACGCACTGAGGGCGAAGTAGAATGCGGCATACATGGCACCACGCCGCCAGCCCGCCAGGAACAGCCCCACCGCGTCCGCGCCGCCGCGATGCGCGAATGCGATCCCCCCCAGCCCCGCGGCGGAGAACCCGATCAGCACCGCGCGCGCATACGCCCGCTGGCGCGGGAATTCGAGCAGCAGAAAACCGAGCAAGGCCAGCCCCGCAATATCCCCCACCCACGCGAGCCCCGGCAGCAACCCGAGCAGCGACCCGGCCCAGGCAAGCGCGTAGCAGCGGGCGCTGGACACCGAGCCGGCAGCCGGCGCGAGCGGAGGGGCGGAAGCGAGGGACACGGCGCAGGGTTCCAGGCAGCGGCAGCGGGCGGAGTCCGGCGTGGCCGGGCGCCTCATCCTGCCGGGCGCGGACCCGTGTGCCCAGAGGGGGTGTGACCAGAGGGGGTGTGACCAGGGGGACGGACGCGGCGCTGTCGCGCTGGACAGCAGCGCCCCGCGCCGGCAGCTTGCTTCCTTACCCCCCTTCCCCGCAGGATCCCCGATGCTCTTCGACCTCGCCGCGCTCGATGCGCAGAACACCTACAAGCTGCTGGTCTCCACCGTCGTGCCGCGGCCGATCGCCTGGATCACCACCCAGGACATCGACGGCAGCGTGAACGCCGCGCCGTTCTCGTTCTTCAACGCCGTCTCCGGCAACCCGCCGGTGGTCGCGATCGGCATCGGCGGCCGTGCGCCCGGCGACGTAAAGGACACCGGCGGCAACATCCGCCGCACCGGCGAGTTCGTGGTGAACCTCGTCAGCGATGCGCTCGCCGAGAAGATGAACATCACCGCCATCGATTTCGAAAAAAGCGTGAACGAGCTCGCCGAGGCCGGCCTGACCACCGCACCCTCCGCCAAGGTCCGCCCGCCACGCATCGCCGAAAGCCCGGTCGCGCTGGAATGCGAGCGGCTGGTGATCGTCGACGTCGGTATCGACCGCTCGGTGGTGCTGGGACGGGTGCTGGCAATCCACATCGCGGACGATTGCGTGCTCGATCCGGCGCGGTGCTACGTCGATACACACCGGCTCGACCTGATCGGACGCATGCACGGCGGCGGATGGTACGCACGCACCCGCGATAGTTTCGATCTGCCGCGCATTCCGTTGGGCGAATGGCCGCAGCGGAAGGCCAGCGCTGGGTGACCGGAAGAAAGGCCCCGGGGGGCGCTGCCCTGGGCGCAGCCCCCCCTGGACCCCCTGCCAAGGGCTCGCCCTTGGAACCCTTCTGTTTAGAAAGGGTTCGGGCGGCCTGGGGTGGGCAGGCGGGCGGTCAGGATCGAGCCGGTGGTCGATTCCGTTATGAACAGGGTGCGGCGGTCCGTGCCGCCGAAGGCGATGTTGGTGGTCATGGGGCCCCGGCAGGAGCGCAAGCGAAACAGCGGCTCGCCCAGGCGGGAGAACACCCAGACCGCCCCCATCCGCGCGTGCGCAACCACCAGATTATCCTCCGCATCCAGCAGAATCCCGTCCGGACCGCCGCCGGGGCCGCCCGACATCTGGATGAAGACGCCCACCCGGCCAGGCATCCGCTCAGGACCAAGCAGCGGCACGTGCCAGATCGCGTTCGCCCGCGTCACCGCCAGCAGCACCGCCGTTTCGTCCGCGGTCAGCGCCAACCCGTTCGGGCTCGGCACGTTGTCCAGCAGAACGTCCGCGACGCCGGCAGCGGTCAGCCTTACCAGCCGCCCGGTCGGGTTGTTGAGGCCGGTCTCGCCCTGATCGGTGAAGTAGATGTCGCCGTTGCGCGCGATCACCAGATCGTTGGGTCCCTGCAACTTCGCGTCCGGCAATGCACCCAGTATCGTCTCGATCCGGCCACTGTCGGGATGCACGCGCACGATGCCGCGCAAGCGGTCAGTAACGAAGATCGCGCCGTCCTCGCGGATGCGCAACCCGTTCGGCCGGCCGTCGTACTCCGCCACCACGTCCCAGGCGCCGGCGGGCGACAGCCGCAGGATGCGCCCATGCGCCAGATCGGTGAGGTAAAGATTGCCGGCCCGATCGAACCCCGGCCCTTCCAGGAAGCAATCGACCGCGCGCAGGTGGTGGCGCTGCATCCAGGACGGCCGATCCGGATAGCGCAGGGTGTCGGGAACGGTGGCGTAAACCTCGGTCTCCAGGATCTGCGGCGGCGGATACATCACGCGCCCGCCGCGCGCTTGCCGCGCACGTGACGTCGGGCTGGCGTGCCGCCCCCCGCGCCGGCGACGGGCCGCGCCACGTACCCCTCCGCCCGCGCCATCAGCCACCACCCGTCGCCGATGCCGCGGCTCGGTTCGTGACCCATCGTTTCCTCCCCCTTTGTCCCGGCCATCCGGCCGGCGCCGGCTCAGACCGGCTTGTCGCCCAGCACCGTGACCCGGAAGCCCGACCGCGTATGCGGCCAGTAGTCCCACAGCGCATGATGCTGCACGCAGCGATTGTCCCAGAACGCGACCGAGTTCGCGCGCCAGCGGAAGCGGCACTGGAACAGCGGATTCTCCATGTGTTCGTACAGGTAGCGCAGGATCCCCTCGCTCTCGTCGCGCGGGATGCCGACGATGTGGCGGGTGAAGCCGCGGTTGACATACAGCGCCTTGCGCCCGGTGACGGGATGGGTGCGCACCACGGGATGCTCGGCGCGCGGGTAGCTCGGCTTGTCGGCCACGCCGTAGTTGGCGTACAGGCCGCGATAGACCGGCTCGCCGTCGTGCACCGCGGTCAGGCCATCCAGGTACAGTTTCATCCGATCCGACAGCGCCTCGTAGGCGGCATACATGCTGGCGAACAGGGTATCGCCGCCGCGCGGCGGGCAGGTCTTGATATAGAGGATGCTGCCCAACGGCGGCAGCAGGTCGCAGGACACGTCCGAGTGCCAGTTCTCGCCGTTGGCACGCGGGCTGTCCTTGTCGGCATGGATGATCATCAGCTCCGGATGGCCGGGCGCGTGCGGCGCTGCGGGATGGATGTGCAGCGGGCCGAACTGGCGACCGAAATCGAGGTGCTGCTGCGGGGTCAGCTTCTGGTCGCGGAAGAAGATCACCTGATTGTCCGCCAGCGCGCGATGGACTTCGTCGCGTTGGCGGTTGGACGCATGCGCGAGGTCCACCCCGCCGATCTCGGCGCCGATGATCGGCGTGAGCTTGTCGACGGTGATCGTTTCGTACGGCTCGCCTTCGTCGGCGGCGGATTTGTACCGTGGTCCCTGGTTGCCGCGCAGCACGTTCATGGCGAGCCCTCCCGGTGGCTGAGCGGAGGCTTGTCCCGCGCCGGCCGGTTGTCAACGCGGCCCGAGGATTCGCGCGGTTCGGGGGCCTCACGCGGTGATGTTCCGCCGCACCGTGTCTCCGCAGCGGCGACGTGCGGGGGTGCGGTCCCCGTGAACGCCGGCCCGGGCGCGGCGCGCAACCGCGGACTGGCCGAGGCGCGCGGCACCTGGGTTGCCCTGCTCGACGCCGACGACGCGTTCGCGCCGGAGCGGATCCCGGCCGCGCAGCCCCCGAACGGACACGCCGGGGCTAAGACGATTGCGGCCGGGGAGAACGACGCCCATCGCGCGGGGAGCTGAACCCGGGCCGGCCGCGGCCGAACCCAACGTTCCCGGCCGGCACGATCGGCCGTTCGGAACCGATCAGTGCCCGACGACCTTCTCGCCCGGAAAGGTGCCCCAGAAATCCGCCCGCGGCAGCCAGCCACGGAAGGACGCCGCGGCGACCCGGCACCAGGCCGCCCCGGCATCGCAGCGCAGGATCCGCAGGATGACCCCGGGTTCGACGATCGCCACCGCCCCCGCGGTCGCTGCGGCGGCCCGGCGCATCGTGTGCCGCCCGCCCACCACGATGCCGTCGCGGCGGCCGTTCAAGGTCGCCTCGTGCATCCAGCCGCGCGTCCCGTCCGGCATCAGGACCTCCCGCCACACCCCGAATTCCCGCTCGATTTCCACCGGCATGCCAAGGCGGCGGTAGACCCAGCGGATCGGGTAGCGGAACCCGGGGCCGGCGCGCAGATCGACCTCGTTCGACCGCAAGGCAGCGAAGCGCGGCAGCGGCAGGCCAGTGACCGAGCCGACATCCGCCGGCGTGGCCGCTGCCGACGCCGCCGCGTCGCCGGGCGGGCGGGCCGACGTCGGGCCGGCCGCCCGCACAGGCGCATGGACGATAGGGAGTGCGGGCGCGCCTG
Organism: Pseudomonadota bacterium; assembly: GCA_019352115.1. GTDB lineage: Bacteria > Pseudomonadota > Alphaproteobacteria > Acetobacterales > Acetobacteraceae > JAJZVS01. Next base: position 8,279 of record JABBNW010000199.1, read on the forward strand.
ACGGGCGCGCCGGCACGGGGGGCGGGAATGGCGGCAGCGGGAGCGCGCCCGCCGCCGATGCCGGGCTGGCCGCCACGAGGAGTATGACCGCGAGCCCACACGCCGTCCCCGCGACCAGGCAGCGCAGCGCCGCGTACCAACCTGCGGGATGTTTGACCCCTCGCCAGCAAGGCCAAGGGGCTTCGCCCCCTGGACCCCCACCAGGGAACAAGTCCCCTGG
>JABBNW010000012.1 GCA_019352115.1 Pseudomonadota bacterium
CCGCCAGCCGGAGCCTGCCGATCAACAGCGCAAAGCGCTCGGCGAGCTTCCAGGCCATGGTGTCGGACGGGACAAAGGCTGCACGGGGCATGGACATATATAGAACATAAATCCGGCACGGTGTCAAGCAGATTTGCGGCCCGGCGCGCCGCGCCGGGCCGGAATCGGCGATCGGCGGCAATCCCTGCCCGGGTCGGTTCTTGCTGCGCGCCGCCTTACGCGGCGTCCAACCCTCCGTCAGGCCGGCTGCAACCGGGCCGCGGCCTGGGTGCCGTGACTGCGCAGCCGCCCGACCAGGGTTTGCAGCGCGGCGGGTCCCTGGAACCCTTCGATCAGCCCGCTCGCCGAGACAAGGGCCGGGGTGCCGTCGATGCCGAGTGCGGCGCCGGCGCGCAGGCTGCGGTGCAGCAGTCCGATGACGTCCGGCGCGGTCGCGTCCTTGGCCAGGCGCTGCGGATCGGCGCCGATCGCCGCCGCCAGCGGGGCGGCCATTTGCAGGCTGTAGGTTCCCCCCTGCCCCGTCAGCCACTGGTGCGCCGCCCAGTACCGGCCCTGGCGCGCGGCGGCGAGGGCGAGTTGCGCGGCGAGGGCGGAATCCGGGGCCAGGATCGGGTAGTCGGCGAACATCAGCCGCAGGTCCGGATTGGCGGTGACGAGCGCCGGCAGATAGGGGTCCATCGCCCGGCAATAGGGGCAGTGGTAGTCGAAGAAATTCACCATGTGCAGCGGCGCGGCGGCGGCCCCGAGGCCGGGCAGGCCCCACCCAGGCACCGCGGCGAGGAACCGCGCCTCCGCCGGGGAGGCCGCGACCGGCATCAGCCGCGGCGTGGGCAAGGCGCGCGCGAGCACGCCGCCGCCCGCGACCGCGCCGGCCACGGCGAGGGCGAACGTGCGCCGATTCACGCCGCCGGCTCCGCGACCAGTTCGGTGACGACGTGGGAGGGGCGTTGCAGGGTGCGGCTGACCGGGCATTTCTCGGCGATTTCCAGCAGGCGCTGGCGTTGTTCGGGGGTGAGGGGGCCGGTGAGCGCGATCCGCCGCTCGAACCGGTCGATCGGTCCGGCGGGGCCGGATTCGGCCAGATGGCGGAGGGAGACGCTGATCTGGCGGACCGGCCAGGCGTGGCGGTCGGCGTACATGCGGATGGTCATGGAGGTGCAGGCGCCGAGGGCGGCGAGCAGGTATTCGTAGGGCGACATGCCGGTGTCGTGGCCGCCGGCACGCTCCGGCTCGTCGGCGCCGGTGACGTGGTGGCCGGCGAAGACGACCTGGCCGTAGGGGGCGTTGCCGCTTTCGCGAACCACGACCTGGTCGGGGGCGGCGTCCATGGGTGGTCTCCGGGCGGGGTGTTGGCGGCGGGGCGGTTGCGCGCCCTGCGCGGGGGCGTGGATAGCAGACAACCGGACGGGGGGGCAGCCTCGGTCTGGGCGTGGTTGTGGGTCGGTTGAATGTCGCCTACCGACCCATGTCGGGCATGGGCTGGCTCATGGCGCAATCGCAGGAGCGGACATTCCGCGTCGGGGAGTGCCGACAGCGCCGCGCCCATGTCCGCCACCTGTTCGGTCGGAATCACTTGCAAAAAGCGAGCACCCCGTTTGTTGGTCCGACCGGCCGTGATTGGTTGAATGCGAACGATCATTCCCAGGCGCCACCCACAGCAAGAGGGTCCTGGCGCGCTGTCGCAGACGTTCCCTTATCCCTTTTCGTTCCGTGACAGACGGCCCGTTCACGGGTCTCATCCGGAGCTTTCGCAGCTCGGGCCGCGCCGCGATCAACCCAGCAGCCAATCAACCGCCAGATGGCCCGGAGCAAGGATGACGGTCGCCCAAAGCACGGCCGACACCACATTTGCACATTGGAACGCGACGAAGGGCATCGAGCAGATGCCCGCAACCAGCGGCATGATGCACCTGAGGGGACCAAAGAACCGTCCGAGTATCACGCCCGCCGCCCCCCATTTTTCGAAGAATGCTTGTCCACGCAACAGCAGCTCGGGGCGCCTCGACAGCGGCCAGGTCCGGCCGATCGATCCCTTGTAATGATGGCCCAGCCAGTAGGAGAGCCAGTCTCCCAGAATCGCTCCGAGCACCGCTCCGCCCCAGACGGGCCAAAAGCCAATTCCCGCGGCACGGATGATGCCGCCGCTGCCGACCAGCACCACGGTCGCTGGCACCAGCAGCGAGATGAAGGCGAGGGACTCCCCGAAAGCCAGCGCGCACACGACGACCGGCGCAAGGGCGGCGTGCGCCTTTACGAATTGCAGCAGTGCTCCGATCAGCGGTTCCATCGCGACGTGTGGATATCTATCGCACGAGCCGAGCGCGCCAGAGACGTTTGAGGCCTTCCAGCACCATCACCAGAGCCGCGACGATGGAAAGCACGAGCAGAACGTCGTCCGTGTGCAGCGGCCCGAAGCGGAACAGCTCACGCCCGAGCGGCAGGGCGAAAACCATTCCCAGGATCAGCAAAGTGAGAATGCTGACCCACAACAATGCGCCATTGCGGTGACCGACGATCTCGCGCAGCGAGGTCCCGTAGCTGCGATTGACCAGCACCAGGCCGAGGTCGATCAGAACGAGCGATACGAAGGTCAGCGCGCGCGCATCCCCTTCCGGCAAGCCGCTATGGAGAGCGACCACATACAGCACGGCCAATGCCAGGAAGGCGATGGTGCCCTGCACGAGGCTCCATGCAACCAGCGAAGCCGAGAAGAGAGGCGTGCCGACCGCGCGGGGCAGCCGGCGCATGATGTCGGATTCCTCGGCCTCCGCTTCGAACACCATGGAGCACACCGGATCGATGACCATCTCGAGGAAGGCGATATGCACAGGTCCGAAGATGAGCGGCAGGCCAGTGAGCAGCGGCAGCAGGGCCAGTCCGGCGATCGGCACGTGCACCGCGATGATATAGGCCATGGCCTTGCGCAGGTTGTCGTAGATGCGCCGGCCGAGCCGGACGGTTCGGACGATCGACCCGAAATCGTCGTCAAGCAGGACCAGCGACGCGGCTTCGCGCGCGACGTCGGTTCCCCGCCCGCCCATGGCAATGCCAATATCGGCCGCCTTCAGTGACGGCGCGTCGTTGACGCCGTCGCCCGTCATCGCCACCACCGCGCCGGCCGCCTGCAGCGCGCGCACGATGCGCAATTTCTGCGCCGGTACGATGCGGGCGAACACGCTGACCGAGCGGACCGCGTCCTGCAGTCCGGCATCGTCCATCTGTGCGACCGCGGTCCCGTCGATCACCGCGCCGTCGTCGAGCCCCGCTTGCCGGGCGATGGCGCGGGCGGTCACGGCGTAGTCCCCGGTGATCATCACCACGCGAATGCCGGCCGCGCGGCATTCGGCAATCGCTCCGGGCACGGATCGTCGCAGCGGATCGGCGAGTCCTGCCAGGCCGAGGAAGCGGCAACGGAAGGCGCGTGGATCTTCGGGCAGAGTGCCGACCGCGGTCGCGTCCGCAATCGCGAGAACCCGCATGCCGGATTCGGCAAGCTCGTTCGCATCGCGCAGCAGCGCTTCCCGCGCCGCCCTGTTCATGCCGCACAGCTCCGCGACCGCCTCCGGTGCGCCTTTGACAGCCACCGTCAACGGGCCGGCTGCCGCCGGCTGCCACACCTGGGTCACGGCGAGCAGATCGGGTCGCAGGCCGTAGACACGCAGCAGGACGCCGGCATCCGTGGGCTGCAAGGCGCGGCGCGCGAAGTCGCGGAATGCCTGATCCATCGGATCATAGGCGTCCGGTGCGCTTGCCAGGGCCGCCACCTCGGCCAGCGGACGGAAGGAAGCCGGCAGCGCAGTGGCGGCCTCGGCCGATATGGTCGTTCCGTCCGCGCGCAGCACCGCCACGGCCATGCGGTTCTCGGTCAGCGTGCCGGTCTTGTCGGTGCACAGAACGGTCGCTTCGCCCAGCGCCTCGATCGCAGCCGCGCGGCGGGTCAGGACACGCGCCCGGGACAGGCGCCATGCCCCCATGACCATGAACACGGTCAGTACTAACGGGAATTCCTCGGGCAACATCGACATACCCAACGCCACGCCCGCCAGCAGCGCGTCCAGCCAGGAGCCGCGTAATACGCCGTACAGCAGAACGACGAGGATGCAACAAACGAGCCCGGCGCCGGCCGCAATCCGAACCAGACGGGCAGTCTGGCGACTCAGGTTCGCAGGTGTCGTGTCGATGGCGCTCAGCGCCTGGCCGATGCGCCCGATCTCGCTTTGCGGCCCCGTTGCGACCACCTCTGCGAGGCCTTGCCCGCGCACGACCAGGGTGCCGGAGAAGACATATGGTTGATCGTCGCCGCCTGGCTGCACGGCCGGCGCGGCGGTCCGGTCGGCGGCACGCTTGCTCACCGGCAGCGATTCGCCAGTCAGCAGCGACTCATCGGTTTGCAGGTCACGTGCCTCGATCAGCCTGGCATCGGCGGGCACGCGGTCCCCCTCAGCCAGCAGAACCATGTCGCCACGCACCACCTCACGCCCCGCGATGCGCTGCCGCTCGCCGTCGCGGATCACCAGGGCACGGGGACTGGTGAGATCGCGCAACGCTTCCAGCACATGCTCGCTGCGGGCTTCCTGGAGCACCGCGATGGCGATGGACAGCGAGGCAAAAACAAGCAGGAGCAGCGCCTCCAGCCTGTCGCCAAGCAGGAGGTAAATCAGACCGGCCCCCAACAGCAGGGCAAACATCGGCTCCGCGAGCACGTCCCGCAGGATTCGCAGGGGGTTTCGGGTACCGGCGTGAGGCAGTTCGTTCGGCCCATCGCGATGCAGCCGCCGGACCGCCTCCGCAGACGACAAGCCCGGAGTGCGCTCCGGTTCCGGGATCAAGGGCCGGCGCACGCCCGCCTTGTCGCTGTCGCCGGGATGCGCCGCCGCGGATCGGCCCATCTGTTCCTCCGGAGACAACCCGGGCGTTCGCCGGGCATCGATGTCCACCGCATCTCTGTAGCGGGCATGCAACCCGGCTGGCGATGATCGAGATCAATCAACGCCGGAGGCGGAATTGGGGAATGGAGACGCGGCCTGCCCGTCTCGACGGCTCACGTGGCACAGGAGTCCGGCGCGAAGCTGCCCGGGGGCGGCAGCCGCCGGCGCGTTCGACCAGACATGGCGGCAGCTTCGGACGGCTATGCGCTCCGGAACTGGCTGGCCGCTCCCGGCCAGGCCTCGCCATGCGGTGAATGTCCGGTATCGGCTTTCGCCGGCTGCAAGCTGACTGGCAGAAATCCATCCTTGCCGACCCTCAAATCGCCCCACCACCAGATGAGGACACGATCCGAGGTGCGCACCCCAGTTGCCAACCCGCCTCCCCGGTCGTAGCGCATCGGGCATGATCGCACGCGGCGACCTGCTATGGCTGGGGATCGGCGCCGGGCTGGCCGGCGGGCTGGTCGGCGGCGTGCTGCTCGGCATCGGCATCGCCCTGATCCTGAACGGCGCGCTGCCCGGCTGGGCGCTGCTGGTGGCCGCGGTGCCGCTGTCGGCAGCGCCCGGGTGGGTGCTGGCGCTGCGGCTCGCGCAGCAACAACCGCCGGAATAGGCCGCCGATGCGCTTCGGAATCACCCTCGCCAACCGCGGCGTCCTGCTGGGCCTCGCCACCCCGCGCGCGCTGCTCGCGCTGGCCGATGCGGTGGAAGCCGCCCCGGTGTTCGATTCCGTCTGGGTGGGGGACGCGCTGTTCGTCAACCGCCGGCTGGACGCGCTGACCCTGCTGGCCGCGGTCGCCGGGCGGACCGAACGGGTGCTGCTCGGCCCGGCCTGCATGGGCTCCTTCGCGCTGCGCGATCCGCGGGTGTTCGCCTACGAATGGGCCTCGCTCGACGTGCTGTCCGGCGGGCGCACCAGGCTCGCCGTCTGCGCCGGCGGCGGCGCCGGCCCGGTGTGGGAGGGGGAGAGCGCGGCGATGGGCATCCCGCCCGGGGAACGCCGGGCGCGGATGATCGAGAACATCGCCGTGCTGCGCCACCTCTGGACCACGGACAACGAACCCTTCGAAGGCCGGTTCCTGCAATTCCCCGGCATCACCCTGGAACCCAAGCCGGTGCAATCGCCCTGCCCGATCTGGCTCACCACCAACGCCGGGCGGCTCGGCAACGGCCAGGACGACGCCGGCGGCGCGCCGGCCGCGCTGCGCCGGGTCGGCGCACTGGCCGACGGCTGGATGACGCATTCGGTCAGCCCCGAGGGCTTCCGCCGTGCCTGGACCGCGATCGAGGCCGCCGCCACCGCCGCCGGCCGCGATCCCGCCGCGCTCGACAACGTGCTGTGCCACCACGTGAATATCGGCCCCGACCGGGAAGCGGCGCTGGCCGACGCGAAGCGCTACCTCGATCTCTATTACGGCGCGAACTACACGCGCGAGCGGCTGGAGGCCTGGCTGGCCTACGGCTCCCCCGCCGACTGCATCGCCGCGCTGCGCCGCTACCGCGACACCGGCTGCCGGCGGATCACGTTCCGCCTCGTCACCATGGGCGACGCGGCCGAGCAGTTCCGTCGGCTGACCGAGGAAGTCCTGCCGTTCGTGTGACCGCGGCGGTTGACCTGCGCGTGTCGGAATATATATGATATGTATATCACGCTCCGCGGAGTAACGCCCCATGCGCGCCCTGATCGACCTGCCCGAAGACGACCTCAGCCTGCTGACCGAGCTCGGTCATCGCCAGGGCACGTCCCGCGCCGCCGTGGTGCGGGAGGCCATCCACGCCTACCTCGCCGCCCGGCGCACCCCGGCGGAGGCGGCGGCGTTCGGCCTGTGGGGGGCGGGCGAGGACGGGCTCGCCACCCAGGCGCGGATGCGTGCCGAATGGTGAAGGCGCTGTTCGACACCAACATCCTGATCGACTACCTGCGCGGCCTGGAACCCGCCCGCGCCGAGCTGGAACGCTTCCCCGATCGCGCGATCAGCGTCATCACCTGGATGGAGGTGATGGCCGGCGCCCCCGCCGAGACCGCCGCCGCGACCCGCGTCTTCCTGGGCGGCTTCACCCTGGTCGCGCTCGACCCGACCGTGGCGGAGCGGGCCGTGGAAATCCGGCGGACCCATCGGCTCAAGCTGCCGGACGCGATCGTGCGCGCCTCGGCCGACGTGCAGGACCGGCTGCTGGTGACCCGTGACGAACGCGCGTTTCCCGCCGACGATCCCGCGGTGCGGGTGCCCTACCGGCTCTGAACCGGCACCGGCGCGGAACAGCGCCCGCCCGACCGTGCCGGGGCGGACCCGAAGGACATTCGCCTCCGTTATCAGTCCTGCCGGATCGGCCGCAGCCCCCGGCCGAGGAATAGGTCCACCCGCCCCAACACGACGCCGCGATCCAGGATCGTCGCCGGCGGCAGCGGCGTCACGGATGCGAAATATCCGGCGAGGTTGCGCGCCGCCCCGGCGCCCGGCGCCAGCACGAGCAGCGTGCGCCCCGCGAACTGCGCGGCCGGCGCGTCGAAACCGAACTGCCGCGCGTCCGGGTTGAGGCAGATCACCCGCACCCCCGACCCCAGCGCATAGGCGATCTTGCCGCCGACCGACCAGCTCGGCACGCCCACCAGGGTGCCCGGCGCCAGCAGGCCGCGCGCCTTCAGTTGCGTGCGCAACGACGTCCAGTCGATGCCGGCGAGGTCGGGATCGTGGCGCGCGAAGGCCGCGATCGCCGGGTGCATCCAGTCCAGCCGGATCTGCGTGCCGACGACGATGACGACAGCCACGGTCGCGATCGCGGTGCCGCTGATCCACCGCCGCACCGCGGCCAACCGCACCCGCGACGCCAGCGCGGCACCGAGCAGCGGGAACAGCATCAGGTAGCCGGGCGCGGCCCAATGGAACAGCACCCGGTCGCGCGACACCACCGCGATCAGCGCGAAGGCGAGGATCGGCGGGAAACCGAGGCACACCAGCAGCCAGCCCCGCCAGTCCGCCGGCCCGCGGCGCAACGCGGCGAAGAAGGCCAGCATCATCGGCGCCCAGATCCACGGCAGGACGAACAGCGCCTCCCCGCCCAGCACCACGAAGGCCTGCAGCGGGCGGAAGCGCAGGCCGAGCGCGCGATCGCCCTGGAAGGCGAACGAGGCCCAGTGATGCGTCGCGTTCCAGATCACGACCGGGGAGAACACCGCGACCGCCAGCAGCCCCGCGACATAGGGCTCGGGCCGGGCCAGCCAGCGCCGGTGGACGGGGCTGGTCAGCAGATAGACGAACGCCCCGCCGATCGTGAGCACGGCGGTGTATTTCGAAAACAAGGCCAGGCCGGCGCAGAGCCCGGTTCCCACCCACCACAGGCTGCCCGCCCGCCCGCGCGCCGGCAGCGCGTGCACGAGGCAGAGCGCGGCGCCGAGCAGGGCGAGATCGAGCGGCCCGTCCGGCAGCACCCAGCTTGCGGTCGTCAGTCCGAAGACCGGCGACAGGGTCAGCGCCACCGCCGCCCACAGCCCCGCGCGCCGGTCGGCGACCGCGCTCCCGAGCCGGTACATAATCCACGTCGATAGCGCGAACGCCGCAATGAACGGCAAGCGCACGGCCAGCGGCGCGTCGGTGCCGAACAGATGCGCGCCCGCCCACTGCATCCACCACGATGCCGGCGGATGGTCGAAATAGCCGAGCCGGAAGCTGCGTCCGGTCGCGACCATGTAGGATTCGTCGATGCCGAGCCCGAGCGACCAGGCGAAGCCGATCCGCACCAGGCTCGCCGCCAGGATCAGCCAGAGGACGCAGGTGGATTCAGATGCGACCGGCCCCCCTGTCCGCGCGCGCGCGGACAGGGGGAGGGCGGCGACCTCAGGCTTCGACAACGCGCTGGGTCTGCACGCCGAGGCCTTCGACCGACAGGCGCATCACGTTGCCGGGGCGCAGGAACACGGGCTCCGGCTTCTTGCCCATGCCGACGCCGGGGGGCGTGCCGGTGGCGATCACGTCGCCGGCGTGCAGGGTGATGAAATGGCTGACATAGCTGACGATCTTGCGCACGCCGAAGATCATGGTGGCGGTGGTGCCGTCCTGCATGCGCACGCCGTCGACCTCGGTCCAGAGACGCAGGTTCTGCGGGTCCGGGACCTCGTCGCGCGTCACCATCCAGGGGCCGGTCGGGCCGAAGGTGTCGCAGCCCTTGCCCTTGTCCCAGGTGCCGCCGCGTTCGATCTGGTATTCGCGCTCGCTGACATCGTTGCAGACGCAATAGCCGGCGACGTGGTCCATCGCCGCGTGCTCCGGCACGTAGCGCGCCGTCTTGCCGATGACGATGCCGAGTTCCACTTCCCAGTCGAGCTTCGTCGACCCGCGCGGCAGGCGCACGTCGTCGGAGGGGCCGGCGAAGGCGCCGAGGGATTTCAGGAACACGATCGGTTCCTTGGGCACCGCCGCGCCGGTTTCGGCGGCGTGGTCGGCGTAGTTCAGGCCGATGCAGACATAGTTGACGGGGCGGACGACGCAGGGGCCGATGCGCGGGTTGCCGGTGACCTTGGGCAAGGTGGCCGGGTCGATGCCGCGCAGCATGTCGAGCGCGGCATCCGACAGCGCGAAGCCGTCGATGTCGCGCAGCACCGCCGCGAGGCAGCGGATGTCGCCGGCAGCGTCGAGCAGCGCGGGTTTCTCGGCGCCCGCGGGGCCGTAGCGGAGCAGTTTCATTCGGTTTCTCCCTGGTGGTGTCGGATCGGTTGCGGCGACGGCGGGGTTCGTTACAGGGTCATGCCGCCGTCGATCACCACCGCCTGGCCGGTGATGAAGCCGGCGGCGTCGGACGCGAGATAGACCGCGAGCGCCGCGATTTCCTCCGCGGTGCCGAGCCGGCCCATCGGCTGGCGGGTGACGAAGGCGGCGCGGGCGGCATCGATCGAGCCCGCCTCGGCGGCGTTCACGGCGATGCGCTCATCGAGGCTCGGCGTCGCCACCGTGCCGGGGCAGATGCAGTTGCAGCGCACGCCGCGCGCCACGTAGTCCGCCGCGACCGCTTTCGTGAGCCCGATGACGGCGGCCTTGCTGGCGCCGTACAGTGCACGGTTGGGCACGCCCTTCACGCTGCTCGCGACCGAGGCGATGTTGACGATGGCGCCATTGCCGCGCGCCAGCATGCCCGGCAGGAACGCGCGCATCGTGCGGAACATCGCACGGACATTGAGGTCGAAGGCGAAAGTGAATTCGTCCTCGGTGGCATCGAGGATGCTGCCCTGGTGGACGAAGCCGGCGCAGTTGCAAAGGATGTCGATCGGGCCGGCGGCGGCGGCGGCCGCCGCGATCGCCTCGGGGCGCAGCACATCGAGCGCGGCGGTGCGGATCGGCCCGCCCGCGAGGTCGCGCAGCTTGGCGGCATCGAGGTCGGTGGCGATCACGCCGGCGCCCTCGGCGGCAAGCGCGCGGGCGATGGCGCGGCCGATCCCCTGCCCGGCGGCGGTGACGAAGGCGGTCTTGTTGGCGAGCGTGGAGCCCATGGCGACGGCACCTGTCCTTTGGAGGCCCCCGCGCTTTGCCCCCTCCGGCCGGCTTCTGCAAGGGGCCGGGGCCTACGTCCGCATGTAAGCCGCCGACGCGCCATGCCGGCGGGGTTTACCCTTTCTTGGTGGTTCCCCGCGCAGCATCGCCCGACCCGAAGCCCAACGAGGACGCGCGATGGACGACCTGCTCGCCGAATTCCTGACCGAGACGAACGAGAACATCGCCGAACTCGACGTGGCGCTGGTCCGGCTCGAAACCACGCCGGAGGACGCGGAGACTTTGTCCGGCATTTTCCGTCTGGTGCATACGATCAAGGGCACCTGCGGCTTCCTCGGCCTGCCGCGGCTCGAAAAAGTCGCGCATGCGGGCGAGAACGTGCTGAGCCGGATGCGCGACGGCAGCCTGCGCGCCACCCCGCCCCTGGTGAGCCTGGTGCTGGAGGGGCTGGACCGGATCAAGCTGATCGTCGCCAATCTCGCCGCCACCGGCAGCGAGCAGACGGGCGACGACGGCCCCCTGATCGCCGCCCTGGATCGCGCCGCCGAAGGCGAGACGCCGGCGGCGGCCGAAAGCGCGATCCCGAGCGTCGCCCCCCCCGCAAGGGCCGTGGCCGCCGCGGCGCCAGCCCCGGAGCCGGTCGCCGCGATGGCGGAGGCGCCGGCGCCCGAAGCCGCCCAACCGCCCGCCGAGCCACCCGCCGAACCGCCCCCTGGCCCGCGGCCCGGCGCCGAAGCCGCCCCGCCCGCCGTCGGCGGGCCGGTGAGCGCCGCGCAGACCATCCGCGTCGGCGTCGACGTGCTCGACGACCTCATGACCCTCGTGAGCGAGCTCGTGCTCACCCGCAACCAGCTTCTGCAACTCGCCCGCACGCAGGAGAACAGCAACTTCACCGTGCCGTTGCAGCGCCTCTCGCACATCACCTCCGATCTGCAGGAAGGGGTGATGAAGACGCGCATGCAGCCGATCGGCAATGCCTGGAACAAGCTGCCGCGGGTGGTGCGCGACCTCGCGCACGAGCTCGGCAAGAAGATCGACCTCATCATGCTCGGCGCGGAGACCGAACTGGACCGGCAGGTGCTGGAGCTGATCAAGGACCCGCTGACCCACATGGTCCGCAACTCGGCCGACCACGGGCTGGAATCCACCGTCGAACGCCGGGCCGCGGGCAAGCCGGACGCCGGCCGGATCACCCTGACCGCGTTCCACGAAGGCGGCCACATCATCATCGAGATCGCCGACGACGGCCGCGGGCTGCCGGTCGATCGCATCCGCGCCAAGGTGCTCGCGCAGAACCTCGCCACCGAGGCCGAGCTGGCCGGCATGACCGAGATGCAGATCCAGCGCTTCATCTTCCGCGCCGGCTTCTCCACCGCCGCCGCCGTGACCGCCGTCTCCGGCCGCGGCGTCGGGATGGACGTGGTCCGCAGCAATATCGAGCGGATCGGCGGCACCATCGAGCTGCGCAGCGTCGCCGGCACCGGCACGACGTTCACGATCAAGATCCCGCTCACCCTGGCGATCGTCTCCGCGCTGATCCTGGAAGCCGGCGGCGAGCGGTTCGCCATCCCGCAGACCAGCGTGGCCGAACTGGTCCGCGCCCACAGCGCGGCGAGCAGCAAACCGGGCGGCGAACCGGCCGCCGGCGAGCCGACGGAGCAGGGGGGCGTGATCGAACGGATCAACGACACCCCGGTCCTGCGGCTGCGCGACCGCCTGCTGCCGCTCATCAGCCTGAAGGGCCTGCTGCGGCTCGACGGCGGCAGCACGGGCGGGGAGCCGCCGACCATCGTCGTGACCCAGATCGGCGCGACCCTGCTCGGCCTGATCGTCGATCGCGTGTTCGACACCGAGGAGATCGTGGTCAAGCCGGTGGCGCCGATCCTGCGGCACGTGACGATGTTCAGCGGCAACACCATCCTGGGCGACGGGTCGGTCATCATGATCCTGGACCCGAGCGGCATCGCGCGCGCCACCGGCGCCGGCGCCCTCGAAAGCCGGGTCGGCGGGAATGCCCCGATCGAGGCGGCGCAACATTCGAACGAGCGCAGCGCGATCCTGCTGTTCCGCGCCGGCGATCCGAACGGGCCGCCGATGGCGGTGCCGCTCGCGCTGGTCTCGCGGCTTGAGGACATCCCGCGCGAACGGATCGAACGCTGCGGCGATGCGCTCGCCACCCAATATCGCGGCCGGCTGATGCCGCTGCTGGCGCTGTCGGGATCCGTCGATCCGGACCGCGCGCAGCATCCGGCGCTGGTGTTCGCCGACGGCGACCGCAGCATGGGGCTGCTGGTCGACGCGATCATCGATGTGGTGGAAGACAAGCTGGCGATCGAGCTGGGCGCCGTCCAGCCGGGCCTGCTCGGCACCGCCGTGATCAGCGGCCACGCGACCGACGTGATCGATATCGGCTACTGGCTCACCCGCGCCTTCGGCGACTGGTTCCGCCCGGATGCGGCGCGCGGCGCCCCGCCGCGGCTGCTCGCGGTGGAGGACAGCGACTTCTTCCGTGCCCTGTTGGTGCCGGCGCTCGCGGCTGCCGGGTTCGAGGTGGTGGCCGCCAGCTCGGCCGCCGAGGCGCTGCGTTTGCGCGATGCCGGCGAACGGTTCGCCGCCGTGGTGTCCGATATCGAGATGCCGGACATGAACGGGTTCGAACTGGCCCGCACCCTGCGCGCCGGCGGCCCCTGGGCGGGCCTGCCGCTGATCGCCCTGTCGGGCCGGGCGACGGCCGCCGACCGTGCCACCGCACTGGCCGCGGGGTTCACCGACCACGTGGCGAAATTCGACCGCGACGCGCTGCTGGCCACCTTGCGCAGCGCGCTCGCCTCCTCCGATCCCACCAACGGGGCGGCGCACGGACGGCAGCCGCGGCCCGCCGCCACGCCACGCCCCGGCAGGGAGTTCGCAGCATGAACGACACCGTCGCCGACCGGCGCCCCGCGGCACACGCCGCAGACGAGTCCCAGGGCGAGCGCCAGTTCCTGACCCTGATCCTGGCAGGCCAGCTGTGCGGCATCCCGGTGCTCGCGGTGCGGGACGTGCTGGGCGACCAGGCGATCGCGCGCATCCCGCTCGCGCCGCCCGACGTCGCCGGCAGCCTCAATCTGCGCGGGCGGATCGTGACCGCGATCGACCTGCGCCGGCGGCTGCGCCTGCCACCGGCCCCGCCGGGCACGCGGCGGATGTCGGTGGTCACCGAGCAGGGCGGCGAACTCTACGCCTTCCTGGTCGACCAGGTCGCGGAGGTGATGAACCTGCCGGCCAGCGCCTTCGAACACAGCCCACCGACCCTGCCCGCGGAATGGGCGGAGCATTGCCAGGGCGTCTATCGGCTGGAGGGCCGGCTGCTGGTCGTGCTCGACGTGGCCCGGCTGCTCGCCGTCGCCGTGCCGGCGTGACCGGTCCGGCCATGATCCAGAGGCGTCCGCGGAAGGGAACCGGCACGGTGCGCGCATGACCCGGAGCTGCCTGGTGGTCGATGACAGCCGCGTGGTGCGCAAGCTCGCCCGGCGCATCCTGGAGGCGAACGACTTCACCGTGACCGAGGCCGAGGACGGGGCCAAGGCGCTGGACGCCTGCCGCACCGCGCTGCCCGACGGGGTGCTGCTCGACTGGAACATGCCGATCATGAACGGGATCGAATTCCTGCGCGCACTGCGGGCGGAATTCGGCCCCGACCGTCCGGTGGTCCTGTTCTGCACCACCGAGACCGAAATGAGCTTCATCGCCCAGGCGCTGGAGGCGGGGGCGCAGGAATACATCATGAAGCCGTTCGATGCCGAAATCCTGCTCGGCAAGTTCGCCGAGGCCGGGCTCGCGTGACCCCCTCCTCCGTCGCGCCCTCGGCGCGGGTGATGATCTGCGACGATTCGGCGGTGATCCGCGGCGCCATCGCCCGCGCGCTGGAAGCCGATCCGACGATCCGGGTGGTCGCGCGCGCCGCCAACGGGCGCGACGCGGTCGAAAGCCTGCGGCGGGCCCCGGTCGACGTGATCGTGCTCGACATCGAAATGCCGGTGCTGGACGGGATCGCCGCGCTGCCGCTGCTGCTCGCGGTCGATCCGGGGGTGCGGATCGTCATGGCGTCCACGCTCACGACCCGCGGGGCGGATATCGCGCTGCGGGCGCTGCGGCTCGGGGCGGCGGACTATATCCCGAAGCCGTCGGCGATCGGGCCGCTCGGCGACGCGCTGTTCCGCGACGAGCTGGTGGCGAAGGTGAAGGGGCTTGCCCGTCTGCGCCGGGCGGCCGCGGGCGGGGCGGCGGCGGGCGGGGGGGCGCCGCGCGCCGGCACGGGCTGCCCCCCTGCCCCCGCATCACGCCCGCCGCCCGCCCGCACCCCGCACCTGCTCGCCATCGGCAGTTCCACCGGCGGGCCGCAGGCGCTGCTCGCGCTCGTCGCCGGGCTTGGTCGGGACGTGGGGGTGCCGGTGGCCATCACGCAGCATATGCCGCCGGCCTTTACGGCCATGCTGGCGACGCACATCACGGCGCTCGGCGGGCTGCCCTGCGCGGAAGCCGAAGACCAGGCGCCGCTGCTGCCGGGCCGCATCTACCTGGCCCCCGGCAACCGCCACCTCCTGATCGAGGCCGGCCCGACGGGGAGCCTGCGCACCCGGCTTTCCGACGCGCCGCCGGTGAATTATTGCCGGCCCGCGGTCGATCCCATGCTCGAAAGCGCCGCCGTCGCCGCCCAGGGGCGGGTGCTGGTCGCGATGCTCACCGGCATGGGCCACGACGGCCTGGCGGGCACGACCGCGGTGATCGCGGCCGGCGGCACTGCCGTCGCGCAGGATGAGGCCACCAGCGTCGTCTGGGGCATGCCCGGCGCCATCGCCCAGGCCGGGCTGTGTCACGCGGTCCTGCCGCTGCCGCGGTTGGCGCCGCGATTGCTCGAACTCCTGCGGAGCGGGCGGACGTGAGCACCGCCACAAGCGCCCCGACCGGCAGCGCCCCGACCGCCGGCGCCCCAACCGCGAGCCCGCCCTTGCCGCAGGCCGCGTTCGACACCCTGGCCGAGCTGTTGCGCACGCGCTCCGGGCTCGTGATCGGGCCGGACAAGATATACCTGCTCGACTCCCGCCTCGGCCCGATCGCGCGCCGGGAGAAGCTGCCCAACCTGGCCGCCCTCGCCGCCAAGCTGCGCGCGCCGGGCGGGGAGCGGCTGGCGCGCGACGTGGTCGACGCGATGACCACGAACGAGAGTCTGTTCTTCCGCGACACCAAGCCCTTCGTCCATTTCCGCACCTTGGCGGTGCCGCGACTGCACGCCGCCCGCTCGGCCGGCACGCCGTTGCGGGTATGGTCGGCCGCCGCCTCCACCGGACAGGAAGCCTATTCGCTGGCGATGATCGTGGCCGATCTGCATCCCCTGCTCGGCGATCGGCGGGTGGAGATTCTCGGCACCGATCTCGCGCGGGAACCGCTGGTACGCGCCCGCGAAGGCGTCTATTCGCAGTTCGAGGTGCAGCGCGGCCTGCCGGTGCAGATGCTGGTCAAGCATTTCCGCAAGGAGGAGCAGAACTGGCGCATCTCCGACGCGCTGCGCGCCGCCGTCACGTTCCGCGAATGGAACCTGCTCGACGACCCCGGCCCGCTCGGCCGGTTCGACATCGTGTTCTGCCGCAACGTGCTGATCTATTTCGATCCGCCGACGAAAGCGCGGGTGCTGGGCGCCATCGCGCGCCAGATGGCGCCGGACGGGGTGCTGTATCTCGGCGGGGCGGAGACGGTGCTCGGCGTGACCGACCGGCTGGCCGCGCTCGCGGACCAGCCGGGGGCCTATGGGCCGACCGCCGCGGCGCGTGGCCTCGCCGAACCGGCCGCCCCTTGGCCGCAAGCCTGATCCGCGCTCTTGTGCACGCCGCAATCGCAGCAGGAGTAAGAAGCGTGGCGCGCAAACACCGCATCGCCGTCATCCCCGGCGACGGCATCGGCAAGGAAACCGTCCCCGAAGCCCTGAAAGTGCTCGACGCCGCGGCGTCGCGGTTCGGCTTCGCCCTCGATCTCACGCCGTATGACTGGTCCTGCGAGACCTACAAGAAAACCGGCGCCATGATGCCCGCCGACGGGATGGACCGGCTGCGCCAGTCCGACAGCATCCTGCTCGGCGCCGTGGGTTGGCCCGGCGTGCCGGACCACATCTCGCTCTGGGGTCTGCTGATCCCGATCCGCCGTGGTTTCGACCAGTACGTGAACCTCCGGCCCTGCAAATTGATGCCCGGCGTGCGCACCCCGCTCGCCGGCCGCACCGAAGCCGACATCGACTTCTACGTCGTGCGCGAGAACACCGAGGGCGAGTATTCCTCGGTCGGCGGGCGGATGTTCGAGGGCACGGACCGCGAGTTCGTCACCCAGCAATCCGTGTTCACCCGCCACGGCGTCGACCGGGTGCTGCGCTTCGCCTTCGAACTCGCCGCGTCGCGCCCGAAGCGCCACCTGACGTCGGCCACGAAGTCGAACGGCATCACCTTCACGATGCCCTACTGGGACGAGCGCTTCGCCGCACTGGGCGAGGCCTACCCCGGTGTGCGCACCGATCAGTACCATATCGACATCCTGACCGCGCATTTCGTGCAGCACCCGGACTGGTTCGACGTGGTGGTGGGCTCGAACCTGTTCGGCGACATCCTGTCCGACCTCGGCCCCGCGGTCGCCGGCTCGATCGGCATCGCGCCGTCGGCCAACATCAACCCCGAACGCATCTTCCCGTCCATGTTCGAGCCGGTGCACGGCTCGGCGCCGGATATCGCGGGCAAGCACATCTGCAACCCGATCGGCCAGATCTGGTCGGCCGGGCTGATGCTGGAACATCTGGGGGAGGCCGCGGCCGGGGGCGCGATCGTGGCCGCTATCGAAACCCTGCTGCGCGAGGGCGGCCCGCGCACCCGCGACATGGGCGGCCAGGCCGGCACGGCGGAAGTGGGCGACGCCCTGGCCGCGCTCGTCGCGGGCGGCTGACCGCCGGGGCGCGGAGCGCCGGACCAAGGCGGCATCGGATGCGCCCGCGGCCACGGGCAGCGCCGCGGCGGCGCTGCCCGTGCCGACGGCCGTCGCGCGCGGCCAGCCGGGCGCGACCGCGAATGGCCGGCGTCCGGCCACCCGTCGGCGCGCCCGCGGGCGACAAAGATCGCGCCGCGGCCACCGGGTCGCGATTCATTGATCTGGGTCAAGGCGGTGGCGGGGCGAAATCGTTTGCCTCCCCCCTTGTCGCACCCCTCTCGTTGGTACCCGGCCTTGACTGATCGCGCCCGCATCGGAACCCGGCCTTGAGCGCCCCGCCCCTTGCGGGCTCCGATGCGGGCGCCGTGCGCCACGTCGGGATCGTCGATGACGATCCGGCGGTGCGCGACTCGCTGCACTTCCTGCTGGACGTCTCCGGCTACCCGGCGGCCACCTACGAATCGGCCGCGGATTTCGAGGCCCGCCGCGATCGGGCGGGCCTCGCCGGGTTGATCCTCGATCATCACATGCCGCTGGTGACCGGCCTCGAACTCGTGGCGCGGCTGCGCGCGGCGGGCGACGCGCTGCCGGTCCTGCTGATCACCGGCTCTCCCTCGCCGACCATCGCGGCGCAGGCGGCGGCGCTCGGGGTCGTGCGGACGGTGGAGAAGCCGCCGGCGGCAGACGAGCTCCTGGGCTTCGTCGCCTCCATCCTGGGCTGAACTGTCACTCCGGCCGGGGGTCGGCCCAGGGCGGCGACGATGATCGCGATCCCGTCCTTGTGCCAGCGCTGGATCGCCTTGTGGTCGGCACCCAGGACGCCGCCCAACCGGCGCCAGGGGAACAAATGCCGCTCCGTCACCGGGTGCACCAGGCTGCGGGCGCCGACGATGCGGCGCAGCACGTAGCGCTCGAGCGGAATATGCGCGATCCACCCGAGCGCCACGTCCATCCGGGTGATCTTGGCGGCCGAGGGCACCGGCGGCCGCAACCGCCCCTCCCCCCAGCCATAACTTTCCGCGGCGCTGCGCACGATGTCGAGCGCGCTCGAGCGCATCCCGGTGGACCAACCGGAGGGCGGCAGGGCCAGCAGGGTCGATCCCGCCTCCTCCAGCCGCCAGATCACGTAGGCAGCGTCGATTTCGGGCAGGGTGGCACGGTCGGCGTCGAACATGGACTGCATCGGGAGAGGGTCCTGCGGCTGGGGGAAGGGGATCGGCGGGCGGGGCGCTGCGCGGCAAGGCGGCGAGGTCCGGGCGGGCGCGGCGCCGGACGGTCCGCGTCAGGGAACGAAGACAGGCAGCGGGTAGGGCACGTCCTCCAGGACGGTGCCCGCGGTGATGGCGCCCCAACTGTGCGGGTGGCCGGGCGGCAGCGGGTCGCGCTCGGGATCTTCGGGCGGTGGGACGAAGCCGGCGGGACGCGGAAACGCGCCGATGCGACGTCCGCGCTCGATCGCGGCCCAGCGGGTGACGCCGAACAGCGCGGCGATGGCGTCCCAATGGGCACCCTCCGCGCGGAGGCGGCGCAGCCGGGTATCCTGGGCGTCGGTCCACGGTAGTTTTTTGGGCATCGGGCATGGTCTCCGGCGTTCGAACAAAATCGGAACTAACGCCGGTCTGTTATTCTCTCTGACGGTCGACTGTCAATAGTAATAACGTCTTTCGGGAATTTTTCTTGCCGGAGTTAGTCAGGCTGACGTATGGAGGAGCATGATGGAAATGCAGATCGAGATCGGCCGCCGGATTCGCACCGCCCGCCAGGAGCGTGGCCTGACCCAGGAGGCGCTGGCTGCCGCCATCGGCGTGTCGCGCAGTGCGGTGGCGCAGTGGGAAACCGGACGGGCCGGCCAGCTCACGACGCACCTGGCGGCGATCGCCAGTGCGCTGGAGGTCGGGGTGGAAGTCCTGATGCACGGGGCGGACAAGCGTGCCCCGGCGCAGGCAACGAGCGGGGACGAGTTGGCGCTGTTGCGGCTCTACCGGGAATGTACGGACGAGGACCGGCAGTTCCTGCTGCACACCGCGCGCCGGATGGCGCGGCTTGGCGCGCGGTCGGAAGCGGCCTGAGGCCCTCCGACGCCCGACTACAGCCGATGCCGGGCGCCGGCATCGCCATCCGCCCGTCGGTATCCCCGCCGCTTATCCCAACCCGCGCGGGTTTTGACTCTCACCCTTGCATGCCGGCTCCCCTTGCATTCCAGCCCGGCGCCTTCCCGTCATGGCCGGCTCCGGGCCGGCCATGACGGGAAGGCTTCGGGGCTGGAACTACCTAAGCCTCTTGGCGGGTTGATATTACCTGCGCGGCCCTTTGCAGCGAAGGCAAGGAGATCGGCATATCATTGAAAACAAAGCGATCCTGGCCGCAGATGACGGCACCATGCGTCAGGATCGGCCTCTCTCGCTGGCGATGGGGGTCCCGGCGCCGGCGTTGCCGAACCTACGCGCGCTGGCGGCTCGCGCGGCAACCGGCGCATTTCCGGCCGCGGGCGCACCGGTTCGCCTAAACAAGTGGCAGGTGCCGCTCCCGGACCGTGCGATTGCTGCGTGCGACGCGGAGCATGACCGCATCGGCAGAAACGACCGCAAGCTTTTGACGGAAAGCGGCCGTCTGGCATTTCGCTAATCAATTTTTAGGAGTGCGATCGTAGTCTTGCCATGGGAGCCGCATTTCATACTCCGCACCCCTCGCCCGGAGACGCTCGATCATGCAGCGCCGTCCCGATGCCTTTGCCGCCGGCCGGTCGCCCCTTCTGCCCGCGACTTTCCTGCTCCGGCCGCGGCCCGTCCGCCACAGGCAAAAAAAACTCTCGCGACTCCGGGGCAATCAGCTACGTTTGCGCCCATCTTGCATGAAGGCGCGAGGTGTTTCCCTCATACACGGAGCCGCCGATGCACTCGCTCGATGATGTTTTCGCAACCTACGCGCGCAACTTCGAGGCGCACCGCGAAGCCGACCTCACGCTCGCGGAGTATCTGGAAGCCTGCCGCGATCACCCGATGATGTACGCCACCGCGACTGAGCGCCTGCTCGACGCGATCGGCGAAGCGGAAATGGTGGACACCTCCAAGGACCCGCGCCTTGGCCGTATCTTCATGAACCGCACCATCCGGGTCTATCCCGCGTTCAGCGAATTCTTCGGCATGGAGGAGACGATCGAACGGATCGTGGGCTTCCTCCGCCACGCTGCGCAGGGGCTCGAAGAGCGCAAGCAGATCATGTACCTGCTGGGCCCGGTGGGCGGCGGCAAATCCTCGCTCGCGGAACGGGTCAAGGCCTTGATGGAGGTCCACCCGATCTACGTCCTGAAGGCCGGCGATCAGCTCAGTCCGGTGTTCGAAAGCCCGCTCGGCCTGTTCGATCCCGATCGGATGGGCAAGCTGCTGGAGGATCGGTACGGCATTCCGCGCCGGCGGCTGAACGGGCTCATGAGCCCGTGGTGCCTCAGGCGGCTGGATGAATTCGGCGGCGATATCTCCCGGTTCCGGGTGGTCAAGCTGATGCCGTCGCGGCTGCGCCAGATCGCCATCTCCAAGACCGAGCCCGGCGACGAGAACAACCAGGACATCTCCTCCCTGGTCGGCAAGGTCGATATCCGTAAGCTGGAAATGCACGCGCAGAACGACCCCGACGCCTACAGCTACTCGGGCGGGCTGAACCGCGGCAACCAGGGCGTGCTTGAATTCGTCGAGATGTTCAAGGCGCCGATCAAGATGCTGCATCCGCTGCTGACCGCGACGCAGGAAGGCAACTACATCGGCACCGAGAATATCGGCGCCATCCCGTTTTCCGGCATCATCCTCGCGCACTCGAACGAAGCGGAATGGCAGAGCTTCAAGAACAACCGCAACAACGAAGCCTTCATCGATCGCATCTACGTCATCAAGGTGCCCTACTGCCTGCGGGTGACGGAGGAGCAGAGGATCTACGACAAGTTGGTGGTCAGCTCCGAACTTGCGAAGGCGCCGTGCGCCCCGGCCACCTTGGAAATGCTCGCCCGCTTCTCGGTGCTAAGCCGGCTGCGCCGGCACGAGAACTCCACCCTCTATGCGAAGATGCGGGTCTATGACGGCGAGTCGCTGAAGGAGACCGATCCGCGCGCGCGGTCCTTGCAGGAATACAAGGACGCCGCCGGGGTGGAGGAAGGGATGGACGGCGCGTCCACCCGCTTCGCCTTCAAGGTGCTCGCCGCGACCTTCAACCACGACACGACGGAGATCGCCGCCGACCCGGTGCACCTGATGTACGTGCTGGAGCAGTCGATCCGGCGCGAACAGCTCCCGGCCGAGACCGAGAAGCGCTACCTGGAGTTCATCAAGGGCGAGCTCGCGCCGCGCTACGCCGAGTTCATCGGCAACGAGATCCAGAAGGCCTACCTCGAATCCTACCACGACTACGGGCAGAACCTGTTCGACCGCTACGTCTCCTACGCCGACGCCTGGATCGAGGATGTGGACTACAAGGACCCCGATACCGGGCAGATGCTCAACCGCGAGCTGCTGAACCAGGAGCTGACCAAGGTCGAGAAGCCGGCCGGCATCGCCAACCCGAAGGACTTCCGCAACGAGGTGGTGAAGTTCAGCCTGCGCGCCCGCGCCAACAACAACGGCCGCAACCCGTCCTGGACCAGCTACGAGAAGATCCGCGAAGTGATCGAACGGCGGATGTTCTCCCAGGTCGAGGAACTGCTGCCGGTGATCAGCTTCGGGTCGAAGAAGGACGGCGACACCGAGAAGAAGCATGCCGAGTTCGTGAGCCGCATGGCCGAACGCGGCTACACGGATCGCCAGGTTCGCCGGCTGGTGGAGTGGTACATGCGCGTCAAGCAGGCCGGCTAGTCTCGGACCCAACCCCAGGGAACCCGCGCGCCTCATGCATATCGTCGATCGTCGTCTCAATCCTGGCGGAAAAAGCCTCGCCAACCGCCAGCGCTTCATGCGCCGCGCCAAATCGCTGATCCGCAAGGCGGTGCATGAAAGCGCCGCCAGCCGCGGCATCAAGGACGCGGACGAAGGCGGCGAGGTCTCCCTGCCCGCCCAGGGGGTGCACGAACCGGGCTTCCACCGCGACCGTTCCGGTGGCATGCGCGATCACGTGCTGCCGGGCAACAAGGAATATGTTGCTGGCGATACAATCCCCCGCCCGCCGGGTGGCGCCGGCGGCGGCGGGTCCGAAGGCAGCCCGGACGGGGACGGGGAGGACGATTTCCGCTTCACCCTGACCCGCGACGAGTTCGTGGAGCTGTTCCTGGAAGACCTGGAACTGCCCGACCTCGCCAAGCGCCGGGTGGCCGATACCGAAAGCGTGAGCTGGGAACGGGCCGGATATTCGGTCACCGGCTCGCCGTCGAACCTCGCGCTGTTGCGCACCGTGCGCAACGGCCTGTCGCGACGCATTGCGCTGCATCGTCCCAAGCCGGAGGAGATGGCGGCGTTGCGCGCCGAGATCGCCGCGCTCGACGAGGCCGATCCGCGCCGGCCGGCGCTGCTGGAGGAACTGGAACGCAAGCTGCGCCGCCTCGGCGTGATCCCGTACATCGACCCGCTGGACGTGCGCTACAAGCGGTTCGACCCGCGGCCGAAGCCGGTGGCGCAGGCGGTCATGTTCTGCCTGATGGACGTGTCCGGCTCGATGACCGAGCACATGAAGGACCTGGCGAAGCGGTTCTACGTGCTACTGTACATCTTCCTCCGCCGCAAGTACAAGCACGTGGAGGTGGTGTTCATCCGCCACACCCACCAGGCGTCCGAAGTGGACGAGGATACATTCTTCAACTCACCCGAAACCGGCGGCACCGTCGTCTCGACTGCGCTCGAGGAGATGCGCGCGGTGGTGGCCGAACGCTACAGCCCGGACGCATGGAACATCTACGCCGCCCAGGCCTCGGACGGGGACAACACGGCGTCCGACAACGAGCGCACGGCGGAGCTGCTGATCCAGGCGATCCTGCCGGTGTGCCAGTACTATGCCTATCTGGAAGTGGGCCGCGAGTCGGAACATTTCCCGCCGGGCTTCATCCGCCGCGACAGCGACCTGTGGCAGACCTACGCCGAGATCGTGCAGAGCGGCGCGCCGATGGCGATGCGCAAGGTCAACCACCGGCGCGACATCTACCCGGTATTCCGCGAGTTGTTCGCCCGCAAGCACGCCCACGCCGGAGCCGAGTCCGCATGACCCTCGCGACCCCCACCCGTCCGCTGTTCGAAGGTGCGGACTGGGAATTCTCCACCGTGCAGCGCGCATACGAGGCGATCGAGCAGATCGCCCTCGGCGAGCTCGGCCTCGACGTCTATCCGAACCAGATCGAGGTCATCGGCACCGAGCAGATGCTGGATGCCTATTCCTCGATCGGGATGCCGCTGTTTTACAAGCACTGGTCGTTCGGCAAGCAGTTCGCCCGCAACGAGGCGCTGTACCGCGCCGGCATGCAGGGGCTCGCCTACGAGATCGTCATCAACTCCAACCCGTGCATCTCCTACATCATGGAGGAGAACACGGCGACGTTGCAGACCCTGGTGATCGCGCACGCGGCGTTCGGCCACAACCACTTCTTCAAGAACAACTACCTGTTCCGCCAGTGGACCGACGCCAACGGCATCCTGGACTACCTGGAATTCGCCAAATCCTACATCGCCGAATGCGAGGAAAAGCACGGCGAGGCGGCGGTCGAACGCCTGCTGGATGCCGCCCACGCGCTGATGACGCACGGCGTCCACCGCTACCCGCGCCCGCGCGCGATCGATCTGCGCGGGGAGGAACGGCGCGCGCGCGAACGCCGCGCCTACGACGAATCCGTCTTCAACGACCTCTGGCGCACGGTTCCCGGCAAGAGCAACGCGCACAAGGACCCGACCGCCGGGGAACGCCGCCGCGCCCTGCTGCAACTGCCGCAGGAGAACATCCTTTATTTCCTGGAAAAGGCCGCGCCCCGCCTGGCGCCCTGGCAGCGCGAAATCCTGCGCATCGTCCGCCAGATCGCCCAGTATTTCTATCCGCAGAGCCAGACCAAGCTGATGAACGAGGGCTGCGCCACCTATGTGCACTACCGGATCATGAACCGGCTGCACGAGAAGGGCCTGCTCACCGACGGCGCCATGGTCGAGTTCCTGCGCAGCCACACCAACGTCGTGTTCCAGCCGGAATTCGACGACCCGCGCTATTCCTCGATAAACCCCTACGCGCTCGGCTTCGCGATGATGCAGGATATCGCGCGCATCTGTAACGAACCGACCGCCGAGGACCTGCAGTGGTTCCCCGCCATCGCCGGCAAGGGCGACGAAATGGCGGTGCTGCGCGACGTCTGGGCGAACTACCGCGACGAAAGCTTCATCCTGCAATTCCTGAGCCCGCGCCTTATTCGCCAGTTCGGGCTGTTCCACGTGCTCGACGACGCGGAGGACCCGCACCTCACCGTGCAGGCGATCCATGACGAGCGCGGGTATCGCAAGATCCAGCGCGCGCTCGCCCGCCAGTACGACATCGCCTGGACCTTGCCGGACATCCAGGTGGTGGACGTCGACCTCGACGGCGACCGCAAGCTCGTGCTGCAGCACCGCGCGCTCAATCGGGTGCTGCTCGACGAGAAGGACGCCCGCGCCGTGCTGCAGCACCTGGCCGACCTGTGGGGCTACGACGTCGTCATGCGGGAGATCGACCCCACCGGCGAGCAGGTGATGAAGGAACACAGCCTCACCCCCCGGCCGGGAATCGTGCGCGCGATCTGACCGGCTGGCGTCGGACGGCTACGACCCGCCACCGCGATCCGACCCACCGCGATCCGACCCACCACGATCCGACCGGCCGCCGTGCGCGCGCATGATCTCGCTGAACCCGAACAGCAGCATCAGCACGCCGGCGACCACTTCCAGCCCGGTCAGCGCGCGCACCAGCGCGGCCGCCGGGGTAATGTCGCCGATCCCGAGCGTGGTGATCGCCGCCACGCTGTAATAGAGCGCATCGGCGAAATCGATCCGGGCCGGCGTGCCGTGCAGCGCGAACTGCGGCAGCGGCGAAGTCAGATCGGCGATCCGGTACAGGCAACCGAACACCACCACCAGAAGCCCGTAGAACGTCAGGAACGCGAGCATCGGGATCAGAAGCCGGTCCAGCCTGGCCGCCACGTTCTCGAAGATGACCGCGACATCGCGCAGCACGACGACCACGTCGCGCACGGACAGGGCGACGAACCCCGTGATCACCGCCATCGCGCCCACCAGCAACACCCCCTGGGCGCCCGCCGCCAACGCGAGCCGCGGCAGGGCGAAGGACAGCGCACCCACCGCCATGGTTCCGCCCAGCCACCGCATCAGCCGCGGCAGATGCGCGAAGTCGCGCGGTCGGCGGCTGCGGATGATCGCCAGGATCTGCCGCCGCCGCGTCAGGCAGCCGATCAGGAACCCGCCGACCGGCAGGATCAGCCCGATGATCGAAGCGGCACCGGAGGCGCCCGGGAAGTTTGCCTGCCGGAAAAACACGAACAGGCAGGCATATACGGCAAGGAAATTCGCCACCGTCAGGCCGAAATGCGCGCCGCCCGGGAACAGCAGGTAGAAAAAGCCGAACCCGACCCCGAACACCGCAAGCGCCGAAAGCGTGAACCCCCAGCCGCCACCGATCGCGGCCGCGACCAGGCCGACCAGCCCAAGGGTCGCCAGCACCGAGCGCAACCAGTGCCGATCCAGCCGCAACGACGGTCGGCCCGCGGCCCCAGGCCGTAGCCGGCCGGGCGGGTCGGCATCAGCCCGATGCTGCGGCGCCGCGTGAACCACGCCCCAGCATAACAGGCCGCCATTGCCCGGTCTTCGCCATCATCGGGTCTTCGCCATCATCGGGTCTTCGCCATCATCGGGTCTTCGCGGCGTCCGGGCGCACCCCCCGGGGTGCGCCCACGCGCCGCGCCCGCTATGAAGGACGGCGCATGACCGAATCCGATCCCGACGCCGGCCTGCGCCGCACCCTGGCGCGCCACAAGGCCTTTGCCACCGCACTCCTGCTGCTCATGGCAGCGCTCATGCTGGCCAGCTTCGCGCTGCCCCCGCATTGGGGTGGCGGCTGGCCGGCCGGGCTGCTCGGCAACGCCGCGCGGGCCGGGTTCATCGGCGGCATCGCCGATTGGTTCGCGGTGACGGCGCTGTTCCGTCATCCGCTCGGCCTGCCGATCCCGCACACCGCCATCATTCCCCGCCAGAAGGAACGCCTGGGCCAGGCGCTCGGGCGCTTCGTCGCCAGCCACGTCTTCACCGACGCGGAGGTGTCGGGCGTGCTGCGCCGGCTCGACCTGCCGGCGATCCTGCATCGGTTCTTGGCCGACCCCGCCTCGGCCGCGCCGGCGGCGCAAGCGATCGGGGCCACCCTGCCGCGCCTGCTGGCCTCCTTGGAGGACGGGCGCGCCCGCCGCCTCGCCGCGCGCCTGTTGCCGCGGGTGCTGGGCGGGCCGGGCGCCGGCCTCGTGGTGGCCCGGGCGCTGCGCGGATTGGTCGAAGGCGGCCGGCACCAGGAAGTGTTCGGCTTCATGCTCGGCCAGATCCGCGACCTGCTCGCCAGCAAGGAAGAGGTGCTGCAGACGGCGATCGCGGAACGGGTGCGCGAGCAGGGCGGGCGCCTGGTCGGCTGGGCGCTCGGCGCCTCCGTCGCCCGCCGGGTGATGGCGACCTTGTCGAACGAGCTCGACAAAATGAGCCCCGACGGCTCCGAACTGCGCGCCGCCTTCGACGAATGGGTCCGCCGGGAGATCGCCCGCATGGAGGAAGACCCCGCCCGCGCTGCCGAAATCGGCGCGGCGATCCGCCGGGTGGTGGCGCATGAGACGGTGCTCGCATGGCTGTGGGACATCTGGGCCCGGCTGCGGCTGGCGCTGGAGGCGGATGCCGCCCGCCCATCCGGGCGCACCGTCGCCACGATCCAGGGCGCGCTCGCCAATCTCGGCGACCTGCTGGAAACCGACCCCGCCGCCCGCCTGCGCGTGCAGACGGCAACCGAGAGCATCGCCCGCGGCCTGCTGCCCGCGGCACAGGCACAATTGTCGGGCTTCATCGCGCAGGTGGTGGGCGGGTGGGATGCCGCCACCATCACCGACAAGCTCGAACTCCGGGTCGGCAAGGACCTGCAGTTCGTGCGGGTCAACGGAACCCTGGTGGGCTTCCTGGTCGGCGCCGTCCTGTATGCCCTGCTCCGCATCGGGCTCGGCGTGGGCTGATCCGGTCGCGGCCTGGCGCGGATCGTGCTTGACCCTTCCCCAGGATCGGCCACGATTGGCCCGCCCGCATCAGGAGATATCTACGGTATGCCCACCCATCGTCTTGCCGCCACCCCTGAGACCGTCCGCTGGGGCAGTTTCGACGCCGGCTATCCGCCCGCACTCACCATCGCCTCGGGCGAGACGGTGGTGCTGGAATGCGTCTCTGCCGGGTCGCCGGACGTGCTGCCGCCGCCCGCGCTCGGCCTCGCGATCCCGCCGGCACTGACCGCCATCCTGGCGGCCAATCTGCCGCGCGTCGGCGGCCATATCCTGACCGGGCCCGTCGCCGTTACGGGTGCCGAGCCGGGCGACATGCTGGAGGTGAAGGTCGAGGCGATCGAACTTGGTGCCGACTGGGGCTACTGCGGGTTCCGTCCGCTCGTCGGCACCCTGCCGGAGGACTTCCCCGAGCGCTACCTGAGCCACATCCCGATCGACCGCGCGGCGGGCACCTGCCGCCTGCCCTGGGGCACCGAACTCACCTTGGCGCCGTTCTTCGGCGTGATGGGGGTGGCCCCGCCGGCCGAGTGGGGCACGATCTCCACGATCGAGCCGCGCGCCCATGGCGGCAACCTCGACAACAAGGAACTGGGCGCCGGCGCCACGCTGTTCCTGCCGGTGTTCGCGCCCGGCGGGCTGTTCTCGGCCGGTGACGGCCACGGCGTGCAGGGCGACGGGGAGGTCTGCATCAACGCGCTGGAGACCTGCCTGACCGGCACCTTCACCCTGAGCCTGCACAAGGGCGGCGGGCTGCGCGACCCGCTGCTGCGCTACCCGCGGGCGGAAACCGCGACCCATTTCATCACCATGGGTATGCACGAGGACCTCGACGTGGCGATGAAGACGGCGCTGCGCGAGATGATCGCGTTCATCGCCGCACGCACCAACCTGTCGCGCCAGCAGGCGTATCAGTTCTGCTCCCTGGCGGTGGATTTCCACGTGACGCAGACGGTCAACCGCGAGAAGGGCGTGCACGGCATGCTACGCAAGGGGTTGTTGTTCTAGCCGGGGTTTTCCACAAGTTTTTGTGGTTGCCCGCGAATGCGTGCTTGCTGCGGCCGACGAAGCCCGCTACCAGATCATGCGTGTCTGGCGCGGGAGGCCACAAGATGGAGTGGACGGAAGAGTCGATCCAGCGTCTGCGCGGGTTCTGGACGGAGGGGCTGTCGACCGCCGAGATCGGTCGCCGGCTCGGGGTTTCCAAGAATGCGGTCGTCGGCAAGGCGCATCGGCTGGACCTGACGGCGCGACCGTCGCCGATCCGGTGGGATGCGGTGGGCGAAACCACCCGCCGACGCAACCGCCGGCCGGCGGCGACCCCGCGCCCGGACGGGCCGACGTTGCCGCCGCTCAGCAGCGTGGCCGGCCCGGGGCGGATGCCTGCCGCGGCGCGGCCACGGCAGGCGCGGCCGGCGCCCGCAGACGTGCAACCGGTGATCGCCGCGCCTGATATTCCGCCCCAGGGTGAGGACGTGCAGGCGGCGGCCTTACCCCCGGCTGCCCCCCAGGAGATGGCTCACCCCCGGATGGCGGCGCCTCCGGTCGCGATGCCACGGCCGGTCGCACCGTCCCCGCAGCCGGCATCGTCCCCGCAGGCGGCATCGACACGCTTGCAGGCGGTCGCGTCCCGGCCGTACGGCCGCGTCGTCACCTGCTGCTGGCCGCTGGGCGAGCCCGGGACCAAGGCCTTTCATTTCTGCGACGCGGCCTCGGTGCCCGGCAAGCCGTATTGCGAGGGACACGCCCAGCTTGCGTACGTGAAGGTCCGGGACCGGCGCGAAGACGCGGCCTGAAGCGGCGTCAGATCAGGGTCGCCTCGAAGGGCGGCACGAAATCGGGAGTTTCGAACTCGATCACCCAAAGGTCGGGGTCACGGCCGAGCTGGCGGGCAATGTAGGCGTCGGCCGTTGCCTGATCGACCGGGTCGGTGCCGGTGCCGCGGGTCCAGGCGGCGGCGCCGGCGGCCGTGCGCACCTGGGCCAGCACCTGCACCCCGGTACGCCCGTGCAGCACGACCAGCACGCCGCCCGCGTCGGCATCCCCCTTGCGCAGGACCATCCCCGGGCGGCCTGCGCTGTCGCCCATCCGCAGCGCCATCTGCACCCAGAGGCCGGCTTTGACCCGCGGCTCGGTCATGACCGGCGCCAAGGGGAGGATGGCCGGGAGGATGGCCGGGGGCGGTAAGTGGCGCGGGACATGGGTTTGTGGCCGGGGTTGGATGCGGCGAACGGCCCCCAGCATCGCACGCGGGGACGGTCCGTGTCACACGCGGTCGCCCCTACCGGCCCGACGCACGGCCCGTTGGTGGAAGATCGCGCCGCCTCCCCTGCGCCGGATCGGCACCGGGCCGCACAGCTATCGCGCGCGGTTCCGGCGCTGACCGACGGGTGCGGTCAGAACCCGCCGCAGGCCCGGTTCAGCAGGACGCCCACCGACTGCTGGCGGAAACGTCGCCGGTAGACCGCGATCGCCTGCCGCACTCGGGCAAGCTCCACACGGGCAAACTCCGCCGGCCGGTCGGGCATCGCCGCCAGCACGTCCTTGGTCGCCTCGGTGATCATGTGCCCGGAGGCCGGGTCGCGCCACGCGCCAGTGGCATCGCGCACGGTGAACCCGTCGGGGAAGCTGCGGGCAAGCGTGTCGGCGGAGAAGCGGTTCCAGTCCGCCGCGGTCACCTGCGACGGATGCGCGCCGGCGCCGATCGTGCGGCCGAAGAACAACTCCGCCACCAGCATCCGCTGCGTGCCGGTTGGGCATGGCGTCCCGGCGGACGCCGGGACCGGCGCGACCCGACCGGCCCACGCCGAGCCTGCGACCGCGGCCGATGGTGCGCCTGCCGGCCCGGTCGCGGCGGATCCGACCGGCGCGGTTGCGCACCCCGCCAATAGCAGGCTCAGCCCCGCCGCAAGCCCCAGCCCTGTCGCAAGCCGGCACCAGCGCGCGCCACGCCCGCGCGGGTCCGACGGCTGCCCGCGCGCCCCGGACGGGGCCAACGCGGACGCCGCCACGAACGCCTGGCTCAGAGCGCCGCCAGGATCGATTCCGCCTTGCTCACCTCGAACCCGCCCGGCTGCTCCACCGCCAGATGCGTCACCTTGCCGTCGTCGGCCACCAGCGCGTAGCGCTGGCTGCGCACGCCCATGCCGCGACCCATCAGGTCGAGCTCCAGCCCCAGCGCCTTGGCGAAGGCGGCCGAGCCGTCCGCCAGCATCAGCACCTTGCCGTCGGTGCCCTGGTCCTTGCCCCAGGCGCCCATCACGAACGCATCATTCACCGAGATGCACGCGACCGTATCGACGCCCTTGGCGTGCAGGGCCTCGGCATTCTGCACGAAGCCCGGCAGGTGCCGCGCGCTGCAGGTGGGGGTGAAGGCGCCGGGGACGGCGAACAGGACCACTTTCTTGCCCTTGAAGACCTCGTCGGTGGAAATCTCCTTCGGCCCCTCGGCGGTGGCCTGCATCAGCTTCATCGACGGAATCGTGTCGCCAACCTTGATGGTCATGGCTTGCCTCGCTCCTCGTTGTGTTTCTCCGCCCGCGCGTGGCGGACCGCCTTCTGGCCGCGCCGTCGGGTGTGCCGATCGGGCCGCGACTCCTAGCCCGGCCGGCCCGCGCTGTCACGCCGCTTGCGGCGCGCGGCGGGGCGCCCCACATTCGCCGCGATGGCAAAGTCACATAGCGTCAAGGCAAGGGCGGAGAAGACCGGCGTCGAGAAGGCCCGCGCGGAGACGGCCCCGATGGAAACGGCCTCTGTGGACACAGTGGGCGCGGATGCGTTCCTGACCGGCCAGTTATTGATTGCCATGCCGGCGATGCAGGACCCGCGCTTCGCCCAGAGTGTGATCTACGTCTGCGCGCACACGGCCGACGGCGCGATGGGGCTCGTCATCAACCGCCCGCTCGCCCGCCCGAGCTTCGACGAACTGCTCCGCCAGCTGGAGATCGCCCCGGTGCCGCCGGCGCGGCGCATCCGGCTCTGGGCCGGCGGCCCGGTCGACGGCGGGCGCGGCTTTGTGCTGCACACCGCCGACTGGACCGGGGAGGGCAGCCTGCGGGTGAACGAGGCGCTGGCCCTGACCGCCAGCCTCGATGTGCTGAAAGCGATCGCCGAGGGCGGCGGCCCGCGCGAGGGGCTGCTGGCGCTCGGCTACGCCGGCTGGGGACCGGGGCAGCTCGACGTGGAGATGCAGCAGAACGCCTGGCTGTCGGTGCCGGCGGACGAGGCGCTGGTGTTCGCCGCCGAGCACGACAGCAAGTGGCGGCGCGCGCTGGCCAGCCTGCACATCGACCCGCTGGCGCTGTCGTCCTTCGCCGGCCACGCCTGAGAGTTTCTCCCTCCCCCTGGCGGGGAGGGAGTTAGGGACGATCAGCCCGCGAAATACGCCATCGCGGCTTCCACGCCGCCCTTGCCGTGCGGGACGCCGTTCACCCGCAGCGCCATCTCGATCGCGGCCAGGGTGCCCAGCACCATCGGTTCGTTCAGATCGCCCATATGGCCGATGCGGAACACATGCCCGCTCAACTTGCCGAGCCCGCCGCCCAGGCTGACGTTGTAGCGGGTCCGTGCCGTGCGCCGCAGCGCGTCCGCGTCGTGGCCTTCCGGCATCCACACCGCGGTCACGGAATCGGACACCCGCGCGGGGTTGGTGCAGAATAGCTGCGGGCCGTTGTTGCCGGCCCAGACGGCGATCGCACGGCGCACGCCCTCGGCCAGGCGGTGATGGCGGGCGACGACGCCATCCATCCCTTCCTCCTCCAGCAGGCGCACCGCCTCGCGCAGGCCGTAGAAAGCGTTGATCGGAACGGTGCCGACGAAACTTTCGTGCGGCTTGCGGGTCAGCATCACCGACCAATCGAAATAATACCGGCCGAGTTTGGCCTTCTTGTGCGCCGCGAACCCCTTGTCGGACACCGCGGTGAAGCTCATGCCGGTAGGGTTCATCAACCCCTTCTGGCTGCCGCCTACCACCGCATCGATCCCCCAGTCGTCCATGCGGAACTCCAGGCTGGCGAGCGAGGAGATGGTATCGACCAGGAACAGCGCCGGATGCTTCGCCGCGTCGATCGCCGCGCGCACTTCGGCGGGCGGGATCATCAGCCCGGTGGCGGTCTCGTTGTGCACGACGCAGACCGCCTTGATGACGTGGCCGCGGTCGGCTTCCAGCGCCTCGCGGATGCGCGGCATTTCCACGCCGTGGCGCCAGTCGGCGGCGACCGTCTGCACCTCCACCCCGTGCGCGGCGGCCATCTTGCCCCATTCTTCCGAGAAATAGCCTGATTCCACCACCAGGATCGTCTCGCCCGGCGACAGCAGGTTGGTGAGAGTCGCTTCCCAGGCGGCGTGGCCGGAGCCGGTGTACATGAACAGGTGATGCTTCGTGCCCACCACCCGCTTGATGCCGGCGAACACGTCCCGATAGATCGGCATGAAGTCCGGATCGTTGAAATCGAGCGTCGGCCGGTCGATCGCGCGCAGGATCGAGTCCGGGATGTTCGTCGGTCCCGGATTGGCGAAGAAATGCCGGCCCCGCAGGGTCTTCGGCGTGGGGTTGTCCATGCGCGGTGTTCC
This sequence comes from Pseudomonadota bacterium, assembly GCA_019352115.1. Lineage (GTDB taxonomy): Bacteria > Pseudomonadota > Alphaproteobacteria > Acetobacterales > Acetobacteraceae > JAJZVS01. The sequence continues at coordinate 33,162 of JABBNW010000012.1, forward strand.
TTCTCGCTTATTCCAGCTCGCCGGCTATTCCCACTCGATGGTGCCGGGCGGCTTGCTGGTGATGTCGTAGGTCACGCGGTTGATCCCGCGCACTTCGTTCACGATGCGCCCGGCCACCCGGGAGAGGAACCCGGGGTCGAACGGGAAGACGTCGGCCGTCATCCCGTCGGAGCTGGTGACGGCGCGCAGCGCGCAGGCGTGGTCGTAGGTGCGGCCGTCGCCCATCACGCCCACGGTGCGCACAGGCAGCAGCACTGCGAAGGCCTGCCAGATCGCGTCGTACAGGCCGGCGGCGCGGATCTCCTCCAGGAAGATCGCATCTGCGCGGCGCAGCAACACCAGCCGCTCGCGCGTGATCGGGCCGGGGATGCGGATCGCGAGGCCCGGCCCGGGGAACGGGTGCCGCCCGACGATGCTGTCCGGCAGACCGAGGGTGCGGCCCAATGCGCGCACCTCGTCCTTGAACAGTTCGCGCAGCGGCTCGACCAGCTGCATGCGCATCCGTTCCGGCAGGCCACCCACGTTGTGGTGCGACTTGATCGTGGCCGACGGGCCGCCGCGCGGGGCGACCGATTCGATCACGTCCGGATAGAGCGTGCCCTGGGCGAGGAAATCCGCCCCGCCCAGCTTTGCCGCTTCTTCCTCGAACACCTCGATGAACAGGCGGCCGATCGTCTTGCGCTTGGTCTCCGGGTCGGTCACGCCGTCGAGCGCGTCCAGGAACAGATCGGCCGCGTTGCGGTGCACCAGGCGAATGTTGAAGCGATCTCGGAACGTCGCCACCACCTCCGCCGCCTCGCCTTCGCGCAGCAGGCCGTGGTCGACAAAGATGCACGCCAACTGGTCGCCGATCGCCTCGTGGATCAGCACCGCGGCGACCGAACTGTCCACCCCGCCCGACAGGCCGCAGATCACCCGCCCGGTGCCCACCTGGGCGCGGATGCGCGCCAACTCCGTGGTGCGGAAATTCGCCATCGTCCAGGTGCCGGCCAGGCCGGCGACGTGGTGGACGAAATTGCGCAGCAGGGCGGCGCCGTGCGGGGTGTGCACGACCTCGGGGTGGAATTGCACGCCGTAGAAGCGGCGGGTGTCGTCGGCGATGGCGGCGAACGGCGCGCCCTCGGTGGCGGCGACGGCGCGGAACCCGGGCGGCAGGCGGGTCACCCGGTCGCCGTGGCTCATCCACACCTGCTCGCGCGCGCCGGTCGGCCAGACGCCGGCGAACAGGGCGCAGTCCTCGGTCACGGTGATCTCGGCGCGGCCGAATTCGCGATGGTCGTGGGTGTCCACCGCGCCGCCCAACTGGTGACACAGCAGTTGCTCGCCGTAGCAGATGCCCAGGATGGGGACGCCGAGGCTGAAAATCCCCTCCGGCGCCAGCGGCGCGCCGGGCTCGTGGACCGAGGCCGGGCCGCCGGACAGAATGAGCGCTCCGGGCTTCCAGGCGGCGATCCGGGCGGGATCGGCGTGATGCGGCCAGATCTCCGAATACACCCCCGCCTCGCGCAGCCGCCGCGCGATGAGCTGGGTCACCTGGGAGCCGAAATCGAGGATCAGGGCGCGCTGGGAAGCCGCGTCCGGGACGGTGTCGGGCATGGTGGGGGAACCGGATGTCACGGGCCCCGGGCACGTGGCACGCGGACCCTGGGTTGGCAAGGGGCGGCCCCGCCCTTGCCGTGCCCCCCGCCCTCCCGTTGAATGCCCCCGACAGCAAAGCGGGAGGCAAGGTCATGGGTAAACTGGATGGCAAGATCGCCTGGGTCACCGGCGCGGGCAGCGGGATCGGCGAGGCCGCCGCCTTGGCGCTCGCCGCGGAGGGCGCGGCCATCGTGCTCACCGGCCGCCGTCGCGCGCCGCTGGAAGCCGTTGCCGCCCGGATCGCGGCCGCCGGGGGCACCGCGCATGTGCAGCCCGCCGACCTGATGCGCGCGGCCGAGGTGAAGCAGGTCGGCGCCTTCATCGGGGCGACGCTCGGCCGGCTCGATATCCTGGTGAACAACGCCGGGCTCAACATCGTCGAACGGCACTGGGCGCAGCTCACGCCGGAGGGGATCGACGAGGTCGTGGGCGGCAACCTGAATGCGCCGCTCTATTGCGTGCTCGTCGCGCTGCCCTTGATGCGGGCACGGAAGGACGGGGTGATCATCCATACCGCATCGATGGCTGGGCGCTTCATCGGCGGATTCTCCGGCCCGATCTACACCGCCGCCAAGCACGGCCTGGTCGCCGCCAGCCACACGATCAACATGGAGGAATGCGTGCACGGCATCCGCTCCACCGTGATGCTGCCCGGCGAAGTCGCCACGCCCATCCTGGACAAGCGCCCGAACCCGGTCAGCGCCGAGGACCGCGCGCGCATGGTCCAGCCGGAGGATTGCGGCGACCTGGTCCGCTACATCGCGACCCTGCCGCCGCACGTGGTCATCAACGAGGTGATGATCGCGCCCACCTGGAACCGCACCTACGTCGCCAATCTGCAACGCAAGCTGTAACGAAGGACGTCCGCCGCCATGGCCACCAACCGCAAGCTCGTGCTCGTGCCGCACACCATGGGCCGCGCCGGCACCGACCTGTTGTCGGCGCGCGACGATATCGAGATGAAGGTGTATCCCGCCGACATCACCCAGGCCGCGCTGCTGCCGCTGCTGGGCGAGACCGCGGGCATCGCGCTGTCGGGCACGCCGTACCGGCAGAAGGAGCTGGACGCCTCGCCGGCGATCGAAGTAGTGGCGCGCATCGGCGTCGGCTTCGACGCGGTGGAGGTGCCGGCGCTGACTGCGCGCCGCGTGCCGCTGATGACAGCGGGCACGTCCAATTCCACTTCGGTCGCCGAGCACGCGCTCTATCTCATCATGACGCTCGCCAAGCGCGGACCGGCGATGGACGCGCTGGTGCGCGGCGGGCGCTGGACGGACCGCCACGACGCGTTGCCGACGGAGATTGCCGGCAAGACGGTGCTGATCGTGGGGTTCGGGCGCATCGGCACTCGTTCCGCCAGGCGCTGCGCGGCGATGGAGATGAACGTGCTGGTCCACGATCCGTATGTCGCCCCCGACATCATCCGCGATGCCGGGTATGAGCCGGTGGCCGATCTCGACACCGACCTGGCGCGCGCCGATTTCGTCTCCGTCCATTGCCCGAAGAACGCCGAGACGGTGGGGATGTTCAACGCCGCGCGGCTGGCCCGGATGCCGCGCGGGGCGGCGATCGTGAACACCGCGCGCGGCGGGATCGTCGATGAGGCGGCGCTGGCCGCGGCGCTGCGCTCCGGCCATCTGTCCGGTGCGGGACTCGACGTGCTGGCGGAGGAACCGACGCCGATGGACAATCCGCTGCTTGCCCTGCCGCAGGTGATCGTCTCGCCGCACATGGCCGGCGTCACCACCGAGTCGGTCGCCGGCATGGCGCGCACCACGGCGGAGAACATCCTGTCCGTGCTGGACGGCCATCCGATCCGCGCGCATGCCGTGAACCCGGAGGTCTTCAACTGATGCCCCAGCCCAAGCATATCTCCCGCCTCGGCGTGCCGGATCCGGCCACCCTGGACGACGACCTCAAGGCGATCTGGCAGAAATGCGAGGAGAAGCTGGGGTTCGTGCCGGCGGTGTTCAGCGCCTACAGCCTGAAGCCGCAGCGGCTGCGGAATTTCATGGCGATGTACAACGAGATCATGCTGGCCCCGTCGAACCTTTCCAAGCTGGAACGCGAGATGGTGGCGGTGGTCGTCTCCTCGGCCAACCGCTGCTACTACTGCCTGGTCGCGCACGGGGCCGCGGTGCGCCAGTTGTCGAACGACCCCGAACTGGGGGAGATGATGGCGCTGAACTACCGGGTGGCGCGGCTCGACACGCGCCAGCGGGCCATGCTCGATTTCGCGTGGAAGATGACGACAACGCCGTGGCTGATCGAGAACACCGATCGCGACGGGTTGCGCGCGGAGGGATTGTCCGAACAGGACATCTTCGACCTTTCCGAAACCATCGCTTTCTTCAACCTGTCGAACCGCATGGCCTCGGCGACCGACATGATGCCGAACCCGGAGTATCATCGGGCGGCGCGCGGTTAGTGTCCTGCCCCTGAAATGCCTTCCCATTTCAGGGACCAGCAGGCCACTGAAAACAAAGAGCTGGTGTCCTGCCCCTGAAATGCCTTGCCATTTCAGGGGCAGGACACCTAGCCGCCTATCAGCGCCTTCACCCGCGCGAGGCTGGCGGGCGCGTCCCAATCCTGACCGCCTTCGATCCAGCCGGCCTCCGCGCCCGTTGGGGTGACGAGGTAGGTCGTGGGCACGCCGCGCACGTGCAGTGCTTCCAGTACGGCCCCATCGGGGTCGAGCAACACCGGCAGGGCGGTGATGTGGTGCGTCGCATAGAAGCGCTGCACCACCTTGGCCCCGCCGAGGTCGGACGACAGCGCCAGCACCGCGATGCGGCTGCCCCGCAGCGCCGCCGCCGCGCGGTCGAGCGAGGGCAGTTCCGCCACGCAGGGCGCGCACCAGGTTGCCCAGAGGTTCAGGACCACGCCCCGCCCTCGGTATTCCGCCAGGGTGTGCACGCGCCCGGCGGCATCGCGGAAGCGCAGCGGCGGCAGCGGCTTCGGCGGCGCCAGCACGTGCAGGTCGGGCAGGCCCGCCGGCTCGGCGGCGCGCGGTTTGCGCGGGACCAGCCCCGCGGCTAGGGTCCCGCCGGCCAGGACCGCGCGTCGGGTCAGTGTCTGCATGGAAGAACGCCTCCGGTGAACGATACGCAGGATCGTCCGGGCCCCGCGCCCGCCGCCAATCCGCAATGGGGCGGGCGCTTCGCCGCCGGCCCGGCCGCGGTGATGCGCGAGATCAATGCCTCGATCGGCTTCGACCGCAAGCTCTGGCGGCAGGATATCGCGGGGTCGCGCGCGCACGCGGCGATGCTGGCGCGGACCGGCATCATCGCCGCGGCCGATGCGGATGCGATCGCCGGCGGGCTCGATGCGATCGCCGCCGAGATCGAGGCCGGGCGCTTCGCCTTCGACGAGGCGCTGGAAGACATCCACATGAACATCGAGGCGCGGCTGGCCCTGCGCATCGGCGAGGCCGGCAAGCGCCTGCACACCGCGCGCAGCCGCAACGACCAGGTGGCGACCGATTTCCGCCTGTGGGTGCGCGACGCGATCGACGGCCTGACGGCGCAGGTCACCGACGTGATGCGCGCGTTTGCCGCCCGGGCAGCGGAGCACGCGGCCGACCCGATGCCGGGGTTCACGCATCTGCAGACCGCGCAGCCGGTGACCTTCGGGCACCATCTGCTCGCCTATGTGGAGATGCTGGCCCGCGACCGCGGGCGGCTGGACGATTGCCGGCGGCGGTTGAACGAATCGCCCCTTGGTGCGGCGGCGCTGGCCGGCACGTCGTTCCCGATCGACCGCGACATGACCGCCACGGCGTTGGGGTTCGACCGGCCCGCGGCCAATTCGCTCGATGCGGTATCCGATCGGGATTTTGCGCTCGAATTTCTGGCCGCGGCGGCGATCTCGGCGATGCACCTATCGCGCTTCGCCGAGGAGGTGGTGATCTGGTGCAGCGCGCCCTACCGCTTCATCCGCCTGTCGGACGCCTTCACCACCGGCAGTTCCATCATGCCGCAGAAGCGCAATCCGGACGCGGCGGAACTGGTGCGGGCGAAGACCGGGCGCATCACCGGGGCGCTGGTCGGCCTGCTCACGGTGATGAAGGGCCTGCCGCTCGCCTACGCGAAGGACATGCAGGAGGACAAGGAGGGCGTGTTCGACGCCGCTGCCGCCTGGGCGCTGGCCTTGGCCGCGACGGCGGGGATGGTGCGCGACCTGACGGCGGATACGGCGCGGATGCGGGCGCTGGCCGGATCGGGCTTCGCCACCGCGACCGATCTGGCGGACTGGCTGGTGCGGGTCCTGCACCTGCCGTTCCGCGATGCGCACCATGTGACCGGGCGGATCGTGGCGTTGGCGGAGGCCAAGGGGGTCGATCTCGCCGGGCTCTCGCTGGCGGACATGCAGGAGGTCGAACCACGCATCACGGCCGCGGTGTTCGCGGTGCTGTCGGTGGAGGCGTCGGTGGCGTCGCGCATCAGCTTCGGCGGCACCGCGCCCGCGAATGTGGCCGCCGCGGCGGCGCGCTGGATCGCGGCACTGGCATGAGGGCGACCTTGCTGCTCGCCGGGCTGCTCGCGGCGCTGGCGCTGGCGGGATGCGGGAAGAAGGGGCCGCCGTCGCCGCCGGGGCCGCCCAGCCAGGTGACGTGGCCGCGGAGTTACCCGACGCATTGAGGGGATACCGGGGGCTGGACACAGTAAGGATTATTCCTTACATTAATCGGGCGAGGAGCAATCCCATGTCCGTAATCGAAGAGGTCTGCACGATTACCGCGAAAGGCCAGACCACCGTGCCCAAGGCGATCCGCCGGGCGCTCGGCATCGGCTATGGCGGGCGCATCGCCTTCCGGGTGGAGGACGGCACGGTCAGCCTCCATGCCGTGCCGCCGGCGGACGAGGTGGACCCGGCGCTCGCGCCGTTTCTGGCCCTTCTTGCGCGCAGCCTCGCCGTCCAGCCGGAGGCGCTGGCCGGGCTCACGCCGGCGCTGGCAGCGCGGGTGGTGGCGGCGACCGAGGGGGTGGCGGCGGATCCGGATGCGCCGATCGAGGGCGACGTGGCGCTGTAGCCCGGCCGTGCTGGAACGCCAGGGTTGGCACCTGTTCGCGCATCCGCTGTTGCTCGATCAACTCGATCGGCTGATCGCCGCGGCGGAACGTGCCCGACGCGCGGACCCGGAGGGTTGGCGCGGCAACGCCAACGTCCGGCTGCTGGCCAATCTGCGCGACCTGATGTTCGACCGCGTACCGCGCGACCCGCTGGGTCCGGCGTTCCGCCAGGGCAACACCCTTGGGCCGGCGCACCGGCATTGGTTTCGCGCGAAGTTCGGCGGCAACCGGTTCCGGCTGTTCTTCCGGGCCGATTCCGGGGCGCGGATTGTCGTCTATGCGTGGGTGAACGATCGCGACAGCCTGCGCAAGGCCGGGGCCGCAACCGATCCCTATGCGGTGTTCGCCCGCATGCTGGGCCAGGGCAATCCGCCTGACGACTGGGCCGGTCTGCTGTCGGCGGCGCGGGAGGCGGAGGCGGTGCGGCGCTTCGGGAGCGGGGCGGAAGGAGGCTGACGGGATGCCCGAGAAGCCGCAACCGTGCCCGTCGGTGTCCTACCGCGCAGACCCAGCTTCGGTGTTCGGTGCCCGATCCGCCGGTCCTTACGCTGCGCCGGCCCCCGTCTTC
>JABBNW010000200.1 GCA_019352115.1 Pseudomonadota bacterium
ATTGCCGCTGCCGATCGCGTGCTGGTAGGTCATCGCAAGCCGACCCAGGCCGGGGGTGATCACTTCGTCTGACTCGCCGTAGTAATTGCGCACAAGACTGCGGATGATCCATCGGTAGGCATGGGTCTTCTCGGTCACCAGGCGGCCGTATTCCGAGCCGGCGAAATACTGCGGATCGAAATACTCGGCGCGGATCAGCTTGTGCAGATCGACCGGAATCTGCGTAGGATCGGTAAGCTGTCGTTCATAGAGCTTGCGTGACACGTCGTAATAGGCGTCGTTGATGACGGATCGCGCGAGCCCCGGCACGCCATAATAATTCTCGAACGCGAAGGCGGTCAGAATGAACAGCGTCGACACCCAGGTAGCGTCGTTCTTGCGGGGGAAATCGAGGAATCCGCTCAGCGCGACGAACGCGTCCACCGGCGCGCTCGCGGTTGCCGCCGCCGCCACCGGCACGCCGGCGGCCTCCAGCTTTTCGAGGAAGGCCATCGTCACGAACCCGCCCTGCGACCAGCCGCCCAGGAACAGCCTGATGGCGGAAAGCTTCATATGCTCGAGCACGGCGCGGCTCGCCATCAGCATGTCGTAGCCCGCCTGCTGGTGGCTGGCCTTGACCATGTAGCCCTCGGGCTCCCGCGAAGAACCCATGCCGAAATAATCGGCGCCGATGACGATGTACCCCTGACCGGCGAACTGGGCGAGCGCCAATTGGGTTTCGGGCGACTGTTCCGGCACAGATGGTACTTGTTCCTTCCCGTACACGGTGCCGTGCTGGTAGGAAAGCATCTGAAAGCGGGTGTCGCCGGTGTCGGGAATGGCGAGGAGTCCGGTCGCGACCACCGGCTTGTTGCCGCGCTCGGGGATCACCGACGGGTAGGTGATGCGGTAGAGCCGCACCGCGTTGCGCGCCTTCGTGTAGGTGACCGAAATATCGAAGAATTTCGGGGCGTCGACCGTGAGGACGTGATTGAGCTTGCTCACGTCCCAGCGGCCGAGGGGCGCATAGGTGACGCCGGACGACACGGGCAGGGACGAGACACTCGTCTTCGTCCCGGCAGGTGGCGGCGCCGCGGGCTCGGCCCGCGCGACGCTGGCAGCGGCAGCGCTGCCCAGCAAGGTCGCCGCCTGGGCCGCAAAGTCGCGACGGCTGAACGCGGGGATAAGCCGATCTGCCTTCATTTTGTTACTTTCTCGTAATGTATTCGTTCGTTTGGCCGCAAGTATCTACCGTGCCTCGCGTCCAGAATCCATGCCACGCATTGTCAACCTCCGAGGCAGGCAATCGACATTGCCGAGCGGAAACGCCTATCCCAACCGCCGCAACGCCGCCGCCAGCCGCGCCGCCTCCGCCCGCGCCGCTTCCAGCCGTTCGCGATTTTCCGCCACCACGTCTTCCGGCGCGCGGGCCACGAAATCCGCGTTCGCCAGCTTGCGGGCGACCTTCTCCGCCTCCCCCTCCGCCTTCATCCGATCGCGGTCCAACCGCGCCCGTTCGGCATCCAGATCGATCAGCCCGGCGAGCGGCACCACGATCGTCGCCTCGTCCAGCACCACCTGCGCCGCCCCGGTCGGCAGCGGGCCGGTCAGCGGCCCCACGGCCTCGGCCCGCGCCAGCCGGCGGATCGCCTCGTCCCAGCGCGCCGCGCGGGCCAGTGTTTCCGGCGCCGCATCGCGCAGCAGCACCGGCGCGCGCACCGAGGGCGGCACGTTCATCTCCGAGCGCACCGCGCGCACTTCCCCGATCAGCCGCACCACCCAGTCCAGCTCCGCCCGCGCGGCCTCCGGCGCGGCCACCGAAGCTGCCACCGGCCAGGGCGCGCGGATCAGGCTGCACGGGGCGCCGTAGCCGAAACGATCCCACAGCTCCTCGGTGACGAACGGCATCGCCGGGTGCAGCAGGCGCAGGATCACGCCCAGCGCGTAGGCCGCCGCGCCGCGCACCTCGCGCGCCGCCGCGGTATCGCCCTCGGCCAGCACCGGCTTGGCGAATTCCAGGAACCAGTCGCAATACGTGTTCCAAGTGAAACGGTAACAGGCAGCGGCGTATTCATCCAGCCGGTAGGCGTCCAGCGCTGCGGTCGCCTGTAGGATCGCCGCGTTGGCCGCATCCAGCAGCCAGCGCGCCAGCGGCAGCCGCGCCGCAGCGGGGTCGAATGCCGGATCGGGGCCGATCCCGTTCATCTCGCAGAACCGCGCCGCGTTCCACAGCTTGGTCACGAAGCTGCGGTAGCTCTCCACCCGCGCCGCCCCCAGCTTCACGTCGCGCCCCGGTCCCGTGAGCGCGCAGATGGTGAAGCGCAGCGCATCGGCCCCGAACCGGTCGATCAGCTCCAGCGGATCGATGCTGTTGCCCTTGGATTTCGACATCTTCTGGCCGCGCTCGTCGCGCACCAGGCCGTGGATATAGACCGTGCGGAACGGCACTTCCTTGCGGAAATGCAGCCCCAGCATCATCATCCGCGCGACCCAGAAGAAGATGATGTCGAAGCCCGTCACCAGCACGTCGGTCGGGTAGTAGCGCGCCAGTTCCGCCGTGTCCTCCGGCCAGCCCAGGGTCGAGAACGGCCACAGGCCGGAGCTGAACCAGGTGTCCAGCACGTCCTCGTCGCGGGTCAGCGGCTCATCGCGCCCGTACTGCGCGCGCGCCAACGCCGCCGCCGCCGCTTCGTCATGCGCGACGAACACCGCGCCGTCCGGCCCGTACCACGCCGGAATGCGATGCCCCCACCAGAGCTGGCGGGAGATGCACCACGGCTGGATGTCGCGCAGCCAGGCGAAGAACGTGTTCTCCCACTGCTTCGGCACGAACTGCGTGCGCCCGTCTTCCACCGCGGCGATCGCGGGTTCGGCCAGCACCGCGGCGTTGCAGAACCATTGCGTGGTCAGCAGCGGCTCTATCGCGACACCGGAACGGTCGCCGTGCGGTACCTGATGCGTGTGCGGCTCGGTCTTCTCCAACAGGCCCAGCCGGTCCAGCTCGGCGACGATCGCGGCGCGCGCGTCCTCGCGCGAGCGTCCCTCCAGCGCGCGGACGAAGCCGGGATCGGCCACGCCCTCCACCGCTTCCAGCGCGTCGGCGATCTCCGCCAGGGTCACCAGCGCCTCGCGATCGAGCACCGAGGGCATCGGCAGATCATGCCGTTGGCCCACCGCGAAGTCGTTGAAATCATGCGCCGGGGTGATCTTCACCGCGCCCGACCCCTTCGCCGGATCGGAATACGTATCGGCAACGATCGGCAGCCTGCGCCCGACCAGCGGCAGCACCGCATGCCGCCCGATCAGGTCGCGCCAGCGCGGATCGTCGGGATGCACCGCCACCGCCGTGTCGCCCAGCATCGTCTCCGGCCGGGTGGTGGCCACGACAATGAAATGATCCGGCTCGTCCGCGATCGGATAGCGTATGTGCCAGAGGTGGCCCTTGATCTCGCGCGCCTCAACCTCCAGGTCGGAGATCGCGGACTGGAACTTCGGATCCCAGTTGACCAGCCGCCGGTCGCGATAGATCAGCCCCTGCCGGTACAGGGTCACGAACACGTCGCGCACCGCCACCGACAGCCCGGCATCCATCGTGAAGCGCTCGCGCGGCCAGTCGAGCGACGCGCCGAGCCGGCGCAACTGCCGCGTGATCGTGCCGCCGGACTCCGCCTTCCACTGCCAGACCCGCTCCAGGAACGCCTCGCGCCCCAGCGCCTGGCGCGAAATGCCCTCGGCGGCCAGCAGCCGTTCCACCACCATCTGGGTGGCGATGCCGGCATGATCGGTGCCCGGCTGCCACAGCACGTCGCGGCCCTGCATGCGGCGGAACCGCACCAGCGCGTCCTGCACGGTGAACGTGAGCGCATGGCCCATGTGCAGGCTGCCGGTGACGTTGGGCGGCGGGATCATGATGGTGAACGGCGCCGCCGCCGATCCGGGATCGCAGGCGAACGCGCCCGATCGTTCCCAGCCTTCGTACAGGCGCGGCTCCGCCTCGGCGGGCGAGAAATTCTTGTCCAGCATGCTCATCACTTCTCAATTCGCGGGCGCCGCATAGCACACTAGTGTCCTGCCCCTGAAATGCCTTCCCACTTCAGGGACCAGCAGGCCACTGAAAACAAAGAGCCAGTGTCCCGAAGCATGACGACGCTATTTGCGGGTCGGGACACTGGCGACGAGGGTGTCTGCGCGAGCGCCCGCCACCTACCGGCCGCGATAGACGCCGGTCTCGAACGCCTCCAGCAGCCGCAGCACCGTCGGGTCGCCGAACGGCAGCACCTGGGTCATCAGCACTCCCGCCACCCCGGCATGCGGATCCAGCCAGTAATAGGTGTTGTTCAGCCCCGCCCAGGCGAGGCTTCCAGCCGCGCGCCCGCCCGGCACCTGCTGCGTGTTGATCATGAAGCTCAGGCCCCATTTCTTCGCCATCCCGGGGAAGGCTTCGAAATCGTTCGAAGCGGCCGGCGTGGTGGTCAGCATCGGCTGCACCTCCAGCGCGCCCATATGGTTCTGCCCCATCAGCGCCACCGTCGCGGGCGTCAGCACCCGCGCGCCGTCCAGCGCACCGCCGCCCAACAGCATGCGCAGGAAGCGCAGGTAATCGCCGGCGGTGGAAAGGAGGCCGCCGCCGCCCGGGTAGAACTGGCGGACCGGGTTGCTCTCGACACGCAACGGCACCAGCGCGCCGTCGCGGCGGGCATGCACGGTGGCAAGCCGCGCCTCCATGTCCGGGCGCACGAGGAAACTCGTGTCCGGCATGCCGAGCGGCTCGCAGATATGGCGGCGCAGATAGGTTTCGAGGTCGAGCCCGCTCGCCGCCTCGACCATCCGTCCGGCCCAGTCGATATTGATGCCGTATTGCCAGGCGGTGCCGGGATCGAAGGTCAGCGGCATGCCGAGCGCGGCGAGCTTGCCGGTGCGCGCCGGCGGGATATCGCAGGACTTCGCATAGGCGTGCAGATCGGCGTTCCAGGTGTCGTAGCCGAATCCCGCCGTATGCGTCAGCAGGTGGCGCAAGGTGATCGGCCCCCGTGCCGGGCGCAGCCGCGGCTTGCCGGCCGCATCGAACCCCTCCAGCACCTGCGGCGCGGCGAGCCCCGGCACCACCTCGCCCGCCGGCGCGTCGAGCGCGAGCTTGCCCTGCTCGACCAGCTGCATCGCCGCCGTGGCGGTGAGCGCCTTGGTCATCGATGCGATGCGGAAGACCGTATCGAGGCTCATCGGCGCCCCGTCCGGCAGCGCGCGGCGCCCGTGCGCGGTCTGGAAGAACATCCCTTCGGCGGTGGTCGCCGCGGCGACCACCCCGGGAATCTCGCCCGCGGCGACCGCCGCCTGGAACACCTCGTCGATCCGGTCCATGTCTTTTCATTCCCCTGCCATGTCCTGGCCCCATGATAGGCCGACGCCGGCGGAAGGCGAAGGCGCCGCATGGACAGGGCGCCGGCGCGCCCCATCCTGACGAAGCATCCATCCGCGGAGCTCGCCCCATGTTGCTCGGCCTCTTTTCCCTGCTGCTGTTCCAACTGATCGGCGAGACGATCGCCCGCGGCTCCGGCCTGCCGATCCCCGGGCCGGTGATCGGCTTCGTGCTGCTGGCGGTGGCGCTCGCCGCCTCGCCGGGGCTGCGGCGGGAGGTCGACCCCGTCGCCGCCGGCCTGCTGCGCTATCTGTCCCTGTTGTTCGTGCCGGCCGCGGTGGGGGTGATCCAGCAATGGGGGCTGCTGCGGGTCGCGGCGGTGCCCATCGTCGCGGCGCTGCTGGTCTCCACCTGGGCGGCGCTGATCGTCACGGCGCTGGTGTTCCGCTTCGTCTCCACCCGGCTCGGTCTGTCCGGGCCGGACGGGGAGGCACGCTGATGGACGGGGTGTTCCGGCTCTGGGTCTATCTGTCCGCCAGCCCGCTGCTGTGGCTGACGGTGACGCTTGGCGCCTATGCGCTGGCCGACCGGATCGCGCTGGCGGCGCGCTATGCGCCGATCGCCAATCCGGTGGTGATCGCGGTGGCGCTGATCGCCTTGCTGCTGCACCTTACCGGCACCGGCTATCCGACCTATTTCGCGGGCGCGCAGTTCGTGCACTTCCTGCTCGGGCCGGCGACGGTGGCGCTGGCGGTGCCGCTGGTGCGCGAAGCGGCACGGGTGCGGCGGCTGATCCTGCCGGTGCTGGCCGCATTGCTCGCCGGGTCGCTGACGGCGATCGTGACCGCGGTCGGCACGGGCTGGGCGCTCGGGGCCGATCGGGCGATCCTGATGTCGCTGGCGCCGAAATCGGCCACCACGCCGATCGCGATGAGCATCGCCTCCGCCAACGGCGGGGTACCGGCGCTGGCCGCGGTGTTCGTGGTCGTCACCGGGGTGATCGGCGCCATGTCGGTGACGCCGCTGATGAACCGGCTCGGGCTGAAGGACTACGCCGCGCGCGGCTTCGCGGCCGGGCTGGCGGCGGGGGGCATCGGCACGGCGCGGGCGTTCCAGGTGAACCCGCTGGCCGGGACCTTCGCGGGGCTCGGGCTGGCGCTGAACGGGCTGGCGACCGCGCTGCTGGTGCCGCTGCTGCTGACCTTGTGGCGCTGAGAGGTCGTGGCGCGCCGCCGAAATCGCTCGAAAACCCGGGCAATGTCAGCGAGCTTTCTGTCCCGGGTTCGATTGCTTCCCACGATCGGAGCGGGCGTTGACCGTCCCGCCGCCGGCACGGCATGGTCGCCGGCGTGAGCGCGCCCGCCCTGCCCCCGGTGTTTGTCATCAACCTTGCCCGCGACACCGTGCGTCGCGCCCATATGGACGCCGTGCTCGCGCGCGTGGGCCTGTCCGCGACCTTCGTCCCCGCGGTCGACGGGCGCAGCCTGCAAGCCGCGGACCGCGCGCGCTACGACCCGGCCCGCGCGCTGCGCGTCTACGGCAAGCCGATGCTGGATGCCGAGCTCGGCTGCTACCTCAGCCATGACCGGCTGTGGCAGCGGCTGCTGGACGAGGGGCACGCGGCGGCGCTGATCCTGGAGGACGACATCGAGATCGATCCGACGCTGCCCGGCGTGCTGGCCGATCTGCTGGCCTGCCCGGACTGGCTGGTGGTGCGGCTGCATACGATGCGCGGGCGGGTGCTGACGCCGCGGCGGGCGGCATTCCGAGGCCGCGAGGTGGCCGTCCTGCGCGACGGCGCCGGGCTGTTCCGGCTGCGCACCCATACGCTGGGGGCGGCGGCCTACCTGATCCGGGCGGAGGGCGCGCGCCGGCTGCTGGACTACGGGCGACGCATCGCTCTGCCGATCGACCAGACGATGGACCGGTTCTGGGAGAACGGGATCGTTCCCTATGTGGTGCGGCCGTTCCCGGTGCGCCAGCGGGCGGAGTTCGCGTCCAGCATCGGCGCGCGCGCGGCGGGGCCCCAGGACGAACTGCCGCTGGGCGCGCTGCTGCGCCGGCGGTTGCAGCGGGCCGGGGACGGGCTGCGCAAGCGCCTGCACCTGCTGGCCTCGTGAGCACGTCGGGGGCGTCAGGGGACTCCCGCCCGCTCGTTGCCATGGTGCTGCCTGGCGGGGAAGGGTTCAGCCCGGCGGTGGTGGGTGCCATCGGGCTGATCGTGCATCGGCTGGCCGGCGTGCCGGGGCCGTTCCGCAGCGTGGTGCTGGGCCAGGCGGGGTCGGCGGTGCCGTTCCCCGATCGGGCGTTCGCTCCGGTGCAGGCCTGGCCGTTGCCGCATCTCGGCGCGCGGGCGCGCTATCCGGGCGCGGTGCTGCGCGCGCTGCGCCGCCTGCGCCCGGCGCTGGTGGAGGTGCACAACCGCCCGGTGATCGCGCTGATGCTGGCCGCGCGGCTGGCCGAGACCAAAGTGGTGCTGGTGCTGCACAACGATCCGCAGTCGATGCGCAGCGCGCATACCGCGGCCGAGCGGTCCCGCCTGCTGCGTCGCCTGGCCGGGGTCGTCGCGGTATCGGAATGGGTGCGGGGGCGGCTGCTGGACGGCGTTCCGGGGCCGCCGCCGATCCCGGTGGATGTGTTATCAAATTGCATCGACCTCGCCGCGCTGCCGCCCGGCCTGCCGGCAGCCGCGCGCGAGCCGCTGATCCTGTTCGCAGGCCGCACCATCGTGGAGAAGGGCGCCGACCTGTTCGTGCGCGCCTGCGCCGAGGCGCTGCCCGCCCTGCCCGGCTGGGGCGCCGTGATGCTGGGCGCGCGCGGCCACAACCCGGAAGACGATGCGATCGGCTACGTCGCCGCCGGCCCGACGCCCGAGCAAGCCGGCGTGCGGATGCTGGGCTACCAGCCGCATCCGGCGGTGCTGGCAAGGATGGGCCGCGCCGCCATCGTGCTGATGCCGAGCCGATGGGAAGAGCCGTTCGGCCTGACGGCGCTGGAGGCGCTGGCGATGGGGGCGGCGCTGATCTGTTCGCGCCGCGGCGG
>JABBNW010000201.1 GCA_019352115.1 Pseudomonadota bacterium
CCACCCGGACCCGAGACACCCTCCCTCCGCTCGGAACCAACCCCGAGGGGTCCAGGGGACTAGTCCCCTGGCGGGGTCCAGGGGCAGCGCCCCTGGCCTTCCTTCCCCCCCACCGGCCCCGCTAAGTGCGCATCGTCGCCGGAGCCTGGCGCGGCCGCCGGCTGGCTGCGCCGGTTGGGGAGGCGACGCGCCCCACGGCGGATCGGGTGCGTCAGGCGCTGTTTGACATGTTGTTGCATGCGCCCTGGGGCGGGCGGGCGGTGATCGAGGGCGTATCGGTCGTGGATGCGTTTGCCGGCACGGGGGCGCTGGGGTTGGAGGCTTTGTCGCGCGGGGCGGGGCGTGCGGTGTTCATGGAGAACGACCGGGCGGCGCTGGCGGTGTTGCGGGCCAACAGCGTGGCGTGCGGGGCGGGTGACCGGGCTGTTGTGCTTGCCTGTGATGTGCTGGCCGCGCCGGCGGGGGAGCGGTGCGGGGTGGCGTTCCTGGATCCTCCGTATGGGCTTGGGTTGGTCGCGCTTGGGGTGGCGCGGCTGGCGGCGGCGGGCTGGATCGGGGCGGGGACGCTGGTGGTTGCGGAGGTTGGGCGCGCGGAGGCGGTTCCGGCGGTGGGTACGCTGCTGGCGGAGCGGGCGCATGGGGCGGCCCGGGTCGTCGTGTGGCGGATGGACTGACGGGGGCTCCGGTCGCGCGGATCGTGCGGTCGTGCCCGCTCGACGGTGACGCGCGGACCGTTGCGTTCAGACCAGGGTGTCGTCCGAGCCGTCGCCTTGGTCCCAGCCGCCGTCGCCGGGGTCCGTGTCGGGCGTGGGATCGGGCGTGGTGTCGGTCCAGCCGCCGGGGTCGGTGCCGGGGTCCGGTGCGAATGTCGGGTCCGGTGCGAACGTCGGGTCCTGGGCGAGGGTGGGGTCGGGTCCGCCCCAGCCGGTCGGATCCGCGGGCGTGCCCCAGCCGGCGTCGGGGGGCGCGCCGGTGGCTGTATCGTGCGGGGACAGCATGTTCATCAGTGCGTTGCCGACCACCATCCCGCCGGCGACTCCGGCCGCGGTCGTCAGGGCGGAGCCGAGGAAGCCCGAGCCGCTGCGGGAGAACATTCCGCCGCCAAGAGGGGCGCCGCCAGGGGGATAAGCGCCCGGCGGGGCCTGGGGATACGCGGATTGGGGGTATGTCGCCTGGGGGTAGGCGGTCTGGGGATAGCCCGGCGGATACCCGGGCGGAGCCCCCGGCCCGGGTCCGGCAGCCGGCGCGGCCGGCGCGGGCCGCCCGCCGCCGAACAGACCGCTGAAGAATCCACTGTGCGGCTGGGCGGTGGTGGCCTGGCGCAGCTGCGTCTCCAATTGTTGGATCCGTCCCTGGGCGGCGCCCAGCGCGTGCTCCTGCACGAATGCGAGCTGGGCAAGCCGGTAGCGCGCCTCCGGATAGCGCTGGAACAGGGTGGCGAGCAGTGCGTCGGCGTCCGGATCGATCGGCGGCAGCGGCGCGGCCTGGGGGGGCGGGGCCTGGGTGGTGGCCGGCACGGAGGGGGTGCCCCAAGGGTTGGCGGCGCCGGTCGGCGGCGGCGGCGGGGCGCCGGCCACGCGGGCGATGAAGGCGGTGATGAGATCGCGTTCCTCGTTGGTCATGACGTCTGCGTCTCTCGCTCGGGGGGATGCCGGTCGGACGAGCCCGGCCCGGCAGTAGGCGCGTTTGCAACGGTTCCGGCGGCCGAACGGGGCGGGTGCGTGCCTCGCCGCCGGGGGGCGGACGGTGGGCGTTGCCGCAGGGCCGGTCCACGAAGAAGTGGCGCCCCCGCCGGGCCGGTTCAATCCCGCCCCCGGGCGAGCTGCGGCCCCGCCCCCGGGGCGCGGCGCGGTGCGGGCCCGCGCCTTGCCCGGCGGCGGGCGGGATGCTTTACCGGGCGCCCGATCGCAGTCGAGCGCCCGCATGTCCCGCCCCGCCGCCCCAAGTTTCCAGGAGCTGATCCTCCGCCTCCAGCAGTTCTGGAGCCGGCAGGGCTGCGTGCTGCTGCAACCCTACGACATGGAAATGGGCGCCGGGACGTTCCATCCCGCCACCACGCTTCGCGCGCTCGGGCCGAAGCCGTGGCGGGCGGCCTATGTGCAGCCGTCGCGTCGCCCGACCGACGGGCGCTACGGGGAGAATCCGAACCGGCTACAGCATTATTACCAGTACCAGGTCATCATGAAGCCGAGCCCGCCCGACGCGCAGGAATTGCTGCTGGCGAGCTACCGGGAGATCGGGCTCGACCCGCTGCGCCATGATTTCCGCTTCGTGGAGGACGACTGGGAAAGCCCCACCCTGGGCGCCTGGGGCCTGGGGTGGGAGGTCTGGTGCGACGGGATGGAGGTCGGCCAGTTCACCTATTTCCAGCAGGTCGGCGGCATTCCGGTGACGCTTCCCAGTTTCGAGATGACCTACGGCCTGGAACGCCTGGCGATGTATGTGCAGGACGTGGAGAACGTCTTCGCGCTGGATTTCAACGGCGCCGGCGTGACGTATGGGGATGTGTTCCTGCGCGCCGAACGCGAATTCAGCGCGTTCAACTTCGAACATGCCGACACCGGCCGGCTGGTCGCGCATTTCGCCGACGCCGAGGCCGAATGCGCGGCGCTGCTGGACCATCGGCTGGCCCTGCCGGCCTACGACCAGTGCATCAAGGCGAGCCATCTGTTCAACCTGCTCGACGCGCGCGGGGTCATCAGCGTGACCGAGCGGGCGAGCTACATCGGCCGGGTGCGCGCCCTGGCGAAAGCCTGTTGCGAGACCTGGGTGGCGGGGGAGGGGGGATGACTTCGGCCGTCGCGGCGCCTATTTCTACCATCCAGGCAGAAATTTCTACCGAGGGCGGGATGGGCGCGCAACTCAACATCAAGAGCGACGATGCCTACCGGCTGGCGGCGGAGTTGGCCGGCCTGACCGGGGAATCGCTGACGACGGCGGTGACCGCGGCGCTGCGCGAGCGGCTGGAGCGGGAGCGGCGGGAGCGGGACATCGAGACGCGGCTCGCCAGGTTACGCGAGATCACGGCCGATATCCGGCGCCATATGGAGCCCGGGGCCAGTTCGGATCACAGTTGGCTCTATGACGAAAACGGGCTGCCGCGGTGATTGTCGACAGCTCCGCGCTGTTGGCGGTCGTGCTCAAGGAGCCGGACGAGGAACGGTTCGCGCGCGCGCTGCTGGGGGCGCCCGCGCTGCGCATTTCGGCGGCGAACTGGGTCGAGGCGGCGATCGTGGCCGATAGCCGGCACCCGGCCGTGGCCGCGCGGTTCGACGATCTGGCGCGCTTCCTGGCGCTGAATATCGTGCCCGTCAGCGTCGATCAGGCGCAGGGCGCCCGCCGCGCCTGGCAGGCGTTCGGGCGCGGGAATCACGCGGCGCGGCTGAACTACGGCGACTGTTTCGCCTATGCGCTGGCGAAGGAAAGCGGCGAACCGTTGCTGTTCAAGGGCCACGACTTCACCCGGACCGATATCGAACCGGCGCTGCGGGGCTGAGCCATGCCGGAATTGTTCCTGGAACTCTTCAGTGAGGAAATCCCCGCGCGCATGCAGGCCGCCGCGGCGGCCGATCTCGCGCGGCTGGTGGGGGCGGCGCTGGCCCCGCTCGCACCGGCGGAGACCGCAACCTTCCATGGGCCGCGGCGGATCGCGTTGCGCGCCGATGTCGCGGCCGCGGTCGCCGCCGCGGCCAGCAGCGAGCGCGGCCCGCGGCTCGCCGCCCCCGAGCCGGCGGTGGCGGGGTTCCTGCGCAAGCACGGCGCGGACCGCGCGCAGTTGCGCGCCGAGGGCGACTACTGGGTGCTGGACAAGCGGGCCGAGGCGGTCTCGGCCGCGGGGCTGATCGCGAGCGCGCTGCCGCCGCTGCTGCGCCGCTTTCCCTGGCCGAAATCCATGCGCTGGGGCGGGACCAGCGCCTTCACCTGGGTCCGGCCGCTGCGGCGGATCGTCTGCCTGCTGGACGGCGCGGTGGTTCCCTTCGCCCTGGCCGAGGGGGACGACGATGGGCACGGCCTGGCCTCGGGCGACCTGACCGAGGGCCATCGGTTCCACGCGCCCGGCGCCTTTGCCGTGACCTCCTGCGCCGACTGGGCGGAGAAACTCGCGCGCCATCGGGTGCTGGTCGATGCCGCCGAGCGGCGGACCCGCATCGCGAACGGCATCGCGGCGGAGGCGGCGGCCCGCGGGGTGACGGTGGTGGACGATCCGGGCCTGCTCGACGAGGTGGCGGGTCTGGTGGAATGGCCGGTGCCGCTGCTCGGGCGGATCGATCCGGCATTCATGGACCTGCCGGCGGAAGTGATGCAGGTGTCGATGCGGGTGAACCAGCGCTATTTCGCGCTGCGCGATGCCGCCGGCGCGCCGGCGCCCTGGTTCGGCTTCGTCGCCGCGATCGAGGCCGCGGACGGCGGGGCTGCGATCGTCGCCGGCAACGAACGGGTGCTGCGGGCGCGCTTCGCCGATGCGCGGCATTTCTGGGACCTGGATCGGAAAACGCCGCTGGCGGCGCGGGCGGCGGCGCTGGATGCGATCACCTTCCACGCGAAGCTCGGCAGCCAGGGCGATCGGGTGCGGCGGCTGCGGGTCCTGGCCCGTGCCATCGCGCCGCTGGTGGGCGCCGATCCGGGGTTGGCGGAGCGGGCGGCGGAACTGGCCAAGGCGGACCTCGTCGCCGGCATGGTGGGCGAGTTCCCGGAACTGCAAGGCGTGATGGGCAGCTACTACGCCCGCCACGACAATGAGGACCCGGCGGTCGCGGACGCGATCCGCGCGCATTACGCCCCGCGCGGGCCGAACGACGCGGTGCCCGAAGCCCCGGTGTCGGTCGCCGTCGCGCTGGCCGACAAGCTCGACCAGCTCGCGGGGTTCTTCGCGATCGGCGAGAAACCCAGCGGGTCGGGCGATCCGTACGCGCTGCGGCGGGCGGCGCTCGGCGTGGTGCGGCTGATCCGGGAAAACCGGCTGCGCCTGGCGTTGCTGCCGCTGATCGCGACGGCGGGGCTCGCCTACGCCGATGCCGGGCTTGCCCCCGCGCCGGCCGCCGACGTGCTGGGCTTCATCATCGAGCGGCTGCGCGTGCAGTTGCGCACCGAGGGCGCGCGCCACGACGTGCTCGCCGCGGTGTTCGCCGCCGGCGCGGACGACGACCTGGTGCGCCTGCTCGATCGGGCGCAGGCGGTGGCGGGGCTGCTCGGCACTGCGGACGGGGCCAATCTGCTGGTCGCCTACCGGCGAGCGGCCAATATCCTGCGCATCGAGGCCCAGAAGGACGGGGCGGTTGCCGGCGCGGTCGAGCCCGACCTGCTGCGCCCCGAACTGCTCCGCATGGACGAGGAACGCAGGCTCTGGCAGGACTGCGCCGCGGCGGCGGAGATCATCCGCCGGGAGACCGCGGCGGAGCGGTTCGCGGCCGCAATGTCCGCCATGGCGACCCTCCGCGCCCCGCTTGACGCGTTCTTCGATCGCGTCACCGTGAATGCGCCTGAAGCGGAATTGCGCGCGAACCGTCTCCGCCTGCTCGCATCCGTGCGCGATATGATGAACCAGATCGCCGACTTCTCCCAGATCGAAGGCTGAACGGAGTTTCCGCTGCCATGACCCCCCCGCCTGCCGGTACCCAATGGGTGTACAGCTTCGGCGCCGACCACAACGAGGGCGGCGCCGCGATGCGCGACCTGCTCGGCGGCAAAGGGGCCAACCTCGCCGAGATGGCCTCCATCGGCCTCCCGGTCCCGCCCGGATTCACGATCACGACCGAGGTCTGCACCGCGTTCTACGACAACGACCGCAAGTATCCGCCCGAGCTGGAAGCCCAGGTCCGCAGCGCGCTGGCGCGGATCGAAGCATCCGTCGGCCGGCGCTTCGGCGATCGCCATAAGCCGCTGCTGGTCTCGGTCCGCTCCGGCGCGCGCGTGTCGATGCCCGGGATGATGGACACGGTGCTGAACCTCGGGCTGAACGATGTCACGGTGGAGGGGCTCGGAGCCGCCGCCGAGGATAGCCGCTTCGCCTGGGACAGCTACCGCCGGTTCATCCAGATGTACGGCTCAGTCGTGCTCGGCGTGGACCACCACCGGTTCGAGGAAATCATCGAGCACGTGAAGATCGACGAAGGCGCGATCGAGGACACCGCGCTCACCGCCCAGGACTGGCACCGGGTGGTGACCGCCTACAAGGACATGGTCGAGGAAGAGACCGGCAAGCCCTTCCCGCAGGACCCCGAGGAACAGCTCTGGGGCGCGATCGGCGCCGTGTTCGGAAGCTGGATGAACCCGCGCGCGCTCACCTACCGCCGCCTGCACGACATCCCCGCCGCCTGGGGCACCGCGGTCAACGTCCAGGCCATGGTGTTCGGCAACATGGGGGCCGATTGCGCCACCGGCGTCTGTTTCACCCGCGATCCGTCCACCGGGGAGAACATGTTCTACGGCGAATACCTGGTGAACGCGCAGGGCGAGGATGTCGTTGCCGGCATCCGCACCCCGCAGCCGCTGTCGGCCGCGCGCGCGCAGCCCGACGAGACGCCGATGGAAACGGC
The DNA here is from genome assembly GCA_019352115.1 of Pseudomonadota bacterium. Taxonomy (GTDB): domain Bacteria; phylum Pseudomonadota; class Alphaproteobacteria; order Acetobacterales; family Acetobacteraceae; genus JAJZVS01. Next base: position 6,537 of record JABBNW010000201.1, read on the forward strand.
GATGCCGGCCGCCTACCAGGAATTGCTCGCGGTGCGGGCGAAGCTGGAACAGCACTACCGCGACATGCAGGACATCGAATTCACGGTCCAGCAGGGCAAGCTGTTCATGTTGCAAACTCGCAACGGCAAGCGCACCGCCGCGGCCAGCCTGAAGATCGCGGTCGATATGGCGCGCGAGGGGCTGATCGACGAACCCGAAGCGGTGCGGCGGGTGAACCCGACCTCGCTCGATCAGTTGCTGCACCCGATGCTGGACCCGAAATCGCCGCGCGTGCTGCTCGCGAAGGGCCTGCCGGCAAGCCCCGGGGCGGCCTGCGGTGTCGTCGTGTTCAGTGCCGACGAGGCCGAATCGCGTGCCCAGAAGGGCGAAGCGGTGATCCTGGTGCGGATCGAAACGAGCCCCGAGGATATCCACGGCATGCACGCCGCCCGCGGCATCGTCACCACCCGCGGCGGCATGACGAGCCATGCCGCGGTGGTCGCGCGCGGCATGGGCCGGCCGTGCGTCGCCGGGGCAGGCGGCATCGCGGTCGATTACAACGCCCAGACGATGCGCGCCGGGGGGAAAGTCGTGCAGGCGGGCGAGACCATCACGCTCGATGGCGCCAGCGGCGAGGTGTTCGTCGGCAATGTGGCGATGATCGAACCGGCGATGTCGGGCGATTTCGGCACCTTGATGGGCTGGGCCGACAAGTTCCGCCGGATGGGCGTGCGGGCGAACGCGGAAACCCCGCTGGACGCGGAAACCGCGCGCAAATTCGGCGCCGAGGGCATTGGCCTCTGCCGCACCGAACACATGTTCTTCGACCCCGAGCGCATCGGCGCGGTGCGCCAGATGATCATGGCGCACGATGAGGCTGGCCGGCGCGCCGCGCTCGCCCGGCTGCTGCCGCACCAGCGGGCGGATTTCCAGCAGCTTTTCACCATCATGGCAGGGCTGCCGGTCACGATCCGCCTGCTCGACCCGCCGCTGCACGAATTCCTGCCGCATGGGGAGGCGGACCTGGCGGCGGTGGCGGAGGCGCTCGGCACCGATGTGGAGGCGATGCGTACCCGCGCGGCCGAACTCGCCGAGGCGAACCCGATGCTGGGCCACCGCGGCTGCCGGCTCGGCATCAGCTTCCCCGAGATCTACGAGATGCAGGCGCGCGCGATCTTCGAGGGCGCGCTGGCGGTGGCGGCAGAAACCGGCCGCGCACCCGTGCCGGAGATCATGATCCCGCTGGTCGGCATGGTGCGCGAACTGGAACTGACGCGCGCCGAGGTGGACCGGGTGGCGGCGGAAGTGTTCGCCGAGGCGGGTAGCACGATCGAGTACCACGTCGGCACGATGATCGAGCTGCCGCGCGCCGCCCTGACCGCGGATGCGATCGCGGGCTGCGCGGATTTCTTCAGTTTCGGCACCAACGACCTGACCCAGACGGTGTTCGGGCTGTCGCGCGACGATGCCGGCAAGTTCCTGCCGTTCTACGTGGACAAGGGGATCCTGCCGAAGGACCCGTTCATCTCGATCGACGTCGAAGGGGTGGGCGCGATGGTGCGGATTGCGGCCGAAAAGGGCCGCGCGGCGAAGCCGGGGCTGAAGCTCGGGATCTGCGGGGAGCACGGCGGCGATCCGGCCTCGATCGCGTTCTGCGAGCAGGTGGGGCTGGATTACGTCTCGTGCAGCCCGTACCGGGTGCCGGTCGCGCGGCTCGCGGCGGCGCAGGCGGCGCTGGAGACGGCCGAGGACCGCACCGCCTGAGCCCGTAGGGGCAAAAGGCCAGGGGCTCTGCCCCTGGACCCCGCCAGGGAACTCGTCCCCTGGACCCCATACTGTTTGGGTTCCGTGCGGGTG
>JABBNW010000202.1 GCA_019352115.1 Pseudomonadota bacterium
TCGGTGAGCAGCTTGGTCTTGCCCGAGCCGGCCGAGGCGGCGACGAAGGCGGAAATGCCGGGGTCGGCCGCGTCGCGCTGGTCGGCGTTGGCGCGGGCGCGCGGGGTAAGAACGGTCACGGATGGGGGCTGCCCGAGGCCGTACCGGGCAGATCGGGACGGGCCCAGGTCGCGAAGGGAGAATGTGCGCGAATCGAAGCCTGCCGATATAAGGATGCCACGACGGAGCATAGCGCAGGATACCGCGGCGGGCCATGTGACTTCGGCAGGCACGACCTGACCGAGGCGGTGGGCGTGGCCGCCCTGGCGGGGTGATCCGGTCCTGGCGCCGGACGAAGGGGGATTTCTGGTGGCCGAAGATTTCGGATCCGCGGCGTTACGTCACCGGCACGACGCCCGCCGACTGGCGGGGATCGAGCGGTTTCAGAACGCCGGCTATATGATCGGCCTGGCGGCGGAGTGTTTGGCGAAAAGCCTGCTCGTGGCAGCCGGAATACCCATCGGCGACCGGGATGCGTTCCGCCGGCACTTCCCCAGGCAGGCCGAGCAGTTGAGGGTTGACGGACGGACATCGAGCATGCGGTTGCTCGCGCCGATCATTGCCCGGCAGGATTTCCTGCACGGTTGGGACATCGAGGCTCGATACGATCCCGATCTGCCTCCGGAAATGGCGCAACAACGCTTCGAAGCCTGGGAAGCGAATGTCGGCGCCCTGTTCAACGCCGCGGGCCTGCCGTGACCCGATCCGTAGCCACCTTCGATCGCGCGCCGGAGACCCTCGCTCAGCTGGTCCACCAGCATCTGGGTCCGGAGGTTGCCTCTGCCGGGCGGATCGTCCGCGATATCTTCGGCCGCCTGAGCTTCGTCACCGACCGCGTGCCGGTCCCCGCCTGGGCTGCCCTGCGCCTCGCGGCGACACGCGCCCTCGGCGCTTACGCCCAGTCGGCGGAGTATGTGCTGGTCTCCCTGGCCGAGGAGACCGAGGCGTTTCAGCGCCTGATCGGCGAACCCTCAGCCGCGATCCTGCCCGATCCCACAACGGCGCGTCCCGTCGGCACGCGCCTCATCGACCGCCGGCTTTCCGGCGATGAATGGCTGATGCGCCCGCGGCCGATCGTCGAGCCGCCGCCGCGGCTCGTGTTCTACTCCGTCAAGGGCGGGGTTGGTCGATCGACCGGTCTTGCGATCGCCGCGGCCGATCTGGCGCAGCGCGGGTGCAACGTCCTCGTGCTGGACATGGACCTGGAAGCGCCGGGTGTCGGGGGGTTGCTGCTGGACCACGACGCAATGCCCGAGTTCGGCGTCGCGGACTGGTTCGCGGCGGTTGCGGCGGGAGCAGACGCCGAGGCACTGGTGCCCGACATGCTCGGCCAGAGCGCGTTCACCTCGCCCAGCGCGGTCGTCGACGTGGTGCCCGCGCACGGTCAGCATCCGGGCGATTATTTCGGCAAGCTGGCGCGCGTGTTCGCCCCGGGCTCGGCCGGCGAAGGCTTTGCCGGGAAGGGCTTCGCGGCCAAGACGGAGGTCCTGGTACAGGCGCTGGCGCAGCGTCGGAGCTACGACGCGATCCTGATCGATGCACGCGCCGGCCTGCATGAAAGCTCCGCCGGCCTGCTGCTCGGTCTCGGCGCCAGAGTTCTGCTGTTCGGGATCGATACCACGCAGACGTTCAACGACCTGGCCCTGCTGTTCCAGGCGTTCCAGCAGGCGTTCGCGCCGGAGAACGACGGCGTCGATCTGCGCGCCTTCTTCCGGATGGTTCATGCCAAGGCGCCGCGCGAGTTGACGGCGCGCCAATCCTTCATCGAACGGAGCTGGAACGTCTGGAGCGAGTCGTTGTACGACGACCTGCCGCCCGGGCGCGACCTCTCGGCAGATGATTTCGTTTTCGATCTCAACGATGCGGACGCCCCGCATTATCCGCTGGAGATCATCGCGGACGAAACCTTCGCCCGGTTCGACCCGCGCCACGACAGCGAACCGCTGGGCGCACTGGCCTATGAACCGTTCTTCGGGACCTATCTGGCCGGCGTACGCCGCATTATCGGGCTGGCGCCATGACCCCGTTCCCGCTCGGGGTGCGCAGCTTGTTCGCGGGGCTGCCAGACGAGCCCTCCCACGAGGCGACCCGGCCGCCGAACTGGGCCGCGACCTTCACGCCGAGCATCCATCAGGGCGCGCTCGATCCGGCGCGGGCGATCGTGATCGGCGATCGCGGGACCGGCAAGAGTTTCTGGGCCAGCGTCCTCGCCGATGATGGGATGCGGCGGCGCGTCTCCGTTCGCTATCCGGGCCTCGGCCTCGATCGGGTCGTGAGCGCGCTGGGGTTCTCCAGCAATCCCACCACGCTTCGCCACCCGACGGCCTCGGTCATCGCCCGGATCGGCACGGACACCGAACGGCTCGAATCCTTGTGGCGCGCAGTGGTGCTCCGGCTTTCGCCCCACCCGCCGGCGGCGCTCGCGGGCGAGGCTATCGACTGGACACAGGCCGCCGCGTGGGTCGCCGACGACCCTGCGTTGCGCGCGGCGGAGCTTCTGGCGCTCGACGCGCGGCTGCTGGAAAGCGGCCAGGTCTATGTTCTGGTCTTCGATGCGCTTGATCTTCTTGGTGAGCGCTGGTCCGACATCCGTGCCCGCATGCGTGGCCTGATCCGCCTCGCGCTCGCGGTGCGTCCGCTCCGTGCGGTCCGGGTGAAGCTGTTCCTGCGCCCGGACATGGCCGAGGATCAAACCATGTGGGCCGTCGGCGACGCCTCCAAGCTGCGCCACAACGAAGTCGAACTGCTCTGGCGGCGGCGCGATCTCTACGGGCTGCTGTGGACCCTGCTCGGCAATCCGGAACGGCCGGAGGCGGGCGCGCAGTTCCGTGATTATTGCCGGACCTTGATCGGCACCGCATTCAAAAATGAAGACGGTACCTGGCGCCCGCCGCTCGGGCTGGTTGCGGACGAGGCGGAGCAGGAGAAGGTCTTTCACGCCCTGGCCGGAGAATGGATGGGCCGGGATCGGCGGCGCGGCAACACCTTCACCTGGGTCACGAACCACCTCGCCGATGCCGCCGGATACGCCGCGCCGCGCAGTTTCCTGCTGGCGATGCGCGGCGCGGCGCAGTCCGCCCGATCGACCGAATTCGTTCTGGACCGATCGGGCATCGAGGACGGGGTCCGCCGCGCCTCCAAGGTCCGCGTGGACGAGCTGTCCGAGGATTACCGCTGGATGGGTACCGTGCTTGAGGCGTTGAAGGGCCTCACGGTTCCGATCGAGAAGATGCAACTGATCAGCCGATGGCAGGAGCGCGATACCTTGGCGACCTTGCGGACCCTGGCGGAGCACGAAGCCCAGGACCATCGCTTCATCCCGCCCGAGGGCGTGCTGGACGCCCGCAATGACGAGCTTGCCTATCGCAGCCTGACGGACGTTATGGTGCGGCTGCGGATTTTCCTGGAACTGGCGGATGACCGCATCAACATCCCGGACCTCTTCCGGCTGCGTGCGGATATCAAGCGCCGCGGCGGCATGAAGCCGCGCGGCTGATCGCCTGCCGGGGCGGCGATCGCTTCACCCCCCCGCCGCCCACGGGTCCACCACCGGCACGGTCAAATCCCCGAAATACCGCATGTTGCCGGTCGCAATCGTCGCCCGGCACGCCTCCGCGATCCCCGCGATCATCGTATCGCGCAGCTCTGCCGGGCGCCCGCCCCGCGCGCGCGCCGCCAGCAGCTCCGCCGCCCGCTCCGCGGCCGCCGCATCGAACGGCGCCACCCGGCGGTCCAGCAACGTATCGACCAGCCGCGCGAACCCCGAAGCCAACGCCTCCCGCCGCCGCCCCGCCGGCAGCAGCGCCAGGCCGTGGCGGATTTCGAGCACCGTCACCGCCGTCGTCCATACCGACACCCGCGGCTGGCGATCCAGCCAGGCCACCACCGTCGCATCCGGCACGGTTCGCATCAGCGCCGAGAGCACGTTGGTATCCAGCAGGATCATGCCCCGAAATCGGCCGGCCGCACCGGATGACCGCGCAGCTCGGGAATGTCGCCGTCCAGGCCGCCGCCGGCGAACAGTGCCGCGATCGCCGAGCCCAGCCCGCCGCTCGGCACCGCATCCCCCGGCGCCGCGGCGCGCAGGATGTCGCGCACTTCCGCCTCCAGGCTGCGGCCATGGGCCACGGCGCGCCGCTGCAACGCCGTCTTCACCCCATCGTCGAGATTGCGCACCAGAATTTGGGTCACGGCGAAATCCTCCAGGAATGCTATCACGATAGCAAAAAATCCCGCCCCTCGCAAGTCACTCCCCGTCCCCCTCCCCCGCCGCCGCCCGCTCCGCCACCCGCGCCAGTTGCGCGTAATCGGGAAACCGCGGCGCCCGGCCGGGATGCGGCTGCGACAGATAGGCCCGCGCCGGATCGTCGAACGCATCGATCAGCGCCGCCAGCGCGTCCGCCGCCACCGCCACCGCGTCCGCGATCGCCGTCGGATCGCCCTTGAACAGGCTGATCGCCTTGCCCGGCTCGTACCCCCCGCTCACGTGCCAGTAGGCAAGCTCCGCCACCGCCCCGACCCGCTCCGGCCCGAACCCGCCCGCCTGCGCCATCGCCGCCTCCAGCAGCAATTGCGGCGCCAGGCCGGCGGCCACCTCGCCCGGGGACGGCGGCCGGCCGGTCTTGTAGTCCAGGATCGCGAGCCGCCCGTCCGCCCGGCGCTCGATCCGGTCCGCCCGGCCGCGCAGCTCGAACCGCCCGCCGGGGCGCGCCAGGTCCCATTTCCCCGCCACCTCCGGCCACAGCGCGGCCAGCGGCGCGACGGAGCGGCGATCGCGCTCGATCTCCGCCACCCAGTCGGCGATGCGTTCCAGCCGCGGCGCCCACCAGTTCGCCAGCGCCGGGCGCAATCCCGCCCGCTGCAACGCCGCCAGCAGATGATGCCGCAACCGCGCCGCCGCCCCCGGGGGCCAGCGCGCGCCCGCCTCGGCGAGGAACGCATGCAGCCCGCGATGCACCAGGGTGCCGTAATCCGCCGCGTCGGTTTCCTGCTCCACCGGATCGAGCGGGACCAGCCGCAGCACATGCCGCGCGTAGATCGCATAGGGATCGCGCAGCCAGGTCTCGATCTCGGTCACGCTCAGCCGGCGCGGCCGGCGCGCGACCGACGGGCGCGGCACCGGCGCCGCGGCGGCGCGCGGCGGACCGTCCGGCTGATCGAGCAGCCGCGCCCAGCCCAGCGCCGGATGGGCGGCCAGCGCCGCGCCGCGTCCGTTGAGGAACGCCTCGATCCGCGCCAGCCAGCGCGCCGGCACCGCGGGCGCCCCGTCGCGCCGGCGCGGGCAGGACAGCACCACCTCCGGCGCGGCGCAGGCGGCCGAGACGAAATCATGCGCCGCCTGGCCCACGGCTTCCTCCGGCGCGGGCAGGCCGATCGTCGTGCGCATCGGCCGCGACAGCCACGGGCCGGGATCAACCGCCGGCGGCCACACGCCCTCCACCAGCCCGCCGAGGACGATGGTCTCCGCTTGCTGCAACCGCGCTTCCAGCAGGCCCCAGATGAACACGCGCGGATGCTCCACGCCCTCCCGCCCGCGCAGGCCGCGGCGGGAGCGCACCACGGGGCCTTCCAGCAGCGCATCGAGCAGGGCGGGGAACACCGCGCGGCGCTGGTCGGGCAGCAGCGGCAGGGCCTCGCGCAGGGCGCCCAGGTGCTCGGCCAGCGCCGCCCCCTCCTCGCCGGCCCAGAGCCTGGCGGGACCGTCCGTTTCGTCGGTCGCGGCCAGGCGTTCGGCGGCGGCGATCAGCCCGTCCAGCGCCTCGGCCGGGGCGGCGGCGACGCCGGCCTCCATGCGCAAGGCGGGGGCAAGGCAGGCTTCCACCCGGGCGAGAAACGCCTCGTGCGGGGCGCGCGCGTCCGGTGCCAGCCCGGCGATGGCGGTGCGCAAGCCCGTCAGCCCCGGCGGCGGGCGCGGGCCGCGCAGGACCGCGATCTCCAGCGCCCGCACGCCGGCGCGGCAGGCGACCGGCGCCAGCCCCGCCGCGGCGAGCGGGTGTTTCAGCAAGGCCAGCAGCGGCACCGGCGCCAGATCGTCGGCGATCGCGCGCACCAGCAGGCGCAGCAGCACGGCGGGCGGGGTTTCGGCCAGCCTCTCCCCGGCGCTGTCGTCGGCGATCACGCCCCAGCGCAGCAACTCCGCCGCCACCCGCGCGGCCAGCGCCCGATCCGGCGTCACCAGTGCCGCCAGCGCCCCAGGCCGTTCCAGCGTGCCGCGCAGGATCAGCGCGATGGCCGCCGCTTCCTCGCGCGGGTCGTCGGGATCGAGGCGGAACAGCCCGGCCACCGCGTCCGGCGCGTCCGCCGCCCGGTCCTGCCAGTCGGCCAGCGCCATGCCCGGCAGCAGCGCCCGCCGCAGCAGCGCCACCCGCCCCGCCGGGACCCCTTCTCCCCTCCCCCCTCCTTCTCCCCTCCCCTTGCGGGAGGGGTCGGGGGAGGGGTGCGAACCGCACGGGGTTTCGTGCGGCGCGCCCCCCTCCCCCAACCCCTCCCGCAAGGGGAGGGGAGAAGCCCGATCGCCACCCGGCTGCGGCCAGACCCGCACATCCGCCCGGGTCGCGCCCAGCCGATCCAGCAAGCCCCGCAACCCCGCCTGCGGATGCTGCGGGTCCAGCGCCGCCCAGGCCGCGTCCTCCAGCGCCAGATCGAGCCCCGGGAGCACCACCGCCCCCGACGCCAGCCGCGCCACCACTCGCGCCAGCCGCCCCACCGCCGGGATTCCGCCCGTGCTGCCGACCAGCCAGACCGGGTCCTCCGGCGCCTCGCATTCCCACGCCCGCGCCTGCGCATCGAGCAGCGCCACCGCGCGCGCCGTCGGGTTCGCCAGCCCTTGCTCCTCCAGCCAGCGCGGCCAGGTGGCGGTCACGATGCGCAGGAATTCCACCGTCACCGCCCAATGCGCCGCGAACGCCGGATCGGCCGCGCCCGGCAGGCTGGCGCCGAGGTCGATCTCCGCCCGCTCCGCCTCGTCCATCAGCGCCGCCAGCTCCGCCGCCAGCGCCCAGGCCCGATCGGCGGTCTCCGGCGCGCCATAATGCCCGCCCATCGCCAGGATCAGCCGCGCCAACGCCGCCAGCCGCAGGGCGGGATCGACCGCCGGCGGCAGATCGAGCGCGCCGGACAGCGCCAGCGGCGCCTCGTCCAGCGCGCCCAGCGCGGTGATCCGCGGCAATACCAGGGCGCGCCCGCCGGAGACGCGCAGGAACGCCTCCGCCAGCGCCCGCGCCGCGCGCCGCGTGGGCAGCAGGATCAGCCCGCGCGCCGTCGCCAGCGGATCGTCCGTGCCCGCCCGTTCCAGCCAGGCGGACGCGATCGCATCCAGGAACGGCGCGTCCGGCGGCAAGGTGAACAGGTTCACCGCGTATCGCCGGTGCGGTTTTCGTGCAGCACCGCCTCCGCCTCGGCCAGGTCGGGCGGGGTGGAGAGATGAAACCACAGCCCGTCATGCACGATGGCGCGCAGCCGCCCGGCCGCCAACGCGCGGTCCCAGGCGCGGTTCATGCTGAACGCACCCGCCGGCATGTCCGCGAGCAGCGCCGGCGCGATCAGTTGCACGCCGGCGTAAAGATACGGCGCCACCTCCCGCTCCCGCCGCCGCCGCAGCCCGCCCCACGGGTCGAGCACGAAATCCCCCAGCCCCACGTCCGCCTGCACCTGGCAGGTCCGATGCACCAGCAGCACCCCATCCACCGCCGCCGGGTCGAACGCCGCCACCAGCCGCGCCAGCGCCGGCCGCGGGCCGTCCAGCCAGAATGCATCGCCGTTCACGACGAAGAACGGATCACCCCCCAGCCGGTCGAGCACCGCCCGCACACCCCCGCCGGTGTCGAGCAACGCCGCCTCTCGCACCACCTCCACGCGCGGATCCCGCCGCGCGGCCAAGGCCGCCGCCACACGATCGGCCTGCCAGAAAGCGTTCACGACGGCGAACGAAACCCCCACCGCCGCCAATCGGTCCAGCGCATGGTCCAGCAAGGACCGCCCCCCCAACAGCAGCAGCGGCTTTGCGGTCGCTTCCGTCAGGGGCCGCATGCGGGTGCCGAGACCGGCGGCGAGGACCATGGCGGTTCGGGGGGAAGGCAAGGAAGGCCAGGGGGCGCTGCCCCCTGGACCCCCGCCAAGGGCTAGCCCTTGGAACCAGTCGAAGGGGTCCAGGGGACGAGTTCCCTGGCGGGGTCCAGGGGCAGCGCCCCTGGCCTTG
>JABBNW010000203.1 GCA_019352115.1 Pseudomonadota bacterium
TCAACCCGGCCCTGGTGATCGGCGAGGCGTACATGGACGGGACGCTCACGATCGAAGCGGGCTCCCTCTATGATTTCATCGATATCCTCGCCCTGAATATGAACCATCACGACGACAATGCATGGCTGGCGATGCTCGGAAAAGGCCGCAAGCTGCTGAAGCAGAAAAATCCGCCTGCCAGAGCGCAGCGCAATGTCGCCACGCACTACGACCTTTCGGGCGAACTCTACGCGTTGTTCCTGGATACCGATCGGCAATATTCTTGTGCCTATTTCCGCTCCCCGGACGATACGCTCGAGGAAGCCCAGGACAACAAGAAGCGGCATATCGCGGCAAAGCTGGTTCTGGATCGGCCCGGCTTGAAAATCCTGGATATCGGCTCGGGTTGGGGCGGACTGGCGCTGTACCTGGCGCAGGTTTCCGGTGCCGACGTCACCGGCCTGACACTCAGCGTCGAACAGCACAAGGTCAGTCAGGAGCGCGCCGCCGCGGCGGGACTCGCCGACCGTGTGCGGTTCGAATTGCTCGATTACCGCCAGGAGAGCGGCCACTATGACAGGATAGTCTCGGTCGGCATGTTCGAGCATGTCGGCAAACGCAATTACGGAGAATTCTTCGGAAAACTCAGCGATCTGCTGAAACCCGACGGGATTGCCCTGCTGCACGCGATCGGGGATGCCGGCCTGCCCGGTCCAATCAATCCGTTCATCCGCAAGCACATCTTTCCCGGCGCCGATACGCCATCGCTGTCGGAGCTGTTCGCCTCTGTCGAACCCAGCGGCCTGTTTGCCACCGATCTCGAAATCCTGCGGCTGCATTATGCCGAAACGCTTCGGCACTGGCGCCAGCGGGTGGCGATGAACCGCAACGCAATCATCGGCCTCTATGACGAGCGATTCTTTCGCATGTGGGAATTCTATCTCACCCTTTGCGAGATCGGTTTCCGCCGGCGCACCAACATGGTGTTCCAGCTCCAACTGGCCAAAACCTGGGACCGCGTTCCGATGACCCGTGATTATATGATCGACGCCGAGCGTGGTCTGAAAAGCCACACCGTTTCAGCCTGAAACCCAACCGGTTATGTCCCGGGCGCCGTGACAAGTTTTGGTTGCCACCAGGCTTGGCGTTCCGCCTCGGCGTTCAATTCGGCGCCCAGCGACCCGCAGATTCCATTGTATGCCCCGCTTACGCCGGGATCCGAAAATCTTGCGGTGAGATCACGCGGAAGTTATCGGATACGTCGTCGCAATGGACGCGCCATTTTCTCGGCACCTCCTCGCGCAGGAACCTCAGGATGGCATAGCGGAAATCGGCGAACGTCGCAGGGCGGCGGTTGTGAGTGATGTGCTTGTGCATCAACCCCTACGGTCGCTCGATCGGTTCGAGGTGTGGGCAATAGGCCGCGATGAAGTGCAGCTTGATCCGACGGCCCGGCTGCGCCAGCTTCGCGTGATGGTACCTCGCATTGTCCACAAACAGGCGGATCGTCCGTTTGCCCGAATACATCGCCTCGATCGCCATCAACAGCATGATCGTGCTGGCCGCCTCCACCGTTGCCGCCTCTAGCAGCCTGTCGGACTTAAGCACAAATCAGAAACGAAATGGATAATTCTTCCAAGACGTTCCGAAGAACCAGAAGATAGAGATAAGGGGGAGCGTTATGGAGACCGATAATTGCGTCAACGTGCCCACTCCGACAGGCTCCTAACATACGGGTCCGGCCGACCGGCCGGGCCGGGACCGTCCCCGCCCCGGGCTGCGCGGCGACCGGACCTATTCCCCCGCCAACCGGGTCGCCGCCAGCGGCGCGGCGAGCCGCATCAGCGCCGACACATCCGCCGCCTGCGCGATCCCCAGCACCGCATCCGCCAGCCGCGCCGCGCGATCGGCGCCCAGCACCGTGTCGGCGAGGCCGTGGAACTTGGCGCGCAATTCGGCCTCGGTCAGGAAATTCGCCGGTTCGCCTTTCGGCACCACGATCTTCTTCACGAACGTCTCCCCCCGCGCGCGCAAGGTAACCTTGCCCGACATGTTGGCGGGGAACTCGGCCTCGATCTCCGGATCGAATTCGCAGCGGATTTTCGGCAGCAGGGTGCGGATTTCCGGGTCTTCCAGCAGCTTGTAGCTGTCCCAGCCCATCGCCCCGGTCGCGAGCGCGCAGGCCACCACGAACGGCCCGCTGAACTGCCCGTCCACCACGTTGCGCGGGTTGGATTTCTTCTCCGCCGGCGCGCCGATCAGGGTCATGCCGGCGTGCGGCAGGCCGAGGGTGACCGCCTCGATCTCCCCCGCGCGCAGGCCGAGTTCGGCGCGCAACGCCAGCGCCGCGTCGATGCTGGCGTGGCCGTAGCGGCAGGACGGGTAGGGTTTCACCGCGGTCGCCATCAGCTCGAACACGTGGCCCAGGTCCTGCGTGACCCGCTCCGGCTTCGGATCGGGCGCGTAGGCGCGCAGGAAGCCGTGCCGGCCTTCCAGCGCCTCGGCCGCGCCCTTGAAGCCCTCGCGCACCAGGGTGGCCGCGACCAGGCCGTTGGTCGCCGCCCAGCCGACCTGGAAGCGCTTGGTCCAGGCGCCGTTGACCAGGAATTCCAGGCTGCCGGCGGCCTGGCTCAGCACGGTGCCGAGCGCGCCGGCGATGGCCTCCGCATCGAGCCCGAACACCCGCCCGGCGGCGGCGGCGGCACCGAACGCGCCGCAGGTGGCCGAGGGATGGAAGCCGCGGTCGTAATGCGCCCCGGCCGGCAGCGCGAGCGCGATCCGGCACGTCACCTCGTAGCCCGCAACGATCGCGGCGAGCACGTCCGCGCCGGACGCGCCCACCATCTCCCCGGCCGCCAGGGCGGCGGGGATGACCGGGGCGCCGGGATGCAGGCTGCCGGCGGCGTGGGTGTCGTCGAAATCGAGCGAATGCCCCAGCGCGCCGTTCAACAGCGCCGCCCCCGGCGGGGTGTAGCGCGCGGCATCGCCGAACACGCCCGAATTGCCGCCGGCGAACCCGAGCGCGCGGACGGCGCGGAGGAAGCTGTCGGTGCTTTCCGCATCGTGGCGGGCGCGGACGATGTTGCCGATCAGGTCGAGCAGCAGGAAGCGGGCGCGATCGGTGACCTCCGGCGGCAGGCGGTCGAGGGTAAGCGTGGCGACGAAATCGGATAGGGCGGCGGTGGGGGGCATGGGTCCCGGTCTCCTGCGCTGCGCGTGGCCTGCGGGGAGTTTGGCGCAAACCGGGCAGCGGGGAAACCGCAGGCGGGGCGGGGGCGGCCGCGCGGCCGTGCAGCTATGGTGTCGTCCGCCGGAATGACCTAAAAATCCCGGGGCGCCGGCTGATCGGCCCCGCTCGGTCGACCGCCGCCCGGGAAATCGGGCGCCGCGATCCGTTACGAGACCGGTCGGCCCCGGAGGTATCCGTTGCGCGCGGCAGCGGGCCGGCCGAGGCAGACGGGACGCACATCGGGAAGGCACGAAAGACATGCCAGGCAGACGGCCGACGCTGGAAAAGAGGCAAGGCAGAGTGGGACTGGGGCGGTATTGGGTTTTCGCCGCCGTCGCGTTCACGCTCATGGCGCCGCAGGCGCAGGCGCAGATCAATCCCTTCGTGGGGCGCAGCGAACCTGGGCTCTCCAGTCACGACCTCGACCTCATGATGGGGAGCGTCAACCGGGTCAATCTTGCGCCGCACGTCGCGGTCGGCACGACGGCTGCCTGGAGCAACCCGAAAACCGGCGACCACGGAACTTCCACGGTCGAGCGGATATTCCACGAGCACGGTCGGACCTGCCATCTGCTGCGGCACGACATCGTCTCGCGCGAGGAACCGCAGCCGCAGCGCTATTACCTTACCTGGTGCCAGACCCCGGACGGCGCCTGGAAGATCCTGAGATAGGTGCGATCGCCGGCTGACCGGCCGCCCCCCCTCGAACGCAGCCCCCTCGGACGCAGTCACTGGGCCGGGCGACCGCGTCGCGTTTTTTCCGGCCCGCTACAGCACCACCATGGCGATCGTGGTCCCCACCATCAGGACCGCGGTCGCCCAGCCCATCACCCGCAGCCAGCGCGACAGCACGAACGCGCCCATCACCCGCGGCATCGATCCCAGGATCACCATGACGACGATGATCGGGCCGGCGACCGCGCCGTTGATCACCGCCGAGAAGAACAGCGCCTGCATCGGGTCGATCGGCGAGAACACGATCGCCCCGCCCACCAGGGTGGCCGCCGCGATCGTCCCGTAGAACGCCCGCGCCTTCTTCGGCTGCCGCCCCAGTCCCACCGCCCACCCCGACGCCTCACCCAGCGCATAGGCGGTGGACCCGGCGAGCACCGGGACCGCCAGCAGCCCGGTGCCGATGATGCCGAGGGCGAAGATCACCGTCGCCAGATGTCCCGCGATCGGCGCCAGGGCCGAGGCTGCCTGCGCCGCCGAGTCGATCGTGGTGATCCCATGCGCGTGCAGGGTGGCCGCGGTGCCGACGATGATCGAAAGCGAGACGACGTTGGAGTAGCTCATCCCCGACCAGGTATCGAAGCCGATGCGCGCGATCTCGGTCTCGTTCCCGGCGCGGTCCCGCTTGCGGGTGCGTGCGCGCAGCGGGCGCGGGTCGGGGCCGATGCGCGCGTCCTCCACTTCCTCCGACGCCTGCCAGATGAACAGGTAGGGGCTGATCGTGGTGCCGAGCACGCCCACCAGGGTGGTGACGGCGTCGCGGGTGAGGCCGACCCGCGGCAGCACGATGCCCTCCAGCACCGCCAGCCAGGGCACATGGACCGCGAACAGCAGCGCCACGTAGGCGAGCAGGGTGAGGGTCAGATATTTCAGGAACATCACGTATTGCGGGTAGGCGACCCAGATTTCGACGCCCACGCAGAACACCGCGAACACGACGGCATATAGCCAGGCCGGCCCGCCGAGCAGCAGGCGGGTCACGTCCGCCATGCCGCCGAGATCGGCCCCGAGGTTGATGACGTTGGCCACCACCACCAGCCACACGATCACCAGAAGCAACGGGCGCGGGGCGTGCGCGCGCAAAGTCCCGGCGATGCCGGCGCCGGTGACCCGGCCGATGCGGGCGCTGATTTCCTGCACCGCCACCATGAAGGGCAGGGTGAGCACGACCGCCCACCCCAGCCCGTAGCCGAACGCCGCGCCGGCCTGGGTGTAGGTGACGATGCCGCTCGGGTCGTCGTCGGCCGCGCCGGTGACCAGGCCGGGGCCGATATTGCGGAGGATGGCGAGAACGCGTCCGCCAGGCTTTCGCGCCGCCACGACCGCAGCGGCGGGACCGGTCGGCTCGAGGGCGGGCCCGACGGCTGGTAGGATGACTTCGGTCGATCCGGATCGGTGCATCGGTCGACCTTCCTGCGTTGCCGCGGACGGTGCTGTCGCCTACTCCGCCGCCCGCGCGAACCGCTGTGCATAGGCCGCCAGCGCGTCGTCCGCCACCGGTTCGATCGGCGTGAAATCCCGGTGCGCGATCCATTCCGGCCGGGTCGGCGTGCGGATCGCGTTGCCGACCGCGTTCAGGGTCAAATAGACGATCTTGCGCGGATAGGGTGTGATGTTTCCCGCCGAGCCGTGCACCAGGTTGCCGTGGAACAGCAGCACGCCGCCCGGCTTGCCCACCGGCGCCACGATCCCGCCCGCATCGACCAGCCGCCCCACCGTGTCCTGATCCAACGTCCACAGCGGATAGGACGTCGTCGCCAGGTCGTGCCCCGCGTCCAGCACCCCGTGGCGATGGCTGCGCGGGACCAGCATCAGCGGCCCGTTGATCGGCATCACCTCGTCGACGAACACGGCGATGTTCATCGCGCGCGCCTCCGGCATGCCGTCGTCGCGCGCCCAGGTGCCGTAGTCCTGGTGCCACTGCCAGACGTCGCCGTCGAACGCCGCCTTCGCGTTGATCTTGAACTGGTGCATGTAGAGCCGGTCGGCGAACACCTGCTCCACCGGCTCGATCAGGCGCGGATGCGCGCCGAGCAGGCGGAACGCCTCGTTGTACGTGTGCGCGGCGAAGGCGGTGCGCGGGGCGCCGGATTTCTCGCGCCAGATCTCCTCGCGCGGGGTGCGGAAGATCGCTTCCGCCTCGGCACCCAGGACCGCCACTTCCTCCGGGGTGAACAGTTCGGGCAGGAACAGCCAGCCCTCGGTCGCGAACTGCTGCAACTGCATCTCGGTCAGGCGCATGGAACGGTCCTTTCCCTTAGCCGGCCAAATAGCCGCCATCGACATGAAGCTCGGCGCCGGTGACGTAGGAAGCCTCGTCCGACGCCAGGAACAGCACGGCGTTGGCCACCTCGTCCACCTCTCCCGTGCGTCCCAGCGGCACCCGCTTCAGCATCTTCGCCCGCACCACGGGGTCGGCCGTCGCGCCCGACGTGCGCATCGGCGGCATCAGCCCGGGGTGCACGGTGTTGACCCGGATGTTGTCCTTGCCGAACTGCACCGCGGCCGACTTGCTCATGATCCGCACCGCGCCCTTGGACGCATTGTAGCCGAGATGGATATGGTTCTGGCCCGCGTTGCCGGAGATCGAGGACAAATTCACGATCGACCCGCCACCGGTCCGCTGCATCTCGGGAATCTGGAACTTCATCCCGAGGAACACGCCGCTGGCGTTCACCGCCATCAGCCGATACCAGGCCTCGGTCTCCAACGTGTCGGTGACCTTGCTGCCGCTGATGCCGGCGTTGTTCACCGCGATGTCCAGCCGGCCGTACGCGGCCACCGTGGCCGCGACCGCCGCGCGCCAGCTCGCTTCCTCCGTCACGTCCAGAGGGACGAAGCGCGCTTCTCCGCCGGCGGCGCGGATCGCGGCTGCCACCGCTTCGCCGTCGGCTTGCAGCAGATCGGCCACGACGACCTTCGCCCCCTCGGCGCCGAAACGGCGTGCCGTCGCCGCCCCCATGCCGGAGGCCGCGCCGCTGATGAGTGCCACCTTGCCCGCAAGCCGCATCGCCGCGTGTCCCCCCGTTGCGTTGGGCGCGACCATGCCACGGATGTCCGCGTCTTGGCTACCGGCGGGTAAGGTCGTAGGAGGCGAAAAGCAAATCGGAGACCTGAGGCATGGCGCATCGCGGCCTGAAATTCGGCATCTTCCTCGCCCCGTTCCACCGGCTGGGCGAAAACCCCACGCTTGCCATCGGCCGCGATGTCGAACTGCTGGAATGGCTCGATCACCTCGGCTACGACGAAGCCTGGGTCGGCGAACACCACTCGGCCGGCTGGGAACTGATCGCCTCGCCCGAGCTCATCATCGCCGCGGCGGCGGAGCGCACCAAGCACATCAAGCTGGGCTCGGGCGTGACCAGCCTGCCGTACCACCATCCGTTCCTGGTGGCGCAGCGCTTCGTGCAGCTCGACCACATGACCCGCGGGCGCGCCATGCTGGGCTGCGGGCCGGGGGCGCTGACGTCGGACGCATACATGCTCGGCATCGAGCCCTCCACCCAGCGCCCGCGCATGCTGGAGGCGATGGACGCGATCATGCGGCTGCTCAAATGCGAAGAGCCGGTGACGTTGAAGACCGACTGGTTCGAGATGCGCGAGGCCCGCCTGCACCTCGCCCCCTACACCGACCCGCATTTCGAGATCGCGGTCGCCAGCACCATCACCCCGTTCGGCATGATCGCCGCCGGCACCCACGGCGTCGGCGTGCTGTCGATCGGAGCCGGGCTGCCGGGCGGGCCGGAAGCGCTCGCGACCCAGTGGAAGATCGCCGAGGACGCCGCCGCCAAGGCCGGCAAGACGGTCAGCCGCAAGAACTGGCGGGTGGTCGTGAACGCGCACCTGGCCGAGGACGACGAGCAGGCCCTGCGCGAAGTGGCGAAAGGCGAACGGGTCGAAACCGTGAGCTATTTCGAAGACACCCTCGGCCGCCCGCCCGGCCGGTCCGACGATCCGCTGCGCGAGGGGGTGAAGATGGGAACCACCCTCGTCGGCTCCCCGGACACGGTGGCGAAGGGAATCCGCCGGCTGCTCGACTACAGCCAGGGCGGCTTCGGCGGCATCCTGTTCCGCGCGCACGAATGGGCCAGCCGCGAACAGATCATGCGCAGCTACGAACTGTTCGCCCGCTACGTGATGCCGCAGTTCCAGGGCAGTCTCGATACCGTCGTCGGGTCGAGCGCCTGGGCGCGGGAGAACCGCAAGCAGGTGTTCGGCGGCACGGTGGAAGCCGTGAAACGCGCCTTCACCGATTTCGGGCGCGACGTGCCGGAGGAGTT
>JABBNW010000204.1 GCA_019352115.1 Pseudomonadota bacterium
GCGGCGCGGCCTCGGCTGCGAAAATCGATCTTGTCCATGCCTGAGACTATAGGCGTAACAAGCTAATATGTCACGTATAGTGTTGGGGTATTAGTAAGCTGGCCTCATAATCAGCATATGTGGGCGGGTCGGCATCCGTGCGGACGCGATCGTAGGTTGCTTTAATCTTTGGTCGATTGTTGCTGTAGAACTTGCGCACCTCCTCTTTAAACCAAGCGAATTTCTGGGGATGGCGATGAACCAGGGACATAATGAAGCGGGACCAGTCACTCAGGATGTCGACATTGAAGTCGGCAGGCTCTCCGTGCAGCAGGAGATGCAGTGCCTTCGCTGCGCTAGCATCGATGGGTTGCATGACCTTGGCTTCAAGCTCGCTTCGCCGCCCCTCTGGCAGGCCGGGAATGGTGTTGAGGTGGGGCACGAATCCCGTCGCGTTGGGATGGACGCGCCGCGCGCGTAGGTCGATATGGGGACGACTGAATTGGCACAGTTGGCCGTCAGCAGCTGCCCACTGCTTGAGATAGAAGGCCGGGACGAAGTGATGCTTCCAGGAATCAGACATGGGCAGGTCTCAACTCAGGCGTTATCGAGCATCGCTGATTTGCGCAGATCACGGCCAATCTGCAACGGTGTCGCCGGCATGGGGCACACCGGAATCGTCAGAAAGGGATCGTTTTCGGGGACAGGGCGGGCTGGAATTTCGCATCAGAAGTCTGCATCGGAAAAAACCAATCACATCACTGGTCGGAGTCTGATGTGCGGCCATCGAGAGGGGTCCTAGTCCCGTGCCGATCAACACTCAGGCGGGGCGAACGAGGCCAGCAGTCCGGCCGCCAATGCGGGAAGGCCGTCGGAATCAATCCGGTCCCGAGCCCACGCGAGCGTCAGCAGCTCGTCGCCCAGGAAGGAATCGAACTTCTCGATTTCCTTGTTCTCGACCAGAGCAGCCAGGGCCATCGCCTCGGGAGGCGGTCCGCTCGCCAGGCCGGAAAGCGTGGCGACCAGAGCGGCCTCCTTGTCGGCGGAAACGCCCACGGCCACGCCGAGCGGGACGGGCTCAAGTTCTGCCTGGACCAATGCCAACACGAGTGCCTGTTGGCTCCGCTCCCCGATCCAGGGGAAGAGAAGCAGCTGGCCATCGTATCGCGCCACCGAGACATCGCGTAGACCAAGGCGGTCATACATGGTGCGCGCCTCCACCAGGTGTTGCTTGGCAGTCGCGTCCAGGTAGGCCGGAATGGGAAGATCCTCCCACATCCGCCGCATCTCCTGGACGACTCCATCGGAAGGGGATCTCATGTCGCCCCCGAAGAGCGGCGGGTTGCCGCCTCTGGCGGGCCGGACCGAGAGTTCGCGCCGCGCAGCGTCCACCTCCACGATGCGCCACCGACGACCGGCCAGCATCAACATCTCGCCGGGCGTGAAGGGATTTTCGCCGGGAACCTGCCCGACCGCGCGTCCGCCCTCGGCGATGACCTTGTACTCCTCGGGCGAGATGAACACGGCGAAGATGTCCCGGCTCTCCAGCAGGCGCTCTCCCGCCGGGCCCGGCAGAAGAGTACCATCTGCGGCTTGCTCGAGCAGTCCAACTTCGGGATCGCCCATCCTCCGCAGGAGGCGTTTGAACAATCCGGCGTCCACGCCGCCGAAGCTGCCGCTGCGGATCAGGACGTCCCATGCCTCGGCAGCCGTGATGCCGCCGCGCTGACCGACTAGGGCGATTACTTGGTGCAGCATCGTGGACAGGTGCAGGCGCTTGGGCTCGGGCGGCTCGTTCCATTTCCTCAGCATCAGGTTCAGCATCGCGATCGCCTGCACTGTCTGCACACGGAGCGCGTCCAATGGATGTGCTGTGTCGGTGAGCTCCGCCTCCTTGACGTAGACCCGCATGACCGCTGCGTGTCCCGGGCGCCGCCCGGACCGACCGAGGCGTTGCCGCATACCCGATACGGTGTGGCCTGGGCCGAGCTGGGCGACCGCCTCGATCTCGCCAACGTCGATACCCAGCTCCAAGGTCGTCGTGCAGACGATGGATGCGGGGCGGCTCCTGTCCTTCATTCGCCGCTCGGCATGCTCCCGGTGCTCGCGCGACAGGTTGCCGTGATGGGCGAAGAACTCCTCGGGCACGCCCGCCGCCTCGCCCATCTCCGACAGCCGGACGGTGATGGTCTCCACCGCGCCGCGCGCACCTGCGAAGATGAGGCTGCGGTGCCCGCGGTGGGTTTCGAAGAGGTGGCGGGCGATCGCCACGTCCGCGGGATCCACCGTCGCGACCACGTCGTCTCCGCCCTGCGCCTGCCGCCCTTGCTTAAAGCTGGTAGCGCGGACGTATCCGCGCAGCTGGAGCTTGATCGGCGGCCCGCCGGGACCGGGAGGCAGGACAACAACGCGCGACGGCTCGAGGGGGCGCAGGAACACGCGTGCCGCCTGCTCGTCGGCCAGGGTGGCCGACAGGCCAACCCGCACGGGCCGCGCTCCGGCGGCCAAGTCGATCCGGTGCAGGACGGATTGCAGCTGCTTTCCGCGCGGGTCGTCGAGGAAGACGTGCATCTCGTCGATGACTACGTATCGCAGACCGCGGAAGAGGCGCCGGATCTCCTTGCCGCGACGTACGAGCAGCGCCTCGAGGGACTCCGGGGTGATGAGGACGATGCCCGACGGATTCTTGCGCGCCCTGGCCTTCACGCTCTCCGATACGTCACCATGCCATTTGGTGACCTCGACGTCGAGCTCAGCGCAAAGGCTTTCCATCCGCCCGAACTGGTCGTTGATGAGCGCCCGCATTGGACTGACGTAGACGGCCTGGAACCCGTCACCGGCGGCAGGCTGATCGCCCGCGAGTTTCGACACTATTGGCAGGAACGCCGCTTCGGTCTTCCCGCCTGCGGTGGCCGCCATGATGACGAGATCACGGTCGCCAGCGAGCAGGATCGGGATTGAGCGCTCCTGGACGTCCCGCAGCCCCTCCCAGCCCTGCTGCCATATCCAGCGCCGCACCTTCTCGTTCAGGGTGTCGAAGGCGGTCATCCGGCTCGCTTCGCTGGACTATCAGTGATAGGTGGCCAGCCCGTCGTCGGCGGGTAGTTCGCTGATTTCGGGCTTGGCGATGGCGAACGCCGAGAAGTCATCTTCGACGTCGGGCTGCGACAGAGGGCGATCGGAAACGACCTCGACTGAGCCCAGCAGCGTGGCCCAATCCGAGCCGGGGTTCTGCGCAAGGATCGCCAACAGGTCGAGGAAGGCCCGAATCGTGTTGCGGGGCGTCCGGAAGTAGTCGTCGCCTATCTTCTTCGAGCAGTGCCGGAGGAATGCGGGCAGCGCCTCGTCCGACACCGGCAGGCGCTGCGGGTCGCCTCCGGCCCACAAAAGCCGCAGCCGCTCCAGCAGGACCTGCATTTCGTCCGGCGTCAGGCTCTGAAGCCGTATGACGGGTCCCGAAAGATCGACGAGACCATTGCGGGCGAACGAATTCTCGGCGAGGCGCGAGCGCAGCGCCTCGTAGGAGAACAGGCCCCGACGCGTGTCCATCAAGAACTCCGGTGTGCCGCCGAAATAGAAGCCTAGCCGCTCGACGTTGCCTTGGAGGACGTCATTCACGATGCGCAGTACCTGCTCGTAGTTTGATGTGCGCGCCTGCGAGTTCACCAGCTTGTAGAGGTTCACCATCTCGTCCAGCACCACTAAGGTGCCATCGTAACCAGCCAGCCGGACCAGACGCGAAATGGCCTTGAGGTGGTCGTAGACGCCTGCGTCGTCGATGATAGCACGCACGCCGAGGACCTCGCGGGCCTCGGATTTGAGCGAGTACTCCGCCCGTAGCCAGCGCAGGGCCGCGGTCTTGATCGTCTCGTTCCCTTCTTCGAAGCCCTGCCAGTAGCGGACAACGACCTCGGCGAAATCGAACCCCGCCACACCCTCGCGGACCGTCTCCAGCCGATCGCGGATGACCGCCCCAGGGTCTCGCCCTTCTGCGGCGGCCAGCTTTCGGACCTCGCCCAGGAAGCGTTCCAGCACGCTCGCCAGCGCGCCGCCGTCTGGCTTGGTCCGGGTCGACATGCTGAGCACGAGTTCAGCGCATAGGGTGCGCGCCTGGCCTCCGCTGGCGTGCAGGCGACGCTCGGGCGACAGGTCGGCGTTCATGACGACGAGTTTCTTCTCCGCGGCGACGTTGCGGGCGAGCGTCAGGAAGAACGTCTTACCCGAGCCATACTCGCCGATGACGAAGCGGACCGCCGAGCCACCCTCGGCGATGCGCGTCATGTCCAGCACGGTCTGCTGCACCTCGCGGGCACGCCCGACCTGCACGTGGCGTATGCCGAGACGGGGCACGACGCCAGCACGCAAGGCCTGTAAGGCCGCGTCACGTTCCTTGACGGGTATCGTGGTCGTCATTGGGTGGTGGTCTCCGGAAAGATGGGCTTTGTGGCGCAGGACTGGGACGTCATTCCACTGCGGCCGCCTCGGAGCCCGTCGGCAGCAGGGCGCGGTAGACCACGACCTGTTCGCCGTCTTCGAGCACGGCGTCGCCGTGGTGGTCGAATGACCACTCGTTGATGGTCTCCATGGCGCCGCCGGGCATCAGCCCGATCTCGGACGCGGCCCTGTCGAACTCCTCGCGCGACCACTCCGCACGCGAAAGAAGCCGGGTCAGAAGCGCAGCGTGTTCGACGTCCAGACCGGCCAGCAGTCCTCCATCGGCATGTTCCGGCGCTTGCGGCGATTGCTCTTCTTCGACGAAGATCTCCGCGAGCATCACGGATACGCGCTCGGTTTCCGCACGGATCCGGTCGAGACGGCTGGGCTCGAGGTCCACGGGCGCCGCCGTCGCGGGACGCGGAATCGGATGCAGCGCTTCCTGGACTTCGTCGGAAACCAGGATCGGCTCGTTCGCGGCCGTCGTAGCCGTACCGATGCCCGCGTGCAAACCAGCGTAGAGCGCGCCACGCGGCAGCGCCAGGGCATCGTGGATCGCTTCGAGCAAGGCAACCTGGGGTTTACCGACGTTTCCGGTCGCGCCCGCGGCCACCGTCGCCGACCACGCACAGAACTCCTTCTCCTCCGTAGTGGCGTCGCCCAGCAGTTTCTTGGCCTTCGCCAGGGTGACGCTCTTCGTACCCAACCAGATTAGCCGCGCGCGCAGCTTTGTCGTCTGTTCGGAGGTCAATGAAAGACGGGACGGCATCATGGACAGCCAGTGTTCGGCGGCAACGAGAGCTTTGCCATCAACCGTCCGGCCGACCGCGGCAACGAACATGGCTGCTGCGCAGGCGACTTCCAGGGCACGTAACCTCATCCGGCCCGGGTATTTGAAGACCTGGACGACCGTGTCGTCCTCGATGTTCTCCATGCCGTCGTCCGGATCCGGCTCCATGGCGTAGCCAAGGATCGAGAGCGCCTCGCTGACTTGCCGCCGATGGCGGATCGTCCACTTCGCGGTCGTGGTGCCTATGGCATGACCGGCGAGTTCCCCAAACGTGACCGCAGCCGGTGACGGCAGCGCCTCGAGCCAGCGGCGGGCCTCCGGAGCGACGGTACCGCGCAACTCCACAGGGCAGCTGATCAAGCCGGAAAGGGAGTTCGCCCGTGCTGGGTGGTAGGAAAGGACCTTGGCGTAGGGCACGATTTCTTCCGCGACGGCGGCCGAGAGGGCGAGCAGTTTCGTCCAGGTCAGCATGGTCGGGTCCGGGAGATCCTTGATCCCCAAGCGAGAAGTGAGGTCCACCTCCAGCCCGCCGGAAGCGCCGCGATAGACGATCTGCAGGCGCGAGTCCTTTCGGTTCCGCAGAAGGAAGCCGGTTGGGAAGGCGGTCGCGAAACGGGCGCGGAATACGGCCAGGAAGGCCGGGCGGCCCTTCTCCAGGACGTGCCGGTGGGCCAACCAGAACTCCCTGAGCCCGAAGAGGGCAGCGGCCGCAAGTTCGAAACCGAGAGGACGACCCGAGACCACTTCGCGCGCGATGGCCACCTTGAGGGCGAAGGGCATCTCGCCCGACGGGGCGGCGAGATCGGGGAGAAAACTCGAGGTTCCGGATGCCGCTGCATCCTGGAGGAAGGCGACTGCCTCGATCAGGCGGCGACTGTAGCCGTCGAAGGATTTATTGCCTGCATAGATTGCGCGCAGGCGGTCGAGCTCCTGGACGAGCGTCCGGACCTCTTCGGCCGGTGGTTCCTCCAGGAGCAGCCGCCGCTCCAACCCGTAGAAGTAAAGGAAGACGTAGCCGACGTCCGCGTCGGGAGCCCGTTTCCCGGACGCCAGCCATTCCAGGTAGCGTCGCCTGCATTCCGGAGTGATGGCGCCGTACGAGGGCCAGTAACCCAAGGGACCAGCCGACGCCGAGCTCCTGGCTACAGGAAGGGCCGGATCGATGAAGCTGGCATCATGGTCGCGCGAACGCCCCCCGCTGCGGCCGACGTAGACCATTCCGTCCGCCACGGTTGCACCCGCAACGGTGACCGCGTCTCCCGGCGGGCGCCAGAAGTCGGAGTTCGTAGCGCCGGAACGGCTCGTTGCCATTTCCGTCCGATGTGAATGTAGCATGTCCACGGCGATGACGGTGGAGCCCCTCATCTCCTCGGAGCTTTCGGTTGCCGACGCCTTACTCGTGAGTTTCCCGGCACGCACTGCGGCGTTTACGTTCCGGGTCCGCTCCAGTGCGGGGGCAGATACCGTCGTTTGTGATGAGACTCCATGTCGACGACCAGAGCCTCGACCTCGCCGAAGTGACCGATGGATAACCCATGCCACGCCCAGTAGGACCAACAAGATGACTATGCCGCCGCCGGAGGAGCCGCTTCGGGAGGTGGGATCGTCGGGCGACCCAGAGGCCGTCGCCTGCGCAGGTTCCGGCACGACCGGAACCTGCGCTACCGAGTCAGTGGGCTGAGGCGACGCCGTCCGCACCTGGAGTGGCACGGGCGCGACCCGTAGCGCCAAGGGAGCAAGTTCGGATGTGGGTGATGCCGATGACCCCGGAGATGGCGATGGCGGAATGACCCCAAGCGGGTCGGCGAAGTCGATGGCTGCAGTCGGAACCCAGAAAGAGCCCGGCCTGCGAGTCTTGCCGCGGTAGGCGACGTAGGTCAGGCCGTTGTAATCCTGACTCAGCGGTTCCCAGACGCTCTTGGTGGATATTGTGACACACTGCCCCACCGAGCTAGTTCGCGCCACCCACTGAGGGTCCGAACGACGCGGGTCGCGGTTATCATTCAAGTCCGGGGCGACGTTCGGGTCGACGCATCCCCAGACGGTCCTCTTCATGTGGACCAAGGGATTGGCGGAAGCGCCCTCGCCGAAGAATACCGTCGCGGCTGCCGCGAGTAGCCACGTTGCGAGCAAGGAAGGCCAATAGAGTTCGTGACGAAGACCCATTGCGCCTGCTTCCGCCGTCAACGGGCCCGGCCCGGCGCCTTGCCCTACCGAAACTGATACAATCACCTGGCAACTGGAACAATGTTAAAGGCAGGGTTGCCGGATACAAGACCTCTTCGGTAGCTGCTCCACGAAAACAGCGCCGCAAGTGAGCGTTGCCGCGCGGGCTGAGGAGACATACTGGACGGCGGGCCTCTCGACGGGGGCTTGATGCGAGAACGCACACGGCTGGTGGTCGGACCGGAAGCCGGAAGATGCACGCTACGCCGTGTTGCGCGGCATGTCGTGCCGCTGCCCCCAACAGTTCACCGTTCACCAATAGATGTGGGTCCGGATCCTCGATCAGCGGCAGGCCTGGGCACGCAGGACAGCAGCGGCTCCCCTTCCTGCCGACGGCGAGTTGCTCCCGCTGCGCAAAAGCGCAACCGGGGCAAAACCCCGGGCGAACTCTGATGCGGCAGCGCTTGTTGTGACATCCACCCGGGCAACAGCGTCGGAATTCCGCCATCCCTCTGGCTTTCCCTCCGTTATGCTGCACCTGCGTGCCCAGGGTTTTGCCCCTCTTACACTTTAGGCAGAGTCCCCATTTGGCGTCGATTCACCGCGACGGGCGGTCAGTCGTCGCCCGGCGCCCGCAACCCCGGACCGCCGCCTGTGCGTCGCCGCGGCATGGCCTGGCTTCGCGGTGACCGCCTGACCGCTGCCGCCCCGCGCTCACTCAGAGGTCGCCCGCGGTGGCGGCGTTGATGGCCTGCGTTCGAGGATGAGGCCGCCTTCACCTTCTTCGAGGAAGCGGATGCCGCCGCGTTCGAGGGCTGCCTTGAGGGCGGCGC
>JABBNW010000205.1 GCA_019352115.1 Pseudomonadota bacterium
TCCGCCTTGGCCAGCGCCGCGTTGATCCGCGCCGCCGCGCGATCGCCCGGCGGGGCGACGAGGCGGGGGAACGCGGCGACCCCGGGGGCGACGTCCGGCATCGGCCGCAGTTGCGCCCACGTGGTACCGGCAGCCATGGCGCCGGCAGCCGGGGCGACGGCCAGCAGCAGACCCGCGCAGAGGAATCGCAGCATCCTGGTCATTTTGTTCCCATACTCGATGTCGTTGCCTGCACGAAAATAGCAGGTCCCGGAGACGGCGTCGCGGCTGCCGTTTTCGTCCCCCCGGGCGCAACGGCGCCTCAGTGCCGGTATGGGTGATGCCGGCACTGAGGCCGACGCCTCGCCCGTCCCGCACCGGTCCGCCGCGCAGACCCTTCCACGCTAGGCCACGCGCGCGGCGATCAACGCGAACGCGCGCGCCACCGTTGCCGCCCGGACGGCGGTACGATCGCCGGGGAACACCTGGCGCTCGGCGGCCGTTGGCGCGCCCCGCTGCGCCAAGCCGAACCACACGAGACCCACCGGCTTGTCCGCCGATCCCCCGCCCGGGCCGGCCACTCCGGTCACCGCGACCGCAATCGTGGCACCCGAGCGGGTCAGCGCGCCCTCGGCCATCGCGCGCGCCACGGCCTCGCTCACCGCGCCCTGATCGGCGATCAGCGCCGCGGGCACGCCCAGCATCTCGGTCTTCGCCGCGTTGGAGTAGGTGATGAAGCCGCGGTCCACCACGTCCGATGAGCCGCCGACCGACGTCAGCGCCGCGGCGATCAGCCCGCCGGTGCAGCTTTCCGCCGTCGCCAGCAGCACCCCGCGCGCCCGGCATGCGTCCAGCAGCCGCGCCGCGGCGGCGAGATCGTCCTGTTCCAGCATCGTCCCCTCCGCAAGCATCCCCTGGCAATCATCCCCTGGCACTCAGCCCTTCGGAGTCCGGCTTGCCCGCCGCCCGATCGGATCGCACAGTGCGGCCCAAGGGAACCGAATACAACCGATCGAGGGAGGCTTGCCCATGGACATCACACTCACCGGCCGCAGCGCCGTCATCACCGGCGCATCGAAGGGCCTCGGCCTCGCGATGGCGACCGAGTTCGCGCGATCGGGTGCCAACGTCGCCATCCTCGCCCGCCGTGCCGACGTGCTGGCCGAAGCGAAGGCGGCGATCGAAGCCGAGGCCAAGGGCCGGGTGATCGCCGTCACCGCCGACGTGGCGCAGGCAGCCGATTGCCAGCGCGCTTTCGCCGCTGCCGAGGCGGCGTTCGGGCATGTCGATATCCTGGTAAACAACGCCGGCACCTCGCGCGCCATGCCGTTCGAGCAGATCACCGACGCGATGTGGCAGGAAGATCTCGATCTGAAACTGTTCGCCGCGATCCGGCTGTGCCGGCTCGCGCTGCCGGGGATGAAAAGCCGGCGCTGGGGACGGATCATCAACGTGCTGAACATCGGCGCCAAGGCACCGCGGGCGAACGGGGCGCCGACCGCCGTGTCGCGCGCCGCGGGGCTGTCGCTCACGAAAATCCTCGCCAACGAGGGTGCCGCGCACAACGTGCTGGTGAACGCGATGCTGGTGGGCCAGATCGTTTCGGACCAGTGGGTGCGCCGGCACGCGGCCCAGGGGTCGAACGAACCGTTCGAGGCGTTCGCGGCGAAGCTCGGTTCGAACATCCCGCTCGGGCGGCTGGGCAAGCCGGAGGAGTTCGCGGCGATGGCCTGCCTGCTGTGTTCGGAGCTGGGCGGGTTCACGACCGGGACGGCGATCAACATGGATGGCGGGGCGAGCCCGGTGGTGTGAGGCGCCCTGTCGGGCACGGATCAAGGACCGGGCACGCTCGCAATGGCCAGGCGGGCGCCCGGCCTTGCCGCGATCTGGCGTCCGAAGCTGGCGCCTGATCGGACGTGGGGGCTGCGGCAGGTTCCCCGTCTACCCGGATGTGCCTCAGAAGTTCGTGCTCCGGCACCGCTGCGCCAGAATAGGAAATCACTTACGGCCGGCAGCCACGGGGCCTTCGGGTCACGCAATGACATGCTGTCCGCCATCCACCGGGATGATGGTCCCGGTGATCCTGCGCGCGCCATCGCTGACCAGGAACGCGGCCAGGGCGCCGACGTCCTCGATGTCCACCAACTGGTGCTCGGGCGCGGCGGCGGCCTCGGCGGCCAGCAGTTCGTCGAAATGGGCGATCCCGCTGGCCGCCCTTGTACTGATCGGTCCGGGCGAGATCGCATTGGCGCGGATCTGTTTCGGACCCAGTTCGGCAGCCGTGTAGCGGACCGCACTTTCCAGCGCCGCTTTCACCGGACCCATCAGATTGTAATGCGCGACGACGCGTTCGGAGCCGTAGAACGTGACGGTCAGGAGGCTTCCGCCCTTCGCCATCAACGGCTCCGCCAACCGGGCCATGCGCAGGAAGGAGTGGCAGGAGACGTCCATAGCCAGGCCGAACCCGGCGGCGCTGCAATCCACCACGCGACCATGCAGATCGTCGGCGGGGGCGAAAGCGATCGCATGCAGCAGGAAATCAAGCTCGCCCCATTCCGTGCCGATCCGGGCGAAGGCGGCCTCCAGTTGGCCGGGGATGCGCACATCGCAGGGCAGCAGCAGGGTGCAGCCGAGCGCTTCGGTGACCGGGCGGACGTAGGGCAGCGACTTCTCGTTCAGGTAGGTTGCAGCAATGCTGGCGCCCGCGGCAACGAACGCGCGCGCGCAACCGGCGGCGATGCTCGACGCGTTGGCGATGCCGACGACAAGGCCGCGCTTGCCGTGCAGATTGGTCGAGAGGGAAGATTCCATGAAGGGGGGTTCCTGTCAGGCGGCTGCGTGGTGGATCGTGGTTTGCGTGTGGCGCGCGATCATGGCTTCCTTGTCGGCGGCGATCACACGCACCGCGATCTTGCTATCAGGCGTGCTGATGCAGGCGGCGGTCTCGATCTCCCCGCGCATCGAAGGTGCGGTTCCCGATGAAGGCGCTCGGGGTTCCGTCGGGCATGGCGCTTAGCCTTCGAGGACATAGGTACCCGGGGCGTCGCCCAGCGGTGCGACGCCGGGCGCGCCCATCGGCGGCGGATCGACGCGCCCGCGGGAGTGAAGATCGAGCCACGCGCTCCACTGCGGCCACCACGATCCGTCCTGCGGCGCGGTATCGCGTTCCCATTCCTCCGGCCCCAGGGTGGGGGCACCCGCGTCGCGGACGCGCAGGCGGAAGTGGCGGTGCTTGTGACCGGGTTCGCTGACGATGCCCGCGTTGTGGCCACCGGAGGTCAGCACGAACGTCAACGCCCCATCGTTCAGCAGATGCAGCTTGAACACCGATTGCCAGGGCGCGATGTGGTCGCGCTCGGTGCCCACGACGAACATCGGAAGTTTCATGTCATCCAGCGCCAGCGGGCGGCCGGCGACCTGGAAGCGACCCTCCGCGAGCGCGTTGTTCAGGAACAGGCTGCGCAAGTACTCGATATGCATGCGCGCCGGCAAGCGGGTGCCGTCGGCGTCCCACGCCATCAGGTCGAACGGTGCCTCACGCTCGCCGAGCAGGTAGTCGCGGATGGCGCGCGACCAGACGAGGTCGTTCGATTGCAGCATCTGGAACGCGCCGCCCATCTGCGCGCTGCTCAGGTAGCCCTGGGTCTGCATGACGTCGTTGAGGAAATCGAGCTGGTCGGTGGTGATGAACAGCTGCAGCTCGCCGGCTTCGGTGAAATCGGTCTGCGCGGCGAACAGCGACAGGCTGGCAAGCCGGTCGTCGTTGTCGCGCGCCATGGCGGCGGCGGCGATGGCGAGCAACGTGCCGCCCAGGCAGTAGCCGGTGGCGTGGATCTTCGCGTCGCCGCAGATCGCCTGCACCGCGTCGATGGCAGCCATGACGCCCTGCGTGCGGTAATCGTCGAGCGAGATGTCGCGCATCTCCGCGCCCGGATTCCGCCAGGAAATCATGAACACCGTATGACCCTGGGCCACCAGCCAGCGAACCAGAGAATTCTCCGGCGACAGATCGAGGATGTAGTATTTCATGATCCAGGCCGACACGATCAGGACCGGCTGGGCACTCACCTTGGCGGTTGCCGGCGCATACTGGATCAGCTCCATCAGCTCATTGCGGAACACGACCTTGCCGGGCGTGACCGCAAGATTGCCGCCGACGGTGAAGCCGCTGGTGACGGCACCGCCATGCGCTGCGGCCTGGTCGTGCAGGAAGTTGGTGACGCCGGCCACGAGGTTGCGGCCGCCGCTGGCCCGGGTGGCCGCGATCACCTCCGGGTTGAGCCAGGGGACGTTGGACGGCGACATCAGATCGAGCCACTGCCGCACGGTGAAGGCGACGATGCGTTCATTGGGCCGGCCGACGCCGCCCGGGCTGTGCACCACCTTGTCCCACCATTCCTCGCCGAGCAGAACCGCCTGGACGAGCAGGTCGTAGGGGCGCTGCTGCCAGGCCGGATCCGCGAAGCGATGATCGCCTGGCTGCGGCGCGACGGGCGCTGCTCCGCCGATCGCCGTTTGCACGAGGCGCTGCCATTGCGTCAGTGCCGTGCGCCCCAACTCCGCCGTCTGGAATGGCGCATTCGCCAGGTGGGTCGCCCAATCGCGGAACGCGAGACTGACCGTGCTGGGGGATCGCCCGCCGGTGAAGCGGCCCTGCCAGGCGTGCAGCATGCGGTCGAGGTCGGCCGGTGTGCTCACGCGGGGCAGCGAGCCCGTCGGCGGCCGGACATCGGGCGACGCCAGTTGGGGGAGAGCATGGGATGACATGTCCGGCATGACGAGAAATCCTTGGACCGGGTGTCGCGCGACGGCACCCATGCTGGACGGGGCGCCCTGCAAAGGCCCGGAGCACCGGGTAACCGGCCCCCCCGGCTTCCACATTGATGCAGATCAACGCTCGCGGGACCTGTGCCCGATGTCATGGCCGCCTCGGCGTCTGTCGTTCGCGCCGCTGCGGATGATCGTCACATTCCGGTCCGCCGCGGTCATCCAGCCCGGCCGCGGCAGATCGGCCCGTCGCCCCGATCGGGTCGCCGGGTCGGTCATTGCGCCTCGATGATCACTTTCAACGCCCGGGTGCTGGCAGCGTGCGCGAACGTCTCATACGCATCGAGGATGCGATCGAACTTGAAGCGGTGCGTGATCAGCCGCTTGGGATCGATCCTGCCCGCGCGCAAGGTGCTCAGCAGCATCGGCGTGCTGACGGTATCGACCAGCCTTGTGGTGATGGTGACGTTGCGATCCCATAGATGCTCCAGGTGAAGGTCCACCTTCGTTCCATGCACGCCGATGTTGGCGATCGTGCCGCCCGGCGCCACGATTGACTCGCAAAGCTCGAAGGTGGCCGGGATGCCCACCGCCTCGATGGCGGTATCCACGCCGCGTCCGCCGGTGCGTTTCATCACCGTCGCCGGGGCGTTGCCGTCGCCGCTGTTGACCGTGGCCGTCGCGCCGAAGCGCGTCGCCATTTCAAGCCGGTTGTCGTCGAGATCGATCATGATGATCTCGGCCGGCGCATAGAACTGCGCGGTCAGCAGGGCGGCGAGCCCGATCGGCCCGGCGCCGACGATCGCCACGGTGCTCCCGGGTGCCACCTTGCCGTTCAGCACGCCGCACTCGAACCCGGTCGGCAGGATGTCGCTGAGCATCACCAGCGCCTCCTCGTCGGCCCCATCCGGAATCGGGTAGAGGCTCATGTCCGCATGCGGGATGCGCACGAATTCCGCCTGGGTGCCGTCGATCGTGTTGCCGAGGATCCAGCCGCCGGTGGTGCAATGCGAATACATGAGCTTGCGGCAATAGACGCAGGTGCCGCAGGCGCTGATGCAGGAGATCAGCACCCGGTCGCCGGGCTTGAATGTCGCGACCGCGGGGCCGGCCTGATCGACGATGCCCACGCCCTCATGGCCCAGGATCCGGCCCGGCTGACACGTCGGCACGTCGCCCTTCAGGATATGCAGGTCGGTGCCGCAGATCGTCGTGCGCGTGAGCCTGACGATCACGTCCGTAGGTGCGGCGAGGACCGGCTTGGGACGGTCTTCCAGGGCCTTCGCGCCCGGACCCAGATAGACAAGAGCCTTCATCGCGGACACCCTCTTTGCTGATCGCACGCCGTGGTTGAGCCGTCGGTGCGCGCGATGCGAGCCTCGGAAACTACTCAGGACGTGGAACGCAATCGGACTTGCGGCGGCTGTCGGCGCCGGAAGTTCGCGCTCGGCACCCGCCCGCCGCGCCTCGCGGGCACGGAGGGGCGCGCCCTTGCGCGGCCAGCCGAACGGCGGTTCGCCGCTTTGCGCCGCGGCGCGGTACGCTCGCCCCTGCCGTACCGCTCGGGCGGTCCACGTCCGCGGTTAGCCCCCACGCCCGGTTGCGCTCGTCGTTCGCGCGGGACCGTTGACAGCAGAGGCACGGCCTCTTATCGAGCTTCTGCAAGTGCGAACAATTCGCATTTGCGTCTCCCCTCGGCCCGCACGCAGGACGGTCTCGCATGCATCTCGCCCAGCCTCGCCTCCTCGCCCGTCGCCGCAGCCGCCGGGCCCGCGCTCTGGTTGCGCCCATGGTGGCGGCCTTCCTCGCCCTCGGCGCGCCGCAGGCGGCGCAGGCGAAGACGGTCCTGACCCTCTACAGCGCCCAGCATCCGCAGGTGGTGCAGATGCTCACCAAGGCGTTCGAGGCCGAGACCGGCATCGCCGTGCGGGTGCACAGCGGCGAGGGGCCGGAGATCGCCAACCAGATCATCCGCGAAGGCCGCAGCTCCCCGGCCGATATGGTGTTCGTCGAGAACTCGCCGGAGCTGAGCCTGCTCGACGCACATCACCTGCTGGCATCGGTCGCGGGCGCCAGCCTGGCGCAGGTGCCGCGCGCCGACAGCGCCCCGAATGCCGACTGGCTGGGCGTCCTGGCGCGGCAGAACGTGCTGGCCTGGAATCCGTCCATGATCCATCGCCAGGATCTGCCATCCACCCTGCTCGCGCTCGCCGGGCCGGAATGGAAAGGCAAGGTCGCGATCGCGCCAAGCGATGCCGATTTCCTCCCCCTGGTGGGCGCGGTGCTGCACACCGAGGGCGAGGCGAAGACGCTTGCCTGGCTCGAAGGACTGAAGCGCAACGCCGAGATCTACCAGGACGACGAGGCGGTGGTCGCGGCGGTCAATCGCGGCAGCGTGGCAACGGGTATCATCAACAACTACTACTGGGCACGGCTGCGCACCGAACTTGGCGCCGCGCACACGCCGAGCCGGATCGCCCATTTCGCGCCTGGCGATATCGGCAACCTCATCAATGTTTCCGGTGCGGCGGTGCTCGCCTCCTCGCACCAGCAGCCGGCCGCGCAGCGGTTCCTCGCTTTCCTGGTAAGCCGACGGGCGCAGGAGATGCTGGGGAAAAGCTCGGTCGACTACGAGTATCCGCTGCGTCCCGGGGTGGCACCGAATCCGCTGCTCGCGCCGATGGCGGGTCTGCATCCGCCGGCGATCGGCCCCGCGCAGCTTGGCACCGACCGGGCGGCGGCGCGCCTGCTGCAACGGGCGGGCCTAATCTGACCCGGCCGGAAATGACCCCGATGAGCAAGGCCGCACGGACAAGGGCTGCGTCCGCCTGGGCGCCGGCGCACCGACCGCCCGGCCTGCTGCTGCTGGTGGCCGCGGTGCCCGCCGCCCTGGTGCTGCTGCCGATCGTCGTCACCTTGGCCGACGCCGTCGCCGCCGGCGCGGCGGAGATTTTCGCACTGCTGTGGCGGCCGCTGGTCGGCACCTTGCTCGTCAACACGGTGGCGCTGACCGTCAGTGCGGCGGCCTGCTGCGTGGTGCTCGGCACCGGGGCGGCGTTCCTGATCGAGCGCACCGACCTGCCGGGGCGGACCACCTGGGCAGTTCTGATGACCGCGCCCCTCGCGGTGCCGGCCTTCGTCGCCAGCTACGCCTGGGTGTCGATCAGCCCCGCCTTCGAGGGCTTCGGCGGCGCACTGCTGGTGACGAGCTTCGCCTATGCCCCCCTGGTTTACCTGCCGGTCGCCGCGGCGCTGCGCGGGCTCGATCCGGCGCTGGAGGAAAGCGCGCGCGCACTCGGCGACCCGCCCTGGCGCTGCGTCCGGCGGGTGGTCCTGCCGCACCTGCGCCCGGCGATGCTGGGCGGCGCGCTGCTGGTGGCGCTGAACGTGCTGGTCGAGTTCGGCGCCTTCGCCCTGATGCGCTTCCGCACCTTCACCACCGAGATCTACG
>JABBNW010000206.1 GCA_019352115.1 Pseudomonadota bacterium
GGAACCCAAACAGTATGGGGTCCAGGGGACGAGTTCCCTGGCGGGGGTCCAGGGGGCAGCGCCCCCTGGCCTTTGCCCTCAAGCGTCGCAGCCCTACCCGTGTGGTTTCATTCCGCCGGCATCGTTGCGATGCGGCGGGCGCGGCGTTTGCCGAAGCCGGACAGGGCGAGGTAGACGGCGGGTGTGGTGTAGAGGGTGAGGGCCTGGCAGACGATCAGGCCGCCGATCACGGCGATGCCGAGGGGGCGGCGCATCTGGTATCCGGTGCCGACCGAGAACGCGAGCGGCAGCGCGCCGAGCAGGGCGGCGAGGGTTGTCATCATGATCGGGCGGAAGCGTTCCAGGCAGGCTTCGCGGATGGCCTCGTGTGGCGGCAGGTTGCGTTCTCGTTCCGCTTCCAGTGCAAAGTCCACCAGCATGATGCCGTTCTTCTTGACGATGCCCATCAGCAGGAAGATGCCGATGATCCCGATCACCGACAGCGGCGTGCCGGTAAGCAGGAACGCGAGCAGCGCGCCGGCGCCGGCCGACGGCAGGGTGGACAGGATCGTGAGCGGCTGGCTCAGGCTTTCGTACAGCACGCCGAGCACGATGTAGATCGCGACCAGGGCGGCGAGGATCAGCAGCGGCTCGGTCTGCAACGATTGCAGGAAGTATTGCGCGTTGCCGCCGAACTTGATCTGCACGTCGGCGGGCAGGTGCATGGCGGCGATCGCGGCTTGCACGTCCGCGACGGCGGGGCCGAGGCTCGTGCCGAGAGCCAGGTTGAAGCTGATCGTTCCCGCCGGCACGCCGTTCAGGTGGGCCACTTGCAGCGGGGCGGTGGCGCGTACGAGGCGCGCGACCTGCCCCAGCGGCACCGGGCCGCCGCTGCCGGGCACGAAGATGCGATCGAGGTCGGCCGGCGTGCGCGCGCGGTCCGCCCCGACCGTCAGCACCACGCTGTATTGGTTCTGTGCCTGGTAGATGCGCGAGATCTGCCGTTGCGCGAAGGCGCTGCCGAGTGCGGTGTCGATCGCCGCGATCGTCACGCCGAGGCGGGCGGCGGCGGTGCGGTCGATCGTGACCGTGATCTGCGTTTCCGCCCGGTCCTGGTCGGAGGAGACGTTGCTGATCTCCTTCATCTGCCGCAACCGCGCCTCGATCGCGTTCACCACGCTGTCCAGCCCGGTAAGCGAGGGATCGAGCACCGAGAAGCTGTACTCGCCCCCGTTCGACTGGCCGCCGAAGAACAGATCCTGCGCCACCTGCATGTAGGCGGTGATGCCCGGGATGTGCGCGAGCTTCTGCCGCAGCTGCACGATCACCTGCTGGGCTGAGACGTTGCGTTCCGACAGCGGTTTCAGCCCGATGATCACGTTGCCGCGGTTGGCGGTGGAAAACCCGTTCACCACCCCGATGCGCGAACTGAGGGTGGCGACCGCGGGATTGGCCTTGATGACCGCCACGACCCGGGCCTGCAACCGCTGCATGCGGTCGAACGAGACATCCGGCGAGGCGATGGTCTGGCCCATGATGAGGCCGGTGTCTTCCTCCGGGATGAACGCCTTCGGCACCTTGACGTACAGCACCAAGGTGATCGCGATGGTCGCCACGAACGCAACGAGAGTGAGCCAGTTGTGCGCGAGCGCCCAGTCCAGGCTGCGCGCGTAGGCGGCGAGCGTGCGCCGGTAGAACCGGTCGATCGCCCGGGACGGCCCGGAATCCCGCCCGAGCTTCGGCGTGCGCCCCATGAAATGCGCGCAGATCATCGGCGTGACCGTGAGCGAAATCAGACCGGAAATCGCGATCGACACCGACAGGGTGACCGCGAATTCCTTGAACAACCCGCCGATGATGCCGCCCATCAGGGTCAGCGGCAGGAACACCACGATCAGGGAGACGGTGATGGACAGCACGGTGAAGCCGATCTGGCGCGCGCCGACGATCGCCGCCTCGATTCCGGTCAGGCCGCGTTCGTGGCAGGTGACGATGTTCTCGATCATCACGATCGCGTCGTCCACGACGAAGCCGACCGAGATCGTGAGCGCCAGCAGGGAGAAATTATCGAGCGAGAAGCCGAACGCCCACATCGCAGCCAGGGTGCCGGCGATCGACAGCGGCACCGTCACACCGGCCGCGATCGTCGGTGTCAGCCGGCGCATGAACACGGTGACCACCAGCAGCACCAGCACGATGGTGAGCAGCAGGGTGACCTCGATATCGCTGACGCTGGCACGGATCGTCGTGGTGCGGTCGGTCAGGATCCGCAGGTGGACCGAGGCCGGCAGGTAGCGCGCGATTTCCGGCAGCCGCGCGCGGATGCCCTGCACCGTCTGCAGTACGTTGGCGGTGGCGGTCTTGGTCACCGACACGACGATCCCGCCGTTGGTACCGTCGGTGGCGGAGACCTGCGTGTTGGAGACGCTGTCCACCACGGAGGCCACGTCGCCGAGCCGCAGCACCGCCCCGGGCGCGGTCTTCAGCACGATCCGCCGGTACTGCGCCGCGCTCGACAACTGCCCGTTGATCGCCAGGATCGACCCGCGGTGCGGTCCCTGGATCACGCCGAGCGGGTCGAGGACGTTGGCGCTGCGGACGGCGTTGTAGATGTCGTTCGGCGTCAGCCCGGCGGCGGCCAGTGCGTGCGGATCGAAGCGGATGCGGACGGCGGGGGCCTCGCCGCCATACAGGTCGACCTGCGCGACGCCCGGCACCTGGGAGATCATCTGCACGATGACCGTGTTGGCGAAATCGTACACGTCGCGCAGCGGCATGCTGCGCGAGGACAGGAACATGGTCAGAACGGGGCGCGAGGCCGGATTGAACACCTTGTAGAATGGCAGGCTCGGCATGCCGGACGGCAGGTTGGGCAGGGCGGCATCGATCGCCGCCTGCACCGCATGGGCGTCGGCGTCGATGTTCGATCCGCTATCGAACAGCAGGATGATCGAGCTCGATCCGTTCGAGTTGACGGAACGGACCTCCTGCACGCCCGGGATCACGCCCAACGTCTGTTCCAGCGGGGCGGCCACCGTGCTCGCCATGGTGGCAGGTTCGGCGCCGGGGTCGGAGGCGAACACGACGATGCCCGGCACCGGCACGCTCGGCACCGCGGCGACCGGCAGCGCGTTGAAGGCGATCGCGCCGGCGAGCAGCATGCCCAGCGCCAGCAGGGTGGTGGCGATCGGGCGGCGGATGAAGAGTTCGGAGAAGCCCACGGCCTACTCGGCCGCGCCGGGCGCGGGAGCCGCCGCCGGCGCGCGCCGCGGCCGCAGCCGGTCGAGCGCGAGATAGATCGCCGGCGTGGTGAACAGGGTCAGCGCCTGGCTCAGCAGCAGCCCGCCGATGATGGTGATGCCCAGCGGCGTGCGCAGCTCCGACCCCGCGCCGCCTTCCACCACCAGCGGCACGGCGCCGAACAGGGCCGCCATCGTCGTCATCATGATCGGGCGGAAGCGCAACAGCGCCGCCTCGGTGATCGCGGCTTCGGGCGAGACGCCGCGGGTGCGTTCGGCCTCGATGGCGAAATCGACCATGATGATGCCGTTCTTCTTCACGATCCCCATCAGCAGCACGATGCCGACCAGCGCCACCACGGTGAATTCGGTCCCTGTGAGCATCAGGGCCAACAGCGCGCCGATCCCCGCCGAGGGCAGGGTGGACAGGATCGTCAGCGGATGGATCGTGCTTTCATAGAGCACGCCGAGCACGATGTAGATCACCACCAGCGCCGCCAGGATCAGCCACGGCGTATCGGCGAGCGAGGACTGGAACTCCGCCGCCGCGCCCGAGAACACCCCGCTGACGGACCCCGGCACGCCGAGCTGCGCCTGCGCTGCCGTGATCGCCTGCTCCGCCGCGCCGAGCGAGGCCCCCGGGGCCAGGTTGAAGCTCAATGTCACCGACGGGAACTGGTCTTCGCGCGTGATCACCAGCGGCCCGTGGCGTTCCTCGATCCGTGCCACTTCGTTCAACGGGATCTGCGCGTTCGCGGTGCCGGACGTCGCCGTCGCGCTGGTGGTGGACGTGCCGCTGACCGCCGAGCCGGGGCCGCCGGATGCGGTGGCGGCGGCACTCGTCAGGCTGCCGGCGGGCACGTAGATCCCCGCCAGCGCGGCGGGCGAGGTGGCCAGTTTCGGATCGATCCCGAGCACCACCCGGTACTGCGCGTTCTGCGCGTAGATCGTGGTGATCTGACGCTGGCCGAAGGCGTCGTACAGCACGTTCTCGATCGCGGCCATCGTCACGCCGAGCCGTGCGGCGGCGGCGCGATCGACGTCGATATAGGTCACCAGCCCCTCGTTCTCCTGGTCGCTCGCGACGTCGCGGAGCTGCGGCAGCGCGCGCAGCGCCGTTTCGATCTTGCCGGCCCAGGCGGTCAGTTCCTGCTGGCTGGTACCCGTCAGCGTATATTGATACTGGGTCGGCGAGACGCGCGAGGACAGGGTGATGTCCTGCACCGGCTGCATGTAGAACGTGAGTCCGACGACATGCGCCAGCGCGGCTTGCAGTTGCGTCATCACGATGGCCAGCGCCGGGCGGGCGCCGATCGGTTTCAGCACGATCGTGAGCTGGCCGGTGTTGGGCGTCGGATTGGCGACGCCGGTGCCGAGCAAGGACGTGACCCCGACCACCGCCGGATTGCGCCGGATCGCCGCGATCGCGTGGTCCTGCAAGCGCTGCATCGCATCCAGCGACGCGCTCTGCCGGCCTTGCGTGACGGCCACGATCTCCCCGGTGTCTTCCTGCGGCAGCAGCGCCTTGGGCACGATCACGAACAACGCGAGGGTGATCGCGACGGTGGCGGCAAACACCACCAGCATGAACCGCTGATGGCGGATGCACCATGCGAGGCCGCTGGCGTAGGCGTCGCGGGTGCGGGTCAGCGCCGCCTCCGCCCCGCGCGCGATCCGCCCCGGTTTGGTCTCGCCCGCCGGGCGCAGCAGCCGCGCGCTCATCATCGGCGTCAGGGTGAGGGAGACGACCGCGGAGATCACCACCGCGACCGACAAGGTGACGGCGAATTCGGAGAACAGCCGCCCGACGATGCCGGGCATGAACAGCAGCGGGATGAACACCGCGACCAGGGACACCGTGAGCGAAACGATGGTGAAGCCGATCTGCGCGGCGCCGAGATAGGCCGCGCGCAGGGGCGGCTCCCCGGCCTCGATGAAGCGGACCACGTTCTCGATCATGACGATCGCGTCGTCCACCACGAAGCCGGACGCGACCGTCAGCGCCATCAGCGACAGGTTATCGAGCTGGTAGCCTAGTTCGTTCATCACCGCGAAGGTGGCGACGATGGACAGCGGCAAGGCGACGGCAGGGATCAGCACCGCGCGCGGATTGGGCAGGAACAGGAAGATCACCAGCACCACGAGAAGCGCCGAGGTGATGAGGGTGATCTGCACGTCGCGCACCGAGGCCTCGATCGTGCCGGTGCGGTTGGAGACGATCCGGAGGTCGATCCCTGCCGGCAGGGCGCTGCGTTGGGTGCCGAGCGCGGCTTCGATCCGCTGCACGGTGCCGACGATGTTCGCGCCCGGCTGGCGCTGGATGTCCATCAGCACGGCCGGCGTGGCGTTGTAGCTCGCGAGTTCCTGGTTATTCTCCAGCCCCGAGGTCACGGTGCCGACCGCCGACAGCCGCACCGGCGCGTGGTTGCGGTAGGCGACGACGAGGCCGCGGTACTGCGCCGCCGCCGTGATCTGGTCGTTGGCGCCGATCGCATAGGCCTGGTGCGCGCCCTGCAAGCCGCCCTTCGCCCCCGCCTGGTTGGCATTGGCAACCGCGTTGCGCACGTCTTCCAGCGAAATCCCGTAGGCGGCGAGCTGCACCGGGTTGACGTCGATGCGGATCGCCTTGCGCAGCCCGCCCTCGATCGTGACCTGGCCTACGCCGCTCACCTGCGCCAGTTTCTGCAACAGCAGGGTCTGCGCGATGTCGGCGACCTGATAGAGCGGCAGGGTCTTCGACGTGAGCGCGAGGGTCAGGATCGGCGCATCCGCCGGGTTCACCTGGTTATAGACCGGCGGATACTGGAGGTTGGGCGGCAAGGTGCCGGACGCGGCATTGATCGCCGCCTGCACATCCTGCGCCGCCGTCGCCTGCGGCATCGAAAGCTCGAAGCGCAGGGTGATGGTGCTGGTGCCCTGGCTGGAGACCGAGTTCATCCCCGCCAGCCCCGCGATCTCCCCGAACTGGCGTTCCAGCGGCGCCGTGATCAGCTTGGAAACCGTATCGGGCGACGCGCCGGGCAGTTGCGTCACCACCTGGATGGTCGGGAAATCGACCTGCGGCAGGGACGACACCGGCAGCGCGCGGTAGCCGAGCAGCCCGATCAGCAGGATCGCCACCGCCAGCAGGGAGGTGGCGACCGGCCGCGCGATGAAGGGCGCCGAGATGCTCATGTGGGCGCGGGGGCAGCCTTGGGCGCCGCCGGCGCAGGGGTGGTCTTGGGCGCCGCCGGCGCGGGGGCAGCCATCACCTTCACTCGCGAACCTTCGCGCAACTGCGCGCTGCCCTCGGTCACCACCTGCTGCCCCGCGGCCAGACCTTTGGTGATGACGGTCGTCGTCGCATTCGCATAGCCGACGGTGACCGGCTGCATGACGACGGTCGGATCGTCATCTGCCTTCGCGCCCGGCTTGACCAGATAGACGAAGCTGCCCTGCGGCCCCTGCTGCACCGCGACCGGCGGCACCGTCAGCGCGCCCGCGATCGTGCGCACCTCCACCACGATATTGACGAACGCGCCCGGCCACAGATCGAGCTGCGGGTTCGGGAACCGCCCCTTCAACGTCAGCGTCCCGGTCGAGGCGTTCACCGCATTGTCCAGCACCGACATCACCCCGTGGTCGAGCACCGGCGCGGTCGCCGCGTTACCCTCCCCCTGGCCTTGGGCGGTCGCCTCCAGCGCCACCGGGCCGGCCTTGGCCGCAGCCAGCAGCGCCGGCAGGTCCTGCTGCGGCAAGCTGAACTGCACCGAAATCGGCTGCAACGTGTTGATCGTCACGATCCCGCTCGTAAGGCTGGGGGTGACGATATTGCCCGCGTTCACTTGCAGGATCCCGGTCTTGCCGGCGATCGGCGCGCGGATCGTGGTGTAGCCGAGGTTGATCCGGTCGGTCTCGATCGCGGCCTGGTCCTGCTTGACCAGCGCCGCGTCTTCCAGCGCAGTCGCCTCGGCCGCCGCCGCCTGCTGCTTCGACGTGTAGTTCTGCTTCACCAGCGAAGCGTATTGCCGTGCCTGCAACTGCGCATTGACGAGGGTGGCCTGGTCCTGCGCGAGCTTCGCCTGCGCCTGCGCCAACGCCGCCTGGTACGGCCGCGGATCGATCTCGGCGAGCAGCGCCCCCTTGGCGACGAACTGGCCTTCGTGGAACAGCACTTTCAAGAGCGGCCCGGTGATCATCGGCTGCACCGTCACGGTGCGGTAGGCAACGACCGTGCCGAGCGCATCCAGCGTGACCGGCACGTCGCGCAGCGTGGCCGCCGTCGCCTCGATCAGCACCGGCGGCGTGGCGGCAGCCTTGTGCGCCCCCTGCGGGGCCACCAGCCGATAGACGAGGAACGCGGCGACGATCGCCACGATCCCCACGCCGATCGCCCGCCTGCGTCTTCGTATCGCCACTGACTTAGTGCTCCTGGTTGCCCGGCGATTGCCACCCGCCGCCGAGCGCCTTGTAGAGATTGGCAGCGGCATCGAGGCGGGTGAGCCGGGCCGAGATCAAGGTGTTCTGGTCCGACAGCAGGGTCTGCTCGGCGTTCAGCACCGTGCTGATATCGACCACGCCGGCCTTCATCTGGGCTTCCGCGGCATCCAGCGCCTGCTGCGCCAGGGCGACGGCGCGCGCCTGCAACCGCTCCTGCCGGGTCGCGTAGTGCAGCGCGGTCAGCGCCGTCTCCACGTCGGAGAAAGCCTGCACCACCGACGCCTCGTAGGCGGCGACGTATTCCTGATAGGTCGCGCGGTTGACGCGCAGGGTCGACAGCAGGGCGCCGCCGTCGAAGATCGGCTGGGCGAGCGAGGCCGCCGCCGACAACACGGACGCGCCGGGCGAGAACAACGTATGCAGCGCCGCGCTCTGCCAGCCGGCCGAACCGGTGAGCGAGATCGAGGGGAAGAAGGCCGCGATCGCCTCGCGCACGCTGGCGTTGGCGCTGACGAGATTCTCCGTCGCCTGGGCGATGTCGGGCCGGCG
>JABBNW010000207.1 GCA_019352115.1 Pseudomonadota bacterium
CGCGCACGGGCGGGACCACGGTCCAGCTCGCCGCGTTGCCGACCCGCGCCGCCGCGGAGGCGGAATGGCAGCACCTGCGCCAGCGCATGCCCGGGCTGCTCGCGGGGCATCAGCTCGTGCTCGCGCAGGCGACGGTTGCGGGGCGGGTGTGGTGGCGGGTGCGCACGGCGGGATTCTCGGGCGCGGCCCAGGCCCGCAGCTTCTGTGCGCGGATGCGTGCCGCCGGCGGCGCCTGCGACGTGACGCCGTTCTGAAGACGGCGATGCGACTCCTGCCAGGCGCGGGCAGACCGCCGTTAACCCGCCGGTAAGCGCGGGCATCTATCGCAACCGGCGCAACCCGCCGGAGCGTCCGTGATGACCGCCGCCGTACTGCCGACTGCCGTTGAGCACGCGCGTCCGCGCCGCTTCCTCCATTTCGGGCTGCGCGCGCGGATTGTGCTGCCCCTGCTGGTGCCGGTGATCGGCCTGCTGCTGCTGTCCGGGCGGCTGGTGATGGGCCGGCTTGAGACCGTCGCGGCAATGCAGCGGGTCAGCGTTCTGTCGCACCTCGTCAACGACACCGGCGCGCTGCTGCACGAATTGCAGCGGGAGCGGGGCGCCTCGGGCGTCTTCCTGGGCAGCAAGGGCACGGAATTGCGGGAGGTGCTGCCGGTCCAGCGTGCACGCACCGACGCGCGGCTGGCCGCATTCAACGCCGAGCTTGCGCACATCGCCGCTGCCGACGCGGTTCCCCGCCACGGACCGCTGGCACGAGCGATCGCCGCCGCCGGCAGCGCCTTGTCGCATCTCGGCGCCATCCGCAACCAGATCAGCGG
The DNA here is from genome assembly GCA_019352115.1 of Pseudomonadota bacterium. Taxonomy (GTDB): domain Bacteria; phylum Pseudomonadota; class Alphaproteobacteria; order Acetobacterales; family Acetobacteraceae; genus JAJZVS01. The sequence goes on from JABBNW010000207.1 coordinate 818, forward strand.
GTTGGCAATCCCGGCCAGCACCAGCTCGGCCTATTTCACCGCCACCAATGCCCGGCTCCTGGATATGGTCGGCAAGGCCGCAGACACGGCCGAGGCGCCGCAGGTGGCCCGCGCCATCTCCACCTATCTCAGTTTCCTGGCGGCGAAGGAACTGGCCGGGCAGGAGCGCGCGATTGGCGCCGCGGGCTTTGCGGCCGGGCGTTTCGACGCCGCGCAGCTGCGCCAGCTGATCAGGCGCATCGACGAGCAGAGCCTTTATTTCGATCTCATCGCCAAGCGGGCCACGCCGGCTCAGGTCGCGTTCATGCGCCGCACGGTCGCGGGTGCCCCCGTCGAAGCGGTCGTGCGGATGCGCCGGGCGGCGGAAACCGGCGGGCTGGCGGGCAAGTTGGCGGGCATCACGGGCGCCGACTGGTTCAAGGCGACGACGGCGCGCATCGACCTGCTGAAAAAGGTCGAGGACCGCTTCGCCCGCGACCTGACGGTCCTCACCAATCGGACCCGGCGGGCCGCGCGGAGCGGGCTGTTCGTTGCCGTCGGGACGATCATTGCCCTGCTCGGCATCACTGCCGCGATCGGCGCCGCGATGATCAGGGCCATCGTGCGTCCGCTGGACGCCCATATCCGCGCCATGCAGCGCCTCGCGGACGGGGAGACCGATATCACGATCGCCGGCGCGGCGCGGAATGACGAACTCGGCAGCATGGCACGGGCGATCACCATCTTCCGCGACCAGGCGAACGAGAACCGGCGCCTCGCCGCCGCCCAGGAGACCGAGCGCAACCGCGCCGAGGCCGAAAAACTCGCCGCCCTGCGCAGCATGGCCGAAACGATCGAGACCGAAACCGGCACGGCCCTGGTAGACGTCAGCAACCGCACCGGTGCAATGGAGGCCACGGCCGATCATATGGGCGCTTCCATCAGCCGCACCGAAACTTCCGCCCAGGGCGCCTCCGCCGCGGCCGCGTCGGCATTGTCCAACGCGCAGACGGTGGCGAGCGCAGCCGAGCAGCTCGCCGCCTCGATCCGCGAGATCAGCGGCCAGGTCAGCCAATCCTCGGCGGTCGTCGGTCGGGCAGTCGCCGCCGCGGACACGACCCGCGCGACCATCGACCAGCTCGACACCAAGGTGGCGCAGATCGGCACCGTGGCCGACATCATCCGCGATATCGCCGCCAAGACCAATCTGCTCGCGTTGAATGCCACCATCGAGGCCGCGCGCGCCGGCGAGGCCGGCAAGGGCTTCGCCGTGGTGGCGAGCGAGGTGAAGGGCCTCGCCATGCAGACCGCCCATTCGACCGAGGAGATCACCCGCCATCTGGCCGAAGTGCGCGGGGCCACCCGCGCCTCGGTCACCGCGGTCGGCCATATCGGGGAGACGATCACGGAGATCGACGCCATCGCCGCCTCCATTGCCGCCGCCGTGGAAGAGCAGGGCGCCGCGACGGCGGAAATCGCCCGCAACGTGGCCCAGACGGCCCAGGCTGCGGAGGAGATGACGACCCGCATCACCGAGGTATCTGCGGAAGCCGCGGAGAACGGCCGCCAGATCGGCCAGGTGCACCAGAGCGCGGGCGATCTTGCGCGAGCAGTCGGCGAGCTGAAGCGCGCCGTCATCCGGGTCGTGCGTACCTCGACCGCCGCGGTCGATCGCCGCCTGGTGCAGCGCCAGGACGTGCGGCTCCGCGCCCGGCTCAATGTTGCCGGTGAACCCGCGCAGGATGGGTGCGTGGTCGAGCTGTCCGAAGCCGGCGCGCGAATCGAGGAGGTGTCGTCTCTGGCGCCCGGCACCCGCGGAACGCTGCAAGTGAGCGGAATCGCCGTGGCGCTCCGCTTCACGGTGCGCAATCAGTACGGGGACGCGCTGGGGCTGCTGTTCGAGCAGGACGCCGCGGCCGCCGCGGCGATCCGGGCCGTGCTGGACCGCCAGGACCTGCCACGCGCCGCCTGAACGCGAGCGAAGCCGCGGTATTCCGGCGCCGGCGTGCTATGAGGGGCCGCGCAACGGGCGGATGACCCTCCCCCATCCCCCACCCCGCCCGGAGCCCCCCGAACCATGGATTGGGACGCCCCGGCGATCGTGCTGGACGCCCGCCCGTTCGGCGAGGGCGACGCGATCGCCACCGTCATGACCGAGGCGCACGGCGCCCATCGCGGCCTCGCCCGCGGCGGCTCCGCGCGCGGCCACGCTGCCGTCTGGCAACCGGGCAACCTCGTGCAGGTGCGCTGGGTGGCGCGTCTGGCCGACCAGCTCGGCAGCTTCTCCGCCGAGCTGGTCCACCCCGCCGCCGCCCTGGCGATGGACGAGCCGCTCGTGCTCGCCATGCTGACCGCCGCCTGCGCGGTCGCCGCCGGCGCGTTGCCGGAGCGGGAGGCGCATCCGCGCGTGTTCCAGGGCCTGGTCGCGCTGATCGCGCATCTGGCCGAGGGCGCCGCGCTGCTGCCTGACCTCGTGCGGTGGGAAGCCGCGGTGCTGACCGACCTCGGTTACGGCCTGGCGCTGGACGCCTGCGCGGTGACCGGCGCGACCACCGGGCTGGCCTTCGTCTCTCCGCGCACCGGGCGCGCCGTCACGGCGGCGGGGGCGGCGACGTGGAAGGCCCGGCTGCTCCCCCTGCCCGCCTTCATGGCCCCCGCCTTCATGGCCGAAAACGCCCCGCCCCCGCTCGCTGCCTGCCGCGACGGGCTGGCGCTGACCGGGCATTTCCTGGCCCGCGACGCCTTCGGGCTGCACAACAAGCCGCTGCCGCCGGCGCGGCAGATGCTGTACGACCGGGTCGCCGCCCTCGCCTTATCGGAGTCGCCGCCGGATGCCGGATGATATCGGCCATATTGAACCCACCCTGCTCGCCGACGCGCTGAGCGAGCGCTACCTCGCCTATGCGTTGTCGACCATCATGTCGCGCTCCTTGCCGGATGTGCGCGACGGGCTGAAGCCCGTGCACCGGCGGCTGATCTACGCGATGCACCTGCTGCGGCTCGATCCCGCCTCGGGGTTCAAGAAATGCGCCCGCGTGGTGGGCGACGTGATCGGCAAGTTCCACCCGCACGGCGACGTGGCGGTGTATGAGGCGCTGGTGCGGCTGGCGCAGGAATTCGCCGCCCGCTATCCGCTGGTCGAAGGCCAGGGCAATTTCGGCAACATCGACGGCGATAACCCGGCCGCGATGCGCTACACCGAAGCGCGCCTGACCGAGGTCGCGCAGGCGCTGCTGTCCGGCATCGACGAGGACGCGGTCGATTTCCGCCCCACCTACGACGGCGAGGAATCCGAACCCGTCGTCCTGCCCGGCGCGTTCCCCAACCTGCTCGCCAACGGCGCCGCCGGCATTGCGGTCGGCATGGCGACGTCGATCCCGCCGCACAATGCGGGCGAGGTCTGCGCCGCGGCGATCCATCTGATCCGCCATCCGGATGCGACCGTCGCCGACCTGCTGGTCCACATGCCCGGCCCCGATTTCCCGACCGGCGGGCTGATGGTCGAAGACGCCGACAGCCTGCGCACCGCGTACGAGACCGGCCGCGGCGGCTTCCGCGTGCGCGCCAAATGGGCGGTGGAGCAGGGCAAATACGGCGCCTGGCGGATCGTGGTGACCGAGATCCCCTACCAGGTGCAGAAATCCCGCCTGATCGAGCAGATCGCCGCGCTGCTGGAAGAGCGCAAGCTGCCGCTGCTCGGCGACGTGCGCGACGAGAGCGCGGAAGACATCCGCCTGGTGCTGGAACCGAAGACCCGCGGCGTCGAGCCGGAGGTCCTGATGGAGACCATGTTCCGCGCCACCGCGCTCGAATCCCGTTTCCCGCTCAACATGAACGTGCTGGACGCCACCCGCACGCCGCGGGTGATGTCGTTGCGCGAAGTGCTGGAAGCCTGGCTCGCGCACCGCCAGGAGGTGCTGATCCGCCGGTCCCGCCACCGGCTGGCCGCGATCGAGCGGCGGATGGAAGTGCTCGCCGGCTACCTGATCGTCTACCTGAACCTCGACGAGGTGATCCGCATCATCCGCGAGGAGGACCGGCCCAAGCCGCCGCTGATGGCGCGCTTCGACCTGACCGACGCGCAGGCCGAGGCGATCCTGAACATGCGGCTGCGGTCGTTGCGCAAGCTGGAGGAGATGGAGCTGCGCAAGGAACACACGGCACTCGGGCGGGAAGGCAAATCGCTGCGCGCGCTGCTCGCCGATGCAGGGCTGCAACGGGATCGGATCGCCGCGGAGCTGGAAGAGATCCGCACCCGCTTCGGCACCGGCGCGCTGGGGGCGCGGCGTACCGCGCTCGGCGCGCCGCCGGTGCCGATCGCGATCGGCACCGAGGCGTTCGTGGAGCGCGAGCCCATCACCGTGATCCTGTCCGACAAGGGCTGGGTGCGCGCGCTCAAGGGCGCGGTCGCGGACCCGGCGGAACTGCGCTTCAAGGAGGGCGACAAGCTCAAGCTGCTGCTGGCGTGCCAGACCACCGACCGGCTGGTGCTGTTCGCCACCAACGGCCGCGCCTTCACCCTGAAGGCGGCCGACCTGCCGCGCGGGCGCGGCGACGGCCAGCCGGTGCGCCTGCTCGCCGAGCTGACCAACGAAGACGATATCATTGCGCTGTTCGTGCCGACCGAGGGCGGGCGCTACCTGGTGGCCTCGGCCTCCGGCCGCGGCTTCGTGGTGCCGGCGGCGGAACTGCTGGCGGAGAAGCGCACCGGCAAGCAGGTGCTGCACCTGCGCCCGGGCGAGGAAGCGCTGCTGTGCGTCCCCGCCGAGGGCGATCATGTCGCGGTGGTGAGCAGCGCGCGCAAGCTGCTGGTGTTCCCGCTCGACCAGGTGCCGGAGATGGCGCGCGGGGCGGGGGTGATCCTGCAACGGTTCAAGGACGGCGGGCTGGCCGATGCGCTGGTGTTCCGGATCGCCGACGGGCTGTCCTGGCGGCTGGGGGAGAAGACGCGGACGGAGACCAACCTGCGCGACTGGCTGGGCGAGCGCGGCCAGGCGGGACGGCTGCCGCCGGCCGGGTTCCCGCGCTCGGGACGGTTCGGGTAGGCGGCGCGGCGCGCGATCCCCGATCGCAGCCGCTATGCCGCGAAGACGACGGTCTTGCCGCCGTTGCGGATCACCCGGTCTTCCAGGAAATACCGCACCGCGCGGGCCAGCACCCGACGCTCGATATCGCGGCCCTTGCGCACCAGGTCGTCCGGGCTGTCGGCGTGGCTGATCCGCTCCACGTCCTGTTCGATGATCGGGCCTTCATCCAGATCGGTCGTCACGAAATGCGCGGTCGCGCCGATCAGCTTCACGCCCCGCGCGTGCGCCTGGTGGTAGGGGCGGGCGCCCTTGAAGCCGGGCAGGAAGGAATGATGGATGTTGATGCAGCGTCCGGCGAGTTGCACCGCGAGGTCGTTCGAAAGTATCTGCATGTAGCGCGCGAGCACTGCCAGATCGGCATTGCTGGCCTGGAAAATCTCCCAGATGCGCGCTTCCTGTTCCGGCTTTCCGGCGCTTGTCACCGGCAGGTGATGGAACGGTATGGTACCGAAATCGAGGTCCCGGAAGACCGCCCGCGGGTGGTTCGAGATGATGCCCACCGGCTCCATCTCCAGCTCGCCGATGCGCCAGCGATACAGCAGGTCGACCAGGCAATGATCGAATTTCGACACCAGCAGCAGCACCCGCCGCCGGGTCCGACGATCGTGCAACGACCAGTCCATGCCGAACCGCGCGCCAAGCCGACCCAGCAGGTCCCGCAGCGGCTCCGGCTCGGCGCCGCCGGGGGGGATATCGAACTCGACGCGCATGAAGAACCGGCCGGTGCCGACATCGTCGTATTGCTGCGCCTGGGTGATGTTGGCGCCGGCCTCGAACAGGCCGGTGCTGGTCGCGGCGACGATGCCGGGGCGGTTCGGGCAGTTCAACGTCAGGGTGTAGAGGCCAGCGGTCATGCCCTGGCCTCGGCGGCGGTGCCGTGTTCCGGCCGGCCGACCGGATTCGTTGCTTTTTCGACGCGGTCCATCGATGCGCTCCTGGCCGCCTTCCCGTCATGGCATGGCGTCGAGCATCGGAAGAAAGACGAAGACCGGCGGGCGGGCAAGCGAAAAGCGAGCGGCGCCGGGGGGCTCCCGTCCGTGCCGGGCAGACCCGCCGCGTCCGGTTGCCCGCGGTCACGGTGGCTCGACGTGCGGGGCCGCATCGCAAACCTGGCCGCTACGGCCCGGCGCAGGGTTGCCAAGTCGTTGCAAACAGCAGAATAATCGACACGTGCCGCCGCCGGCCCCGCACATCCTGCAAGGGAGACCGCATGCGGCCCGTCACCCGATCCCGTGCGTCTTCCTTGGGCCGACCCACAAAACGAGGCGTATCTCCGCGTTCATGGAGGCGGCAGGTCGGGTTCAGCTCCGCGTCGGGAATTGCAGACAGAGCACCTCCGCTCCGCTCTCGCCGGCGCCCGATTCCAGCGGCGCCTCGTTCGGGGAGACGAACAGGCAGGACTCCGCCGGCAGGTCGGGATGGCCGGCCACGGCAAGGGCGCCGGCCAGCACCAGCCAGAACTGCCCGCGGCCGGACGCCGGATCGGCACCACGCAGGGACGCGCCGGGCGGCAGCCGGTAGCGCCAGCACGCCATGCCGTCGGCCGCCGGCGCCAGCATCGGACGGCACTCCGGTGCCGGCTGACTGGCCAGCGCCTCGGTCGCGATCGCGGGTTCGGGCGGCACCGCCACTTCCCGATGCTGGCGGTCGCCACGACCGGCACGCAGCTCGGCCCGCGCGCCGGGCATGTAGCGCGCACCGGGGTCCCAGGCGTTGCGGAAGGTGAACCAGGCCACGCCGTCCTCGGCTGCCACGATCGGGCCATAGGCCGACCACGCATCGGTGTAGTGCACGGCAATGCCGGCCACGTTGTGCCGGCCCAGCCGGCCGGAGCCGCCCATCACCACCTGGAACTGGTCGGCCTGATGGAAATGCGGATGCACCACGGCGCCCGCGTCCTTTTCCACCAGGAAGGCCATCGGGTAGAGCGTGCCCGGCTCCGGGACCGGTTCGGATGCGGCGCGGGTGTGGCGATTGGCGCCGATGAAGGTGGTGTTCCAGCCATTGGCGGTCCGCCGGCGCGCGGTTTCGCGGGCGACGCGGCTGTCGGCGACCAGAAGCATGCGCTTTCTCCGTCTTGGACCGGGGCAGGATTTGGTCGGCGCGACCGGTTGTCAAATCCTCCCCCGGGCCGACCGGATTTGGTGCCGGCGCAGAAAGACCATCATCGGAAATCCCTCGTCGGCACTCGGATGCCTCCATGAAGGTGGTCCTGGTGGGCGCTGATCTCCCGCGGATCGGGACCGCCGGGATGGGTCACACCATCGCCGCGACCGTGCGAAATCC
>JABBNW010000208.1 GCA_019352115.1 Pseudomonadota bacterium
GGGCGAGCATCGGGCCATGGTCGAGCCGATCACCGTCGCGCTGTTGCAGCACCGGCTGGCGGCGCAGGCGGACTAAATCCCGGCGTCATCCCCTGGCCTTGCTTAGTGAACCGGCCGGTCCCCCAGTAGCCGCGCCAGTACCGGCTCCATCGCCGCCGCCATGCGCGCCTGTGTCTGGGCGGTGGGGTGCAGCGGCGGGGCGGGCGGGGTCAGCCGTGGATCGAGGAACAGCGCGGGATCGACCCGCCCGTGCCGGAGGAACAGGCCGGTCAGGTCGAGCCAGGTCACGCCCGCCACGTGCCCATGCCCATAGGTCGCCGCCAGGGTGCGGTTGATTGCCGCGGTGGTGCGGGTGATCCAGGGCGCGCGGACGCTTGGCAGTACCGCCAGCAGCAGGATCTTCGTGTGCGGCAGGTGGCGGCGCAGCAGGCGCACCACCGTCTCGATGCCGTCGGTGGTCTCGGCGGCGGACCAGTGCGGCCGGCCCATGTCGTTGGCGCCGATCAGCACGACCGCGACCTTGGGGGCGATGCCGGACGCCTCGCCATGGTCGATGCGCCAGATCAGGCTGGCGGTGGTATCGCCGATGAAGCCCAGGTTCACCGCATGGCGGCGACCGTAATAGTGTTGCCAGATCGGCCGGAAATCGGCCCAGGGCTGCGGGCCGGTGCGTTCCCAATCCTGCGTGATCGAATCGCCGTAGAAAACCAGATCGACCGGGCCGCGGCGCAGCTCCGCCTGCTTGGCCGCGAACCGCCGGCGCCACCAGGGCAGATCCATGCGCCCGATCGGCACCGCGGCGAGCACGGTAGGCGGGCGCGGCGGTAGTGCGGCGGCGGCCGGGCGGGACCCGGCCAACAGGGCGAGCAGGGCGAGGCAGGCGGGCGACAGAGCGGCAAAGCGGGGCATGGGATTCCTCGGCGGACGGACGGTGGGTGCCGCGTTTCCATCGCGCCGCCGATCCTTCGCGGCAAGGGCGCGGGTGGCGCGTTCCTGGCGTCTTGCCGGGCGCGCGCGTCCCTCCGCCGCCCCTCGGGGAGGTCGGGGGAGGGTTCGCGTGCCGGCGCGATCGATCCCTCGCTGAACGGGGTTACGCGGTGAGGTTGGTGCCGGTGGCAGCGGTCGCGCTGCTTCCGAAGGCGGCCAGCATCTGCGCGAGCGAGGACGATGCCGTCGTCGATGTGCCGGCAGCACTGCTGCCGCTTGCCGCGACTGCCGTGCCGCCGACCGCGTCGCCGGCGCCGTCCTGCCCATGCTGCATGCCGTGATGATGCATGGCCTGGTGATGCGGAGCGACGGCGTCCAGGCTGGCGGTCTGGGTGCCGGCGGTCTGGGGGCCGGCGGCCGTCGCGCTGGTGCCGGCGGTTGGCTGGCCGGAACCGCTGCCCGCGACCTGGGTGAGGCTTGTGGAGGCGTCGCTCTGCATCTGGATCAGCGCCGCCTGCATGGCGGCCGCGAGCTGTTGGTCCAGGGCTGCGGTGGCGGTCGCCGGCGTGGATGCGGTCGAAGACGTCGACGAAGATGACGTGGTTGATGACGACGGGGATGCGCAGGCGCCGGACCCGGCGCACGCGCTCGCGCCGAAGTTGGCGGCGGACGTCGTGGTTGCGGACGTTGCGGCGGCGATCGCGCTGCTGTTGGGCGGCCAGGCGAACGACAACGACGAGAGGCTCATGGACATGTGCGTATCTCCAGGGGGTCTGCGGTCGTGGCAGCAAGTCCCATGCCGCCCGGCGCGCGGCCGGCCGACACTCGGTCCTGCGTCCTGGGCGGACATGCCGCGCCGCGGCGGCAGGAAGTGCCGGGCAGGAAATGCCCTCGGAACGGTTCCGGCCGCGCGCCGGGCGGTCCTGATCCGCCGGCGGCGAGCACGCGCCGGAGTGCGGGGTGGCGTCACGCGGCAGAAACAAAAACGAAGGTAACGCAATCGATTGCGATCAATCCCTGTCAGCAACGGGGCCTTCTGCCCTCAGGGCGTGCCGCCCCCATCCAGCGCGATCCGCAGCGCCGCCGGTGCGCGCGCGTCAAGCGTCCCTGGCGCGGGCGGCCGATCGGGGCGGATGAACCCGAGTGTCGGGTAGTCCGTGATCCCCATCTCCCCCGCCGGCGGCCAGTAGACCCGCACCAGGCTCCAGTCGTTGGCGGGCGAGACGTCGATCACCGGCTGGTCCTGCGTCACCCGATGCGGCACCCAGTTCGCATCCGCGACCAGCACCGTGCGCGGACCGAGCACCTCCGTCACGACGGCAAGATGCCCCTCCGGCAAGCGGGAGGTCGCGCGGAACACCAGGACGCTGCCGGCTGCGGGGGCGTGCGAGCGGGCGTAGCGGCCGTCCGCTGCGTCCCACCAGGTCGCGGCATCGCCGCGGAGACGCACGCCAGACAGCGCGCGGGCGAACGGCACGCAGGCGAGCCGCACCGGACCGCCGAGATAGGCTCCGGCCATCGGCCCCGCCGGACCCGAGCCGCCGGCGCAGCCCGCCAGGCCGAGCGCCGTCGCCAGGGTCGCGGCCAGCCGCGCCGCGTATCGGACGGAGCGGCCCGGCGCTTCGATAGTTGGTGCGGCAGACGGCGAGGGCGGCACGGGGCGGTCTCCGGCGACGCTTCGGCGGCCGGCACCCACGCGCGGCCGCCGGGATCATGCCGGATTGCAGCGACGTCCCGCAACGACTTGATCCGGCGTGCCGGATCGGCCCCGTGTGCCGGCTGCTATGTCGTCATCACCGGCCGCGGCCGGCCCGCGGCGTCCACCGCTACCAGCACGAACTCGGCGGCCGTCACCCGGAACCGATCCTCCCGGCCGCGGCGCAGCACCCAGGCCTCCACCCCCAGCGTGATGGAGCTGCGCCCGATCCGATCGATCGCGGCGTAGCAGCACACCACGTCGCCGACTTTTACCGGGGCGAGGAATTCCAGCCGCGACACGGCCGCCGTCGCCACCCGTCCCTTCGCCGCTGCCGAGGCCGCCATGCCGGCCGCGAGATCCATCAGCGACATGATCCAGCCGCCGAAGATATCGCCGGCGGGGTTGGTGTCGGCCGGCATGGCAACCGTGCGCAGTTCCAACTCGCCGCGCGGGCCCGGCTGTCCGTCGGTCGCGCTCTGCTCGGACCGCGCGCGATGCGCGGGGCCGTGTGCCGCCTTTCCTTCCGCCTCCGCAGTCTGGTCCGCCCTGCCGTCGTCCATCCTTCGCTCCTTCGCGGCTTGGAATATCGCCCCCGCAGGACGATGATATGGGGCAGCAAGGGAATCCTGCCATGAATGCCCAGCCCGAGACCGACCCCGAGCTGCTCCGCGCCGACCGGGACGGCGTGGCCTGGCTCACCTTGAACCGCCCGGCGGCGCGCAATTCCCTGTCGCTCGGCCTGATGGCGGCGCTGGAGGCCGAATTGGCCCATATCGCCGAGGACTCCGGCGTCCAGGTGGTAGTGCTCGCCGGTGCCGGCCCCGCCTTCTGCGCCGGCCATGACCTGCGCGAGATGCGCGCGCGCCCCGAGCGCGCGGCCTATGCGGAGGTGTTCGAGGCATGCTCGCGCCTCATGCTCCGCATCGTGCGGCTGCCGAAGCCGGTGATCGCGCGGGTGCACGGGATCGCCACCGCCGCGGGATGCCAACTGGTGGCCACCTGCGATCTCGCGGTGGCGGCCGAGACGGCGCGCTTCGCCACCCCCGGCGTCAACATCGGGCTGTTCTGCTCCACCCCGATGGTGGCCCTCACCCGCGCGATCGGGCGCAAGGCGGCAATGGAGATGCTGCTGACCGGGGAGCTGATCGATGCGGCCCGGGCGCGTGAGATCGGCCTGGTCAACCGGGTGGTGCCGGATGCGGCGCTGGACGCCGCGGTCATGGCGCTCGCCGGACAGATCGCGTCGAAAAGCCCGCTGACCCTGGCGATCGGCAAGGAAGCCTTCTACCGCCAGGCCGAATGCGACCTGGAGGCCGCCTACCGCTATGCAGCCGAGACCATGACCCGCAACATGCTGGCGCGCGACGCGGAGGAGGGCATCGACGCCTTCCTCGGCAAGCGCACGCCAGTTTGGACGGGGACATGATTCTGGACGGGTACATGACGCGGCGGGCAGCAGACGCAGGGGGCGGCTGACGCATGGCCACCGATCCGTATCAGATCCTCGGGGTCAAGAAGACCGCGACCGAAGCGGAGCTGCGCACCGCTTATCGCAAGCTCGCGAAGCAGAACCACCCCGACCTCAACCCCGGCAAGCCGGAGGCGGCGGAGCGCTTCAAGCGCATCAGCGTCGCCTACGACCTGCTGTCGGACAAGGAGAAGCGCGCCCGCTTCGACCGCGGCGAGATCGACGCCGAGGGCAACGAGCGCGCCCCGGAACGTCCGTTCTACCGCGACTACGCCGACGCCGCGGCGGGCGGCGGCCAGCGCCGCTACAGCGCCGGGGCGGGCGGGGGCGCCGGCATGTCGCCCGACGACCTGGAAGAAATCCTGGCCCAGGCGTTCGGTCACGCCCGCCGCGGGGCCGCCGGTGGCGGTCCCGGGTTCGATCTGCGCGGAGCGGACGTGCGCTATACCCTGACGATCGACTTCATCGATGCCGCCAACGGCGTCACCCGCCGGATCACCCTGCCGGACGGCCGAACCCTGGACGTGCGCATCCCCGCCGGCGTCCGCGACGGGCACGTGCTGCGGCTGCGCGGCCAGGGCGAACCCGGGCTCGGCAGCGGACCGGCGGGCGACGCGCTGGTGGAGGTGTCGATCGCCCCGCACCCCTACTTTGTGCGCGAAGGCGACGATATCGTCATGTCCCTGCCGGTGACGATCCAGGAGGCGGTGCTCGGCGCGTCGCTGGAAGTGCCGACCATCGGCGGCAAGGTGCGGCTGGGCATCCCCGCCAACTCCGGCACCGGCACCAGGCTGCGGTTGCGCGGGCGCGGGATCGGCGGGCGGGGGCATCAGTATGTCGATCTGCGGGTGGTCCTGCCGCGCGGCGAGGAGCCGGCGCTCGCCGAGTTCCTGCGCGGCTGGACGCCCGCGACCCCGTTCAACCCCCGGAGCGGTATGGGGGATGGCATGAGGGACGGCGCGCCCGGGGATAAGGAGGGGATGTGATGCGCAGCGAAGCGGTCCTCGCGCTGCTGGGCGACCTCGATGCGGGTGAGCTGACCGCCTGGATCGAACGCGGCTGGGTGCGCCCGGAGAGCGGCGTCGCGGGGTGGGAGTTCCTGGAGATCGACGTCGCCCGGATCCGGCTGATCCACGACCTGCGCCGGCAGATGGACGTGGCGGAAGACACGGTGCCGATCGTGCTGTCGTTGCTCGATCAGGTGTATGCGCTGCGCGCCCAGTTGCGCGACGTGCTTGCCGCGGTGGAACGCCAGTCGCCGGAGGTCCGCGCCCTTCTCCGCAGCGCCTGATGTCTGCGGGGCCAGGTCTGCACGGGGGCAGGTCTGCACAGGGGCAGGCCTGCTGCGCGGGGTCAGGGCGTGAAAAGCAATCGAACTTGTGAAAGAACGCCCGTTGAAAATGCTCGCCTTTTCGGGCAATTTTGGCGGCTGACGGGCATTCTTTCACAAACTCTCAGGTCTGCGCCGGTTCTGAACGCAGGCGGCAGGCGGGGTGCCGCCCCCCGGTTTCAGAACCAGCGGCGCGGGGTGCCGGAGCGGCGACGCGGACCGGGGCCGGTGTGGGAGCCGAGGGTCAGCGCCCCGCCCGCGCACAGCAGGCCGATCGAGGCGGGAATGAGCCAGACCGGCCGCACGAGCAGGGGCAGCACGAGGTCGGTCCACATCCAATCGGCGAAATGGGCCTCGATGCCGCCGTGCAGCGCGCGCGGCAGGTCGTGGTCGAGCAGGAACAGGGCACGCCCCAACTGCATTTCCGGCGGCGCCAGCATGGCGAGCGCCACCGCTCCGACAAGCAGGAGGGCCGCGACGACTGCCAGGATACGGCTCAGGATCACCGGAACAGCATGTCTCCTTTCATGCCGGCATACAAGGAGGCGACGTAGGGGCCGTAGCCGTTGTAGATCTGGGTCGGGACGCGTTCGTTGGTGCCGATCAGGCGCTCGGTGGCCTGGCTCCAGCGCGGATGCGGGACCGCCGGATTGACGTTGGCCCAGAAGCCGTATTCGTCAGGTGCGATCTGCGCCCAGAACGTTTTCGGTTGGGTTTCGGTGAACGCCACCTTCACGAACGCCTTGCCGGATTTGAACCCGTATTTCCACGGCAACGTGATGCGGACCGGGGCGCCGTTCTGCTTCGGCAGCGGCTTGCCGTACAGGCCGACGGAGATGAAGGCGAGGTCGTTCATCGCCTCGGCCATCGTGACCCCTTCCACGTAGGGGAACGGGAACAGCGGGCTGTCGAGGCCGGACATCGCCTTCGGTTCCTCGACGGTGGTGAACACCACGTATTTGGCCGAACCCAGGGGATCGGCGAGTTTCACGAGGTCGGCCATCGGAAAGCCGGTCCAGGGCACGGTCATCGCCCAGGTCTCGACGCAGCGGTGGCGGTAGACCCGTTCCTGCAGACGGACCTGGCGGAGCAGGTCGTCGATGCCGATGGTGCGCGGCTTGGCGACGAGGCCTTCGATGCGGATCTCCCACGGGCTGATCGTCATCTTCTGGGCGGCGCGCCAGAGATCCTTGTCCTGGCTGAACTCGTAATAGTTGTTGTAGGTCTCCGCCGCTTTTTCTGCCGTCAGGGCGCGGCCGGCGCGGTAGGTCATGTTGCGCGGCGGGTTCATCGGCGGCAGGCCAGCCGCCTTGGGGCCGGCCGCCTTGGGGCCGGTCGCCGTCGGGCCGGCCGCCTGGGTGGCGGCGTGCGCAGCGCGGCTGGCGAATACGGCGCCGGCGGCGAGGCCCGCGCCGGCGCCGAGCAGGCTGCGGCGGCCGAGCGCCGCGGCCTCCGGCGTGACCCGGCTTTCCGGGATCTCCCAGCCGGGTCGCTTGATAAGGGTCATGCAGTGCCTCCATGGCGGTCAGGACGCGGGATGGTCCTGCGCCACCTCTTCGTCGCGACAGTAGTTGCCGGATGCGCCGCGATGGATGAAATTGCTGCAAGCCGTGCCCCCCAAGGGGAACATGCCCCCGGGCAATCCGCCCGTTGGGGAAACTGCTCGCGCGGCCCAGCCTCAGGAGTTCCACCGTGCATCTTGCCCGCTTTCCCCGCCATCGCCTGTTCCCGGCGCCGACCCCGCTCGAGAAGCTCGGGAACCTCTCCCGCCACCTGGGCGGCCCCGAAATCTGGATCAAGCGCGATGATTGCACCGTGGTGGCGAGCGGCGGCAACAAGGTACGCAAGCTCGAGTTCCTGGCCGGCGAGGCGCTGGCCCAGGGTGCCGATACGCTGGTGACCCAGGGAGCGGTGCAGTCGAACCACGTGCGCCAGACGGTGGCGGTCGCCGCCCGGCTCGGCATGCGCTGCGTGGTGCTGCTCGAACACCGGGTGGAGACGAACGATCCCATGTACCTCACCAGCGGCAATGTGCTGCTGGACCGGCTGATGGGGGCCGAGATCGAGTACCGCCCCGGCGGCATCGACATGAACGCTGCGGCCGAGGCGAAGGGGGCAGAGCTGCGTGCCGCCGGGTCGCGGCCCTATGTGATCCCGGGCGGCGGGTCGAATCGGGTCGGCGCGCTCGGCTACGTCGCCTGCGCCCAGGAGCTGATGGCCCAGGTCGACGAGATGGGGCTGAAGATCGACCGGGTCGTACACGCCACCGGCAGCGCCGGCACGCAGGCGGGGCTGGTCGTCGGGCTGGAGGGCTGCAACGCCGGCGTGCCGGTGCTCGGCATCGGCGTGCGTCTGCCCCGGCCGCAGCAGGAGGCGAACGTGCACCGCCTGGCGAACGAGGTGGCGGAGTACGTCGGCATGCGCGGCGGGATCGCGCGCGAGGCGGTTGTCGCCAATTGCGACTACGTCGGCCCCGGCTACGGCCAGCCGACCGAAGGGATGCGCGAGGCGGTCAGCCTGCTCGCCCGGCTGGAGGGGATCCTGCTCGACCCCGTGTATTCGGGGAAGGGTATGGCCGGGCTGATCGATCTGATCCGTACCGGGAAGATCGACGCCGGGGAACGGGTGGTGTTCCTGCATACCGGCGGCTCGGTCGGGCTGTTCGGATATCAGGGGTTTTTCGAGCAGGGCTTCGCGGCCTGACCTGCGGCGGCAGCGGCGCGACGGTTCCGGCTGCTA
>JABBNW010000209.1:0-6415 GCA_019352115.1 Pseudomonadota bacterium
GCCGCCTTGAAGGCCGGGCGGATCAGCATGACGGATGCGACCTGCCCGGCGATCCACACCATGCTTCAGGCGGCGGAGAAAGGCGTGCCGTTCATGCCGCTGCGCGGCATCCTGGGCAGCGACATTCTGGCGCACCGGCCGGACTGGCTCGTGATCGACAACCCGTTCGCGCCGGCGGGCGGCGACCCGATCGTCTTGCTGCCGGCGCTTCGCCCCGACATCGCCGCGTTCCATGCCGTGCTGGCCGATCGCGACGGCAACGTCTATGTCGGCCGGCGGCACGAGCTTGCCACCATGGCGCATGCCGCGCGGCGCAGCCTGGTGACGGTGGAGCGGATGTTCGACGGCAATCTGCTGGACGACGAGCGTCTTGCCGCCGGCACGATCTCGGCGACGTATATCGAGGCGGTGGCAGTGGCCGAGCGCGGCGCGTGGCCCGCCGCGCTGCTCGACGAATACCCCGCCGATGCCGCGCACTATGCGGAGTACGCGCGCCTGGCGAAGACCGAGGACGGGTTCGCCGCCTATCTCGACCGCCATGTCCATCACGCCGCGGCCGAGGTTGCGGCATGAGCGCCGCGGCCCGGCCCGAGGAGCGCATGGCGGCGGCGCTGGCGGCGCTGATCCTCGATCCCGCGGCGCCACCGGCGCGGCACATCGCGGTGGGGGCGGCGAGCCCGATCCCGGCGGCGGCGTGCTGGCTGGTGCGGTTTTCCGGCCACCCGGTACGGCTGTCCTTGTTGCACAAGCCGACCGGCAATCCGTTCACCGCCGGGACGCGGGAGTTGTTCGATCTTACGGGGCAGGGGCGGATCGATCTGTTCTTCCTGGGCGGCGGGCAGATCGACGGGGCGGCGAACATCAACCTGATCGGCACCGGGGACTGGCCCGGGTTGGGCGCGCGGTTCCCGGGCAGTTTCGGGTCGGCGTTCATGTACATGATGGCGCATCGGACGATTTTGTTCCGGGAGGAACATTCGCCGCGGGTGCTGGTGCCGCGGGTGGATGCGATCTCGGCGCCGGGGGTCTCGGCGCCCGGGGTGTTCCGCCGCGGGCATGCGCAGGCGCTGGTGACGGGCCGCGCGGTGTTCCGGTTCGATCCCAGCCGGGCGCGGTTCACCCTGACGAGCGCCGATCCGGGGGAGACGGCGGCGACGATCCGGGCCGCGACCGGGTTCGACTACGACGCGCCGGACATCGTGCCCGCGACCGCGGAGCCGACGGCGGATCAACTCGCGCTGCTGCGCGGGCCGGTCTGCGACGAGATGCTGGAGACCTATCCGGACTTCTGCCGCCGCGTGTTCGGGCGCACGCGTGAGGAGGCCGCCGCGTGATGGACCCATCGGACACGCCGGCCGGCAAGGCCCTCGCCCGCTCGCCCGGCGCGCTGGTCGGGATCAAGGTGATCGACCTCACCCGCGTGCTGGGCGGGCCGTACTGCACCATGATCCTGTCCGATCACGGCGCCGAGGTCGTCAAGATCGAGCCGCCGCAGGGCGACGAGGTGCGCGACTGGGGCCCTCCGTTCCACGCCCATCCGGAGACGGACGAGCGGGACGCGTCCTATTTCATCGGCGTCAATCGCAACAAGCGTTCCCTGGCGCTCGATCTCGGCCGGCCGGAGGGGCGGGAGGTGCTGCTGCGCCTGCTCGACGGCGCCGACGTGCTGATCGAGAATTTCAAGCCCGGCGCGATGGAGAAATGGGGTCTCGGCTACGAGAAGGACCTCGCCCCCCGCTTCCCCGGGCTGATCCACTGCCGCATTTCCGGCTTCGGCGCCGACGGGCCGCTCGGCGGCCTGCCGGGCTATGATGCGATCCTGCAGGCGATGACCGGGCTGATGAGCGCCAACGGCGATGCAACGACCGGGCCGATGCGGCTCGGCACCGCGATTGTCGATATGGGCACGGGGCTCTATTCCGCTGTCGGGATCCTGATGGCCTTGCAGGAACGGACCCGTTCCGGGCGCGGCCAGTATCTGGACATGACCTTGTACGACTGCGGGCTTGCGCTGCTGCATCCGCAGGCGGCGAATTTCTTCCTGAACGGCAAGCGCCCGGTCGGCACCGGCAATCCGCATCCCAACCTGGTGCCGTACAATAAGTTCCCGACCCGCACCGGGGAGATTTTCATCGCGTCGGGCAACAACGGCCAGTTCCGCAAATTGGCCGAGGTGATCGGCCGGCCGCATCTCGCCGTCGATCCGCGCTTTGCCGACAACGGCGCGCGCATCGTCAACCGCGCTGCGCTGACCGCGGAGCTGAAGGACGCGTTCGCCGATGCGGACGGGGCGGAGATCGCATCGCGGCTGATCCGCGCCGGCGTGCCGGCCGGTCCGGTGCTGTGGGTGGATGAGGCGACCACCGCGCCGCACACCGCGCACCGCGACATGGTGACCGAACTCGACTGGTACCGCGGTCTCGGCACGCCGATCAAGCTGTCCCGCACGCCCGGGGGCACCCGCGCGGTGCCGCCGCGCTTCGGCGAGCACGGGGTTTCGGTGCTGGCGGCACACGGGTTCTCCGACGAGGAAATCGCCGCGCTGCAGGCCTCGGGCGTGGTCCTGCGCGAGCGGCGGCGATAGACGCCCCCGCGGTTATGGATGCAGCGGACCGGGATGTGGCGTCGGGCGGGGCTGCGCCGCCCGGCCCGGCGCGGCAGGTACTCGGGCTGCCCGGTCAGACGCCCGTGGCCTGGGCGGTGTTTGATGCGGCGTGGTACGCCGCGCGCTGCCCGGAGGCGCCGGCCGACCCGGGCCAGGCGCTGCGCCATTATCTCGACCACGGGCAGGCCGCCGGACTGGCGCCGAACCGGTGGTTCGACGAGCCCGGGGCGGCCGACGGGGCGGAGTCGGGCTTCGACGCCTATTGCCGCGGCACCCCCATCGCACCGCATTGGTTGTTCGACGAAGCGCTCTACCGCGCGCGCTATCCGGACCTGACGGACGCGGCGCTGAACAACGGCGGCTTCGCCAACGGCTACGACCATTACCTGCGGGTGGGCGATCGCGAGGGACGCTCCGGCAGCCTGTTCCTCGATCCGGCCTGGTTGCGGGCGCAACTCGACCCCGATCGGGCCGCGATCGCTGCGGCGCAGGGATGTTTCGCGTGGTATCTGGAGGCGTGTGCCGCGGGCGGGGCGGGGCCGGCAACCACGCCGTGGTTCGATCCGGCCTGGTATCTGGACCGCCATCCGGAGGCCGCGCCGATCGGCGCGCTGCGCCACTATCTGGCGGCCCCGACGCAGGATCCGTCGCCGTGGTTCTCCGAGGCGTTCTACCGCGCGCGCTATCCCGATGTGGCCGAGGCGGTGCGGGCCGGTACCTGGCGGTCCGGCTACCAGCATTTCCTGCACCATGGTGCCTTCGAGCTGCGCAGCCCCTGCGCGGCGCTCGATCTCGCCTGGTACGCGGGCCGGTATCCCGAGGTACGTGCGGCGATCGAGTCGGGCGCGGCACGGGAGGCGTATTCGCATTTCCTGCAGTTCGGCCGTGCCGAGGGGCTTGCCGCCGCGCCGCCGCCCGAAATCCTGCCCGACCGCGCCGCGGCGACCACGCTGCTGGCGCGACGGACGGCGGCGCTGCTGCCGGGGCTGGCGCGCACGCCGCTTGATTTCACCTGCGCCGGCGTGGCGGATTTTTCCGTGGTGATGGTGCTGCGCGACGGTTTCGCCGAGGCCCTGGCCGCGCTGGCGGCGTTGCGCGGCGGCTTCGCGGGCATGATCGAGCTGATCCTGGTCGATGCCGGCGGGTCGGACGAGACGCGGCAGATGGCGCGCTATGCACGCGGGGCCGTGTGGCTGGGATTCGGCCAGGACATCGGCTGGCTGCGCGGGGCGAACGTGGGGCTCGCCGTGGCGACGGCGCCGGTGGTGCTGTTCCTGTCGCCGGCGGTGGAGGTATTGGCGGGCAGCCTCGCCGCCGGGCTCGCGCGCTTCCAGGCGGATGCGACGGCGGCGCTGGTCGGCGGGCGGCTGCTGCTACCCGAAGGGGGGCTGGCGGATGCCGGCCTCATTCTCTGGCGCGACGGCAGCCTGAGCGCCTACCAGGCAGGCGCACATCCGCTGGCGCCGGAGGCCACGTTCCTGCGTCCCGCCGATGCCTGCGCGCCGGGGCTGCTGTTCGCCCGGCGGGAGGTGCTGGCGGCGGGAGACGGGTTCGACCCGGCGTTCGCGGATGCGCCGGCGGCCGCGGTCGCGGACCTCGCGCTGCGCTGCGCGGTCGAGGGCCTGCGGCTGCTGTACGATCCGGCGGTGGCCGGGCAGATGCTGGTCGTGCCGGCGCCGCTTGCGGATCCGGCGGGCGCGGCGGCGCGGCTGGCGGCGAAGCATGCGGGCGTGCTGCGCTTCCGGTTCCTGCCCGATCCGGGTCGGCACCTGCTCGCGCGTGTGCCGGAGCCGGCGCCCCCGCGACTGCTGTTCATCGACGACATGGCGCCGGTCCGGCGCGCCGGCTCGGGCTTCGTGCGCTCGGCCGACCTGCTGGGGGCGATGGCGGAGCTGGGCTGGGCGGTGAGCGTGCTCGGGATGCAGCGGGCGCGCTTCGACCTTGCGGCGGAGTTTGCCGACCTGCCGGAGACGGCGGAGCTGCTGCACGACCGCGGCGCCGAGGATGTTGCGGCGCTGCTGGCCGAGCGCGCCGGATTCTACGACGTGATCTGGATCGCCCGCACCCACAACCTGCGTCGGCTGCGCCCCGTGCTGGACCGCGCGCTGGCTGGCGCGGCGCGGCGCCCGGCAATTATACTGGACACCGAGGCGATCGCGTCCCTGCGCGCCGCCGAGCGGGCGCGGATCGCGGGCGACGGCGCCTTCGATCTCGACGCCGCGCTGGCGGAGGAATGCGCCGACGCGGGGATGTGCCGCCATGTCGTCGCGGTGAGCGCGGCGGAGGCGGCGGTACTGCGCGGGCAGGGCCTGACCTCGGTCAGCGTGATCGGTCATATGCGGGATGTGAGTCTGACACCGCGCCCGTTCGCGGACCGCGCCGGGCTGCTGTTCCTGGGCGCGATGCACGAGCCGGGCGCGCCGAACCACGACGCGCTGGCCTGGTTCGTCGATGCGGTGCTGCCGCTGGTGGCCGCGGAGCTGGGGTGGGAGACGCGGCTCACGGTCGCCGGCTACCTCGGGCCGGAGGTCGATCTCGGCGCCTATGCCGCGCATCCGCGCATCTCCCTGCGCGGGCCGGTGGGCGACGTCGTGCCGCTGTATAACGCGCACCGGGTGTTCGTGGCGCCGACCCGGTTCGCGGCCGGGTTGCCGTACAAGCTGCACGAGGCGGGCTCCTTCGGGCTGCCGATCGTCGCGACCGGGTTGCTCGCGCGCCAGTTGGGGTGGGAGGATGCGGTGCTGAGCGCCGAGGCGGACGATCCGGCCGGGTTTGCCGCCGCGGTGGTGCGGCTCTATCGCGATGAAGCCTTGTGGGAACGGCTGCGCGCGGCGGCGGCCGCGCTGGTGGCAGAGGAAGCGGGGCGGGCACGCACCCTGACGGCGCTGCGGGCCATCCTGGCTTGACCGCCCGGTCGCCACGGCTCGAGTCTGCCGCCATGGACCCCACGCCGCTTCCCGATCCTCCGGCCCGCCCGGCCGAGCCCGCCCCGCCGAACCTGGCCCCCGAGGCGGCGGCCCGGCGTGCCCGCGAAGCCGCGGCGCTGCGGGCCAATCTGCGCAAGCGCAAGGACCAGGCGCGCGCCCGCCAGGCGCCCCCGCCGGCGCAGGACTGACACGGGCGTTTACCGCCCCCGGCCGGCTGCGCTAGAGACGGCCCGAAGCGCGCCCTGTTCCGATCCGGGCCGCCGGAGTGCACCACCCCGATGTCCGTGATGTCCGACCGCTGGATCCGCCACATGGCGACCGCCCACGGCATGATCGATCCGTTCGTCGAAGCTCAGAAGCGCGAGGGCGTGATCAGCTACGGCCTGTCCAGCTACGGCTATGACGCCAGGGTGGCGGACGAGTTCAAGATCTTTACCAACATCGACTCGGCAGTGATCGATCCCAAGGCGTTCGCGCCGGAAAGCTTCGTCGATCGGCGCACCCCGGTCTGCATCATCCCGCCCAACAGCTTCGCCTTGGCGCGCACGGTGGAGTATTTCCGCATCCCGCGCGACATCCTGGTGATCTGCCTTGGCAAATCCACCTACGCGCGCTGCGGGATCATCGTGAACGTGACGCCGCTGGAACCGGAATGGGAGGGCCAGGTCACGATCGAGATCAGCAATACGACGCCGCTGCCGGCCAAGATCCACGCCGGGGAGGGCATCTGCCAGTTCCTGTTCCTGCAAGGGAACGAACCCTGCGAGACGAGCTACGCCGACAAGGCGGGGAAATACATGCACCAGCGCGGCGTCGCGCTGCCGCGGTTGTGAGGGGAGTAAGGCCAGGGGCGCTGCCCCTGGACCCCGCCAGGGGACTAGTC
>JABBNW010000209.1:6425-8162 GCA_019352115.1 Pseudomonadota bacterium
GCCGCCTCACCCCCCGCACCCATCCCGCTCCCGGGCGAAGCCCCCCAAGGGATGCAAGGGACCAGTCCCTTGCCGGGGGTCCAGGGGGCAGCGCCCCTTGGCCTTACTTGCCTTCCACCCCAAGAAAGCCCCAGCATAATGGACCGTATTCGCATCAAGGGCGGCCGCCCGCTATCGGGCGACATCGCCATCGGCGGCGCGAAGAACGCGGCGCTCCCGCTGATGGCTGCGGGGTTGCTGACCGAGGAGCGGCTGGAGCTGCACAACGTTCCGCGCCTCGCCGACATCGACACGATGGCGGCGCTGCTGGCGCAGCACGGCATTGCGGTGGAGCCGGACGGGCGGGTGCTGCGCCTGGGCGGGGCGATCACCAACACCGAGGCGCCGTACGACATCGTGCGCAAGATGCGCGCCTCGGTGCTGGTGCTGGGTCCGTTGCTGGCGCGGGTGGGGGAGGCACGGGTGTCCTTGCCGGGCGGCTGCGCGATCGGCACCAGGCCGGTCGATCTGCACCTGAAGGGGCTGGAGCAGATGGGGGCCGAGATCCGGCTGGACGCCGGCTACATCCATGCCGCGGTGCGCGGGCGGTTGCGCGGGGCGACCATCGTGTTGCCGTTCGCCTCGGTGGGCGCGACCGAAAATCTGCTGATGGCGGCGGCGCTGGCGGACGGGCAGACGGTGCTGGTGAATGCGGCGCGCGAGCCGGAGATCGGCGATCTGGTCGCGTGCCTGGTTGCGATGGGCGCGCGGATAGCGGGCACCGGCACCGATCGGCTGGTGATCGAGGGGGTGGCACAGCTGACTGGCGCGCGGCATGCGATCCTGCCGGATCGGATCGAAACCGGCACGTATGCCTGCGCCGCGGCGATCACCGGCGGGTCGGTGCGCCTGGTGGGTGCGCAGATGGAACATCTGGGCGCGGTGGCGCGGGTGTTGCGCGAGGCGGGGGTGGAGATCGAGGAACAGCCCGACGCGCTGCTGGTGCGCCGGTTGAACGGGCTGCACGGGGCGGATGCGATGACCGAGCCCTATCCCGGGTTTCCGACCGACATGCAGGCGCAATACATGGCGCTGATGGCGGTGGCGGAGGGCGCGGCGATGGTGACGGAGACGATCTTCGAGAACCGCTTCATGCACGTTCCGGAATTGAACCGGATGGGGGCGCGGATCAACGTGCATGGCGCGTCCGCGATCGTGCGCGGGGTGCCGATGCTGTCGGGGGCACCGGTGATGGCGACCGATCTGCGGGCGTCTGTGTCGCTGGTGCTGGCCGGGCTGGCGGCGCGGGGAGAGACGGTGGTGAACCGGGTGTATCACCTGGACCGCGGGTATGAAGCGGTGGAGCGGAAGCTGGCGGCCTGCGGGGCGGAGATCGTGCGGGAGGAGGGGTAGGGGGAATACGGTCGCACAGCGACCTCGGCCATCGCCACCACCGGGTTCCGGTCGATCATGCTGGGGAGCATCCAGGCCGGATCCACGCGGTGCGCGCCCAGCAGGTCCGAGATGACCCGGGCCTTGCCGTTTGCCGTGCTCCCCCGACGCCGAACGCCGCGCAGCCGCCGCCGTCGATGCCGCGAACAGATCCGGGGCACGGGCGCCCGCAACTGACGGCGCGAAAACCGTCGCCAACGGCTTGAGCCACGGATGACAACCGCGCACACTCCCCCCAGGCAAAGGGGAACCGCGACATGGCCATCGAGCTCTGGACCTGGAACACGCCGAACGGACGCAAGATCA
>JABBNW010000210.1 GCA_019352115.1 Pseudomonadota bacterium
CAACGTGCAACCCATTGGAGTCTCTATGGCATCCCATCGAATCGGCGCCATACCCAGGGGACCGGAAATGAGGGGATTCGTGAGCCTTTACCGTGATCAGTCAGTTGATTTTTATTCTCAATATGTGAATATTATTTTTTCCCTATCTGAGAAGGAGATTACCGACCAGAAAGCGCTTTCACAAGTCATAGGAGGTGACCGAGTTTTAATATGCGGGACGGCGGGCGCGGGGAAGACGATGTTTATGCGATGGTCGGCATTGGAGCTAATCCGCCAAATAAAATCGCATGGGCGGGTTCCCTTGTATCTGGAAATGAGGTATTTCGAGGACGTTTTTGAGAAGGAACCTCTCGAGTCATATATATACAAGAAAACGTCGGCCATCGATGATGCGTCGAGCTTTGGCCAATTTGTGAGCGGCCTAAAGTCGGGTCTATTCATTGTTCTTCTAGACGCGATAGACGAAATTAAGCCAAACTTGCGGGAGAAGGTCGTGGGAAAGATACTCGACTTTCTGCACCAATACCCGTTGTGTGGTATTGCGATCTCAAGTAGGTTCGATAAAGAACTTGAGAGCATCCAAGAATTTTCAGTGCTCCGCACGATGCCAATGAAAAAATATCAGATCATTCGAGTTATCAACAAACTTGAGTACGATCCAGAAGTAAAGTCGAAACTCATTACGAGACTGAATGAAGGTCTGTACGAAGAGCTTGAGGAGTTCCTATCGAATCCGTTGTTGGCGACCATCATGTTGCTCACCTTTGATCATTCCGCTGATATCCCGACCAAGCTCACTGCGTTCTATCAGCAAGCTTTCGAGGCATTGTATCAGCGGCACGACGCTGCAAAGGGAGCGTACAAACGCGATCATTATGCGGGGCTTCCAATCGATCGCTTCCAAGCCATATTCTCCGCATTCAGTTTCCAGACCTACCTTGATTACAAATTTGAGTTCTCCGACGGGGACTTACTCGCGGCCCTCAGGGATGCATGCCATTACTGCCAAGAGACGGTCGACCCTCAATTCCTCGTAAGGGACTCCATGGAGTCAGTTTGCCTAATCCAGAGAGATGGCCTCGACAACGTGTTCTCACACCGGTCATTCCAAGAGTACTTCTGTGCGCTATTTGTTTCGAAATACCGCGAAGCAAATGTTAAGGATCTAATAGAGGCGATAGCCTCTATCGAAAACCGCTCTAATGTACTCCGAATGTTTTATGAGATGGCGCCCGAAGTTTTCGAGTATGAGTGGGTCCTGCCGATTCTAAAGAAATTCCTGTCTACGTTCGGAAGGGCGCATCTGGACACGAAGACAGGGCTCGATCGAATCTTCTCCGCGATTTTTGGTTCCATCACTGTGGGGATGGAATCGAATCGTGTAAGATTGCTTTCTTGGTCAGGCAGCAGACCTGTCTCGGAGGGATCGGCGGCGGGATGGATGTCAATCATGCAGGAGGCCACGAATGGAGAGATTCAATTATCCTCCAGTTTGTTTTCTTGTGCGCTTTGGGACAGTTTTGATCGGTTTCTAGAAACCGTCCCTAGCGACGTCAGACCGACTAAAGATTTGATCTCTCAACGGATTGAAGATTTTCGGCCCGCGGGCAGAGGCGAGAAAGGAATAATGCTTGATTCTTCGGCAGCAGATTGGTTGATTTATTCCAATCTACCTAAGGCATTCGAAGACCTACGGTCATCTGTCCGCCGTTATCATGACCAGATCATCGAGCGCCGCAACAATAGACGTTTGAGCGTGAGCAACCTCTTGAGCAAACCCGGGCGACGGCCGCTGGCGCGAAAAGGACGCTAACCGAGGGGCTTTTCCTGCCCACCGTCGGACGGCAGCAGAGGACCACGGGCCTGACGCCGAAAGCCCGGCTTGTTCTAGCGTTGCGGGCGAGTACCTTTCTAAGAAGCGCAGCTTTTGCGCCGCTTCGGTCGAAACGAGCCTAGTGGGCGATCAAGTGGTCTGCGTCTGCTTTTCTGCGTGGATCGCCCGAAAGCTCTCGGTCATGCTGTCTACTAGATCGCTAAATTGTCGTCCGGTGCGTGAGCCTCGGGGCAACTGCCGCCTCCGAAACAGCGCACAAATTGTGCTCCAAGCGACATCTAGCCGGGCGGCCCCTTCGATATCCCCGGAGGGTCAGAGAACGTCGGCATCACAGCCGATCGGAAGGTCCGCCTTGGGTCGCTACCTGCCGTCGACAATCTCATGAACGAACGTCTGCTTGTCCCCGTCGGACACTCGGAAGCCGCCATTCAGCTCTCGGCCAACTCTGGACGCATCTTGCCGAGTTGGACATGGCGGCTTCGGGTCGGAAGCTGAAATTCAAACTGACCCACTACCCGGCCTTGACACTCCAGCCGTGTAAGTCCAGATATACGTACGTCCCGGGAGCCCCGCCGATGCCCGCCGTCACCTACACCGAGCTGCGCGAGCACCTCGCCCACCACCTGGATCAGGTGGTCGAGAGCGGCGCCGCCCTGCTGGTCACCCGCCAGGGCGGCAAGGGCAACGTGGTGATGATCGCGGAATCCGAATTCGAAGGCTGGCAGGAAACCGTGCACCTGCTGCGCACCCCGGCGAACGCCGCGCGCCTGCTGCGCTCGGTGCGCGACGCCGACGCCGGCCGAACCCACGAACAGGTCCTGCTGCACCCCGCCGCCGCCAAGGCGTGAAGGTCCATTTCACCGCCGACGGCTGGGACGACTACGCGTTCTGGGTCCGCACCGATCCGCGGGTCCTCGCCCGCCTGAATGCGCTGATCGAGGATTCGCGGCGCAACCGCTTCACCGGGCTCGGCAAGCCCGAGCCCCTGAAGGGCGATCTCGCCGGCTGGTGGTCCCGCCGCATCGCCGCCGAGCACCGGCTGGTCTACCGCATTGCCGGACCGCCGGGGCCCGAGCAGCGCATCGAGATCGCCGCCTGTCGCTATCATTACGGCACAAGCTGAGCCGCCCCCCGGTCGCGCCGACGATCCGCTGCCCCCTGATCGGCTCGCCGGATACGGTCGCGAAGGGCATTCGGCGGCATCCTGTTCCGTGCGCACGAATGGGCCGACCGGGAACAGATATTGCGCAGCTACGAGCGCTTCGCGCGCTCCGTGATGCCGCAGTTCCAGGGCAGCCCGGGACCCTAGCAACCCCATGCACACGGAGCCAACGGAGGGGTTCCAACGGCGCCCCCCTTGGCCTTCCTCACACCAGGCCGGCGGCGATGTTGACCGTCAGGGCGAGGATGATGGTGTTGAACAGGAAGCTCAGCAGCCCGTGCAGCGCGGCGAGGCGGCGCAGCTTGCGGGCGGTGATTTGCACGTCGGAGACCTGGAAGGTCATGCCCAGGACCAGCGAGAAATACATGAAATCCATGTAATCAGGACGCGGTTCGCCGGGAAATTCCAGGCCGCGGTCGAATTGCGGCGGGTCGAGGTCGGCGGCGTAGAATTCGTGGGCGTAGCGCATCGCGAAGGTGGTGTGCGTCATCAGCCACGAGATCAGCAGGGTGACCGCCACCAGCCCGATGTGCAGGTTGCGGGCGGCGGGCGTCAGCCCCTTGGTGGTGGCGAACACGCCGAGGATGGCGATCAGGCTGACCACGGCGGCGGCGACGGTCAGGAAGAAGATGGTCCATTCGCCGTCTTGCTCGGCTTCGGCGCGGGCCGGCAGATTGTCGATCGGCTCGGTCACGAACAGCAGCCCGGCGAGCACGAGGTACACCAGCACCCCGGCGTCCCAGCCGATCAGCGCGCCGGTGATCGGGGCCAGGCGGCCGCGGAGCGCCAGCGCGACCAGCACGCCGGAGGCGAAGCCGGCGAACAGGCGGGGCCGGCCGGTGACCAGGCGACCGATCCGGCCCGCGAGCCCGCCGCCTGCGAAGCCGGTCATCCCGCGAGGCCGGTCATCGCGCGAGGCCGGTCATGCGGCTGGGCGGCGATGTGGCGACGGGCGGGGCGCGCCCGCGGGACGCCTCGGGGCTGCCAGTGGGGCGATCGGCCGGGCCGCCGGTGGGACGGCACGTGGAACGGCCAGTGGCGCGATCGGCGGCGGGGCGGCCAGTGGGACGATCGCCGGCGGGGCCAGCGGGGCGGTCGCGGGCGGGGCGGTCACGGGCGGCGGGGTTCATGGGTGCGGTCCGGGGGCGGGCGCGGAGGCGGTCAACCGAGCTCGGCACGCAGATCCTCCAGGGCGCGCAGGGTTTCGTGCAGCACGGCGCGCAGGCGGTCGGCTTCGGCATCGCCACGTGGGGCGGCGAGCCGCGGGGCGGGGAGGGCGCTGAGTTCCGGGATCGGCAATTCGGGTTCGCGCGGAGGGGCGGCGATACGCTCGGCCTCGGCGGCGGCGCGTTCCTCGGCGGCGGCGGGGGGGATGTCGTCGGCCAGCCGGCCGCCACCTTCGCGCAGCAGGCGCTGCACACCCTTGATCGTGTAGCCCTGGATGTAGAGCAGGTCGGAAATCCGCCGCAGCAGCGCGATGTCGTCGGGCCGGTAGTAGCGGCGTCCGCCGCCACGCTTGAGCGGGCGGACCTGGATGAATTTCGTCTCCCAGAAGCGCAGGACGTGCTGGGGGATGTGCAGGTCGTCGGCGACCTCGCTGATGGTGCGGAAGGCGGCGGGTGCCTTGCGCGGGCGTGGGCGCGCGCCGGCGGCGTCGTCAGCCGCGCCGTCCTCGCCGGCGGTCGGGGCCGGGGCGCGGGCCGCGCCGTCCGGGCCGGAGGGATGAGGTCCCGAGGCGGTGGGCGCCGGTGGAGTGGGCGCTGGTGCGGCGGGGGCGGGTGCGGTGGACGCCGGAGCGGGTCGGCCGGACGAGTGGTGGCCCGATGCGTGGGGGCCGGATGCGTGGGAGCCGGGCACGGTGGGCGGCGGGGCGTGCCGCGGCGACGGCGCGCGGCCGGTCGCGGTTGTGGGGCCTCCGGATGGGGTGCCTTCCGGCTCCGCGCCGCCCGGTCCGGCGGCGGCCGACGCCCGGGAATCCGTGGCCCCCGTCGCGGTCGCCTGCGGGATCGCCGCCGCACCTGCCGGTACGGTGCTCGGCGGCACGGTGTTCGGGTCCGGCGCCGCGAGCCCCTGGCCCGCGGGCGGACGATCGTCCTGTGCGCTCATCAGGCGTCGTCGCCGGCATCGACATCGGGAATCCGGCCGTTCACCCGCGCCCGCATCGCGTGGCTCGGGCGGAACACCAGGACCCGGCGGGGCAGGATCGGCACCTCGTCGCCGGTTTTCGGATTGCGCCCGATACGGCGCCCCTTCTGGCGCACCGAGAACGTGCCGAAGCCACTGATCTTGACGGATTCCCCGCCTTCCAGCCTGGCGGCGATCCGCTCCAGCACCGTCTCCAGCAGGACGGTGGATTCATTGCGGGAGAGGCCGACCTCGGCATAGATCGTCTCGGCCAGTTGCGCGCGCGTGACGGTCTTCATCGGTGCACGCTAAAGACTGCCCCGGAGCGCTGTCAAGATCGCCTAGTTTCAGGGGTTTGTGCCGGAAGGCCGGCGTACGATCGCAGCGCCGCGCGGACCCGGCGCCGCGCGGCCCGGCGGCGGCGGCCGAGCGCCACCCGCGCGCCATGCTTGCGCCGCGCCCGGGTTCCGGTCCATCACCGCCGCCATGCTGCCGCGCCTGTGCCGATGATGCTGCCGGGCTGGTTGATCGGCCTGATCCTGCCCGCCTGCGCCGGAGCGGGCGCGCACGGCCTGCCGCACCCGCCGCCCGTCGACATGACCCGGCTGGAGCGGCCCGCCACCCCCAACACCGCGCTCGCCGCGCCGCCCGGCTTCGTCCCGGCGCCCGACCTGCCGACCCCGGCCTACCCGGTGCCTGCCGCCACCCTCTATGCGGCCCTCCGCGCCGTCGCGGCGGCCCAGCCGCGCACCTTCCTGGCTGCCGCCTATCCTGACCGCGGCCAACTGCACTGGGTGGTGCGCAGCGCGTTCTGGAACTTCCCCGACCGGGTGACCGGCCAGGTGCTGGCGGACGGGCCGGACCGGTCGCGGCTGATCCTGTATTCCGCCAGCGTGTACGGCTATGGCGATCTCGGCGTGAACCGCCAGCGGCTCCAGACGTGGCTCGCCGCGCTCGGCGCCGCCCTCGCTCCCCCCGCCGCTTCCCCTCGTGCCGCCTCCCCTCGTGCCGCCTCCCCTCGTGAAGGACCGCCCCACGGATGAAGAGCATCGGTTTCTTCCTGCGCGACGTCTGGCGTCTGTCGCGGCCGTATTTCCGCTCCGAGGAGAAATGGTCCGCCTGGCTGCTGCTGCTCTCGATCATCGCCCTCAACCTGGCGATGGTGGGGATGAACGTGGTGCTGAATTTCTGGAACCGGCAATTCTACAACGCGCTGCAAACGCATGATTTCACGGCGTTCATGCAGTTGTTGTTCACGTGGCGGGACACCAAGGGCAGCCTGCCGATGCCGGGCTTCACGGAAGTCGTGGCGGTCTACATCCTGGTCTTCGTCTATGCGACCTACCTCAATCAGTGGCTGCAGATCCGCTGGCGGCGCTGGATGACGGGCCGCTTCCTCGATGAATGGCTGGCCGATCGCGCCTACTACCGGATCAGCCTCACCACCGACGAGCAGGCGATTGGCACCGACAACCCCGACCAGCGTATCTCCGACGATCTGCGTGATTTCGTGAGCGTCACCCTGTCGCTCGGGGTCGATTTCCTGTCGAACCTCGTCTCGATCGCAAGCTTCGTCGGCATCCTGTGGGCCCTGTCCGGGGAGATCACGGTCTGGGGCGTGACCATCCCCGGCTACATGGTCTGGGTCGCGCTGATCTACGCCGTGGCGGGCACCTGGCTCACGCATCTGGTCGGTCGGCCGCTGATCGGGCTGCGCTTCCGCCAGCAGCGGGTGGAGGCCGACTTCCGCTACGCCCTGGTCCGCCTGCGCGAAAACACCGAAGGCGTGGCGCTGTACGGCGGCGAGGAAGAAGAGAAGGGCAACCTGATCGACCGCTTCGGCAACGTGATCACCAACTGGTGGGGGATCATGCTGCGCACCAAGCGGCTGAATGCGCTCGTTTCCGGCTATGGGCAGATCGCCGTCATCTTCCCCTTCGTGGTGGCGGCGCCGCGCTATTTCTCGGGCCAGATCCAGTTGGGTGGGCTCACCCAGACGGCCGGCGCGTTCGGCCAGGTGCAGGGCAGCCTGTCGTGGTTCGTCAATGCCTACGGCACCCTGGCGCAGTGGCGCGCCATCGTCGAACGTCTGACCACCTTCCACCGCGCCATCGTGCTGGCGCGCGCCGCGGCGGGCCACGTGGCGCCGGGGAGCGTTCCGGGCGGCCGGGCGGGGGCGGCGGAAAGCCCGCAGGTCGCGGCGCAGGCGGCGGCGGGCGGACCGGGAATCGCGATCGCGACGGACGGGGCGGTGCGGCTCGAAGACCTGACCCTGGACCTGCCGCGTGGCGGAGACCCGCTGCTCGCGCATGCCAACCTCACGTTCACGCCCGGCCAATCGGTGGTCGTGACCGGCCGGTCCGGCTCGGGCAAATCCACCTTGTTCCGCGCGCTGGCCGGCATCTGGCCGTTCGGCCACGGCAAGGTCGCCCGGCCGGCGGCGGAACGCTGCCTGTTCCTGCCGCAACGGCCCTACATCCCGCTGGGTACCCTGCGCCACGCGGTCACCTACCCGCTGGCGCCGGCGGTCGTGCCGCGGGAAGCCGTGACCCAGGCCCTGATGGACGTCGGGCTCGGCGGGCTGGTCGACCACCTGGACCAGGACCGCAACTGGCCGCAAGTGCTCTCCGGCGGGGAACAACAGCGGCTGGCAATGGCGCGCGCGCTGCTGGTCCAGCCCGACTGGCTGTTCCTGGACGAAGCCACCGCCAGCCTCGACCCCGAAGCCGAAGCCGACCTCTACGGGATCCTGAAATCCCGCCTGCCGGGAACCACCGTCGTGTCGATCGCCCACCGCCCCGCCGTCGCAGCCCTGCACGACCGCCGCCTGGTGCTGGAACGCGAGGACGGCCGCCCCGGTCGGCTGCTGGCGGCCGCGGCGAGCCCGGCGGAGCCTGTCCGGTCCTGAGGGGCAAAAAGGCCAGGGGCTCTGCCCCTGGACCCCGCCAGGGAACTAGTCCCCTGGACCCCGTCACTTTGGTTCGGAGCGGGTGGGGGGTATCG
>JABBNW010000211.1:0-3459 GCA_019352115.1 Pseudomonadota bacterium
TCTCGCCGCAGGCTGTACCAGCGGCCGTTGCCGACCACCACGTGGTCGTGCAGCGCGAGGCCCAGGGTGGCGGCGGCCGCTTTCACCTCCCGGGTCATTGCCACGTCCTCGGCCGATGGGGTGGGGTCGCCGCTCGGGTGGTTGTGGACCAGGATCAGGGCGCTGGCTTGCAACTCCAGCGCACGGCGGACCACTTCGCGCGGATAGACGGGCGTGTGGTTGACCGTGCCGCGACCCTGCGCCTCGTCGGCGAGCAGCCGGTTGCGGTTGTCGAGGAACAGCACCCGGAACTGCTCCACCTGTTCGCGTGCCAGCACCGCGTTCAGATAGCCCATCAGCCGCTCCCAGTTGGCGAGCACCGGGCGTTCGGCCACCTCCGCGCGCGCCAGGCGCAGGGCGGCGGCGTGGACGATCTTCAGGGTTGCGGTGCCGGCCTCGCCCATGCCGTCGACGGCGCGCAGGTCATTGGGGGGCGCGGCGAGGGTGGCGGCGAAGCTGCCGAAGCGGGCGAGCAGCGCGCGGGCCAGGGCCTTGGTGTCGCGCCGCGGCAGGGCGATGTAGAGCGCCATTTCCAGCAGCTCGTAGTCGGCGACGGCATCCGGGCCGGCGCGCAGCAGGCGGGCGCGCATGCGCGCGCGATGCCCCTCCGCGCCGGGCGGGGTGGCCGGACCGGCCGTCGAAGCGGCGGCAGGTTCCGGCAGATCAAGCGTGAACGACTGTTCCTTGAGGCCCCGCATCGTCTCCCCGGCGCCGCCGCGGGATACGTCCGCCGGAGCGGCGGGCGGATCAGCCCACGGGATAGGGCGGCTTGGTGTAGCCTGCGGGGGAAAGGGTAAAGATTTCCACACCATCGGGCGTCACGCCGATCATGTGTTCGAACTGCGCCGACAGGCTGCGATCGCGGGTGACGGCGGTCCAGCCGTCGTCGAGCACTTTCACCTCCGGCCGGCCGGCATTGACCATGGGTTCGATGGTGAAGAACATGCCCGCCCGCAGCACCGGCCCCTCGCCAGGCTGGCCGTAGTGCAGCACGTTGGGCGCCTCGTGGAACTGCCGGCCGATGCCGTGGCCGCAGAAATCCCGCACCACGCTGAACCGATGGCCCTCGACGAAGGACTGGATCGCCCAGCCGATATCGCCCAGGGTCGCCCCCGGCCGCACCGCCGCAATCCCGCGCAGCAGCGATTCGTAGGTCACGTCCATCAGGTTGCGCGCCTTGGTGGACGGTGTGCCGGCCACATACATGCGCGAGCTGTCGCCGTGCCAGCCGTCCAGGATCACGGTGACGTCGATATTCAGGATATCTCCCGGCTCCAGCCGCCGGTCCCCGGGGATGCCGTGGCAGACCACGTGATTGACCGAGGTGCAGATGGATTTGGGAAACCCGCGGTAATTGAGTGGCGCGGCCACCGCCCCGGCGGCGGTGATGAACGCGGCGCAGATGTCATCCAGCTCCCCGGTGGTTGCGCCAGTGCGCACGTGCGGGGTGATCATGTCGAGCGTGGCGGCCGCCAGCCGGCCGGCGGCGCGCATCGGCACGAAGTCCTCGGGCCGGTAGAGGGTGATCCGTCGTGCGTCGGTGCCGCCGTCCATGGTGGTCTGCTCCGCTGGCCCCGGGCGGGGCTGTCTCGCCGGCCGGCCGGGCGGGGTCCGGCGCGACGGCCGGAACATCCGATCCGCCCGCCGTGCCCGCTCCGAGCGGCGCGGTCGCGTGTTGGTCGCAAAATGCGCAACCGGGCGCGCGGCCGCAAGGGCGGAGCGCAACCGGGGGGCTGCACTGCCCCCCGGGCGGGGCTGCGCGCCGTGCCGACGCTATTGCCGACGCTATTGCACTGGGGAGAAATCGGTCGGGCGGAGGAACCGGTTCTCCATGTCGATCACCACGCCAAGTTCGGCGCCGCGGCGGAGGAAATCCTGCCAGGCGGGATCGGCGGCCATGGCGGTGCGACGGCGCTCGCGGTCGCCCTGGTCCTCATAGCCCCAGAGATGCACGACCCGGTTCAGCGGCCCTTCCACGGTGGTGTACCAGCCGAGGCAGCGGCCGAGATATTTCTGCTGCAATGGCCAGGCGTATTCCTTGTAGAGGGCGACGAACTCGCCCATCCGGTTCGGCTTGCAGGTGTAGATGCGCAGATCGACGAGCATGCGGCGGACTCCGTTCGGGTGGGGCTATTCGGCGGCGCGCGCCTGGGCGGGCACCAGCCCGGCCAGCGCGGCGCGGATTGCAGCTTGCTGGGCGGCGGTGGCCGGCGGCATCGGCGCGCGCGGCGCCCCCGCGGGACAGCCCTGCAGGCTCTGCGCGAACTTGGTGCAGGCGGGCAGGTTGTTGCCCACCATCGCGTTCCATAGCGCCAGCAGCTTCGTGTGCAGGACCCGCGCGCCTGCGTGATCGCCCGCCGCCACCGCATCCCACAGATCGACGCACGCACGCGGCGCGGCCGACAGGATGGCCGCGATCGCGCCATGCGCGCCGAGCGCGAAGGACGGGTAGAGCAACGCATCGACGGCGCTGAAAATGAGGTTGCCCGGCGCCGCGGTCGCCATCAGATCGGCCACCAGCTTGAGATCGCCGGCGCTCTGCTTGACCCCGATCACGCCGGGATTGTCGGCCATGATGCGCACCAGCAGCGCCGGCGACAGATAGGACCACGGCACGACGTTGTAGATGATGACGGGCAGCCCGGTCGCGTCCGTGATGGCGCGGAAATGCGCCGCCATTGCCGCGTCGTCGGGGCGGAACAGGTAGTGCACCGGCGTGACCTGCAACGCCGCAACGCCGAGGTCCGCGACCGCCTTGCCGCGGCGGATCGCATCGCGGGTGGAATCGACGATGATGCCGGCGACCACGGGCACCCGCCCGGCGGCTTCTTCCGTGGTGGCGGCGATCAGGCGGCGGAATTCGTCGGGGTCGAGCGTGTGGCCCTCCCCGGTGGACCCGCCGGTGGCCAGGCCATGCACGCCCTGGCCGATCATCCAGCGCACCTGGGCGCGGGCAGCATTGAGGTCGATCTCGCCGTCCTGGGTGAAGGGCGTGGTGGTGGGCGGGATGATCCCGTGCAGTTCGGTCATGGGTGGTGGTTTCCCCCTTCGGCCTGGGCGGGGCGCAGGGTAGGCGGGGCCATGGAGGCTGTCACCCCGGGGCCGAGACACGGGGCGGCGGGGGACCGTCTGAACCGGCGCATCGACCGATGCGGACCGGGATCATGTGCGCCGTCCAGGTCTCCTGGACCAAGTGCCGCTTCCGTTACCGGCACGACGAAGGAATGCGAGGAAACGCTCACTATCACCCGCGCGGCCGCCCTCGTCGCGCGCCCGGGGCCAGGCAGGATCCGTCCTGATACGGAACATTATTGTTCTTCGTTCCGTGTGGCACTGGAGTTTCGATCAAGAATTCTTCAACTTGCAATGCCATGCATGCGCCTCCACTTCTGGGGCGAACGGGGCCTCCGCCGCGGGGCA
>JABBNW010000211.1:3521-8046 GCA_019352115.1 Pseudomonadota bacterium
TGTAGCCGGGTCCTGCATGTTCGGGGCAACACCGGCCTGTCTCCGGCGCGCCGGCAGCATACCAGACGGATACCATGCGATCACGCGCGCGCCATCTCGACGGGCTGACCGGTTTGCGCGCTCTTGCCGCCGCCTGGGTGATCGCCTTCCATTACGTGCCAGGACCATTCGGGGCGCTCCATATCGGCGCCTCGCTGCCGATTGTTCGCACTGGCTACAGCACGGGCTATCTCGGCGTCGATCTTTTCTTCATCCTGAGCGGGTTCGTCATCTGGCACGTGCACGGCGCGGAATTCGCCCAACCGCGGCCGAGGACGTTTGCCCGCTTCCTGACCTTGCGCGCCGCCCGGTTGATTCCGGTGTATCTGTTCACCGTCGCGCTTCTCGGCGTCCTGTATTTGTGGGATCCAGGCTTCATCCGGGCACCGTTCAACCCGGCGCATTATTCTCCGCGCCTGCTGCTGCTGAACCTCGCGCTGATCCAGTCCTGGGGCATGACCGCGCGGCTGAGCTGGAATTTTCCGGCCTGGTCGGTCAGCGCAGAGTGGTTCTGTTACCTGCTGTTCCCGCTGCTGGCGGTAGCGGTGGCGCGCAGCGGCCGGCGCGGGACCGTGGGCGGCATCATCCTGATGCTGCTGTGCACCGGTGCCCTCTGTCTCACGGTGTTCGGCGGCAGCATGAACCAGGCCACGGGCGGAATGCCGCTGCTGCGTGCGGCGCCGGAATTCCTGCTCGGTTGCCTGCTGCGGCGCTTCGCCGGGCAGGCGCGGCTCGAGGCATGGCCATGGGTCTGGTTGGTCGCCGGCAGTCTGTTGTTATGGCTGACAGCGGGGGCCGCCGGGCTGCCCCGGGGGCTACTCGCTATCCCGTGTTTCGCGGTGCTGGTGCTGGCGGCCAGCACGCCGGATACGCCGGTGGCACGCGCGTTGTCTGCCCGGCCGCTCGTCGCCGTGGGTGCGGTCAGCTATTCGCTGTACCTCATGCAGTTCCCGGTGGAAAAACTTGCGAGCGAGTTGCTGCCTTTGCTTTCACGCACCGCGGCGCTCCGCAGCGCTGCCGTTATCGCGGTCTACCTCGTGATCCTGGCCGTATGCACTTGGCTCGTTCATCTGGCGGTGGAGAACCCGTCGCGCCGATGGTTGCGGCTCAGGATCGATGCCTACTTGCCGTCCGCCCGCCGCGCGGCACCGGTCGGGGACGCTCCTCCGGGGGCGCAGGCGCGCCACGCCAGGTGAGGATGGGCGCCGACCGCGACGGCCCCCAGCCCTTCGTCCGCCCCCGCCTTGCGTCCCGATCCGGATCGGATCGCCGGATTGAAGCGGGGCGCAACCTTCTCTATCAGCGCGACCGGACAGGGTAGCGGGGACAGGTTCGGATGACGACGATCAGGCTGGGGATTCTCGGCGCGGGCATCATGGGGGAACGGCTGCTGCGCGCCGCGCTCGAGCATGCCGCCGACGTGGTGCAGGTGAGCGGTCTTTGGGACCCGGCGGAGGCGGCGCGGGCGCGCATCGCCGAAGCACTCCCCGGCGTGGCCATCGCCGCCGATGCCGAGGCGGTCGTGGCGGGGTGCGACTGCCTCTACATCGCCTCGCCCCCGGCGAGCCATCTTGCCCATGCGCGGGCCGGGCTTGCCGCGGGGCGGGCGGTGCTGTGCGAAAAGCCGCTGGCGGTCGATCCCGTCGCGGCGCGGGAATTCGCGGCCGAGGTGCGGGGGGCGCGGATCGCGGTGAACTTCCCCATGGCGTCAAGCCCTGCCGTCGCGCAATTGCGCGACTGGATCGCCGCGGGCGCGGTCGGCGCGCCGCGGACCCTGGACATCGAGGCCGCCTTCGCCGCCTGGCCGCGCGGTTGGCAGCGCGGGGCCGAGTCCTGGCTGGACCGGCCGGAGCAGGGCGGCTTCACGCGCGAGGTGCTGTCGCATTTCCTGTTCCTGACCGGCCGGCTGGTCGGTCCGTTCCGCCTGGAGGACGCCTTCGCCGCCTTCCCCGAACCGGGCCGCAGCGAGCGGGCGGCGCGCGCTTCTCTGCGCGCCGGGGATGTGCCGGTGAGCTTGCTCGGGTCGGTCGGGACCACGCGGAAGGACGATCACAATACCTGGACGTTGCAGGGACCGAACGGCGCGGTGCGGCTGCGCGACTGGGCGATCGCCGAGCGGCTGGGGGCCGACGGGGCCTGGCAGCCCGCCCCGGATGCGGTGCCGAACGAGCGCGCCCGGCCGCTGATCCTGCGCCGGCAGTTGCAGGCGGTGGCGGCGATGACCCGCGGGGAGGCGCATGCCCTGGCGACGGTGGCGGAGGCGCTGGCGGTGCAGGAGGTGGTGGAGGGGATCCTGGCGGCGCGGTGACGTGGGCTGCGGTCGGGAGGGGGCAGGGCGCCATCGCAGCGTCCGCCGCCTGCCAAATCGGTGCTAATGCCAACGAGAACGGGGCCATGGCCGCCGCCGCCGAAATAGCCGCCTTCATT
Organism: Pseudomonadota bacterium; assembly: GCA_019352115.1. GTDB lineage: Bacteria > Pseudomonadota > Alphaproteobacteria > Acetobacterales > Acetobacteraceae > JAJZVS01. The sequence continues at coordinate 5,988 of JABBNW010000211.1, forward strand.
ACCCAGACAGGTGACTCCCACGGCGCGTGGAACGACACCTTGGCGCCGAGAGGACCAGACGGGCTGCTGCGCCGGGACGTGACGCATGGGCCGGAACCCCGCTCATGCCGCGGGCCCACGCCTAGACGAAGGTCACCGCCAGCACGGAGAAATCGTCATCCAGCGGTCCCGGCCGGACGAGCGCCCGGACCGCCTGGTAGATTCGTTGCGCCTCCGACTGCCCCGGTGCCGCCGGACGCTCGAGGATCCGCCGCAGGTCGTCGATCGACCACACCCCGCCATCGGCCGGAACGATCTCGAACGCGCCGTCGCTGAACACGAAAAGCCGGCTGCCGGGCGCGATGGCGGCGGTGCCGATCGCCCAGGTGCGCCCGGGCAGCATGCCGATCGCGGGGCTGCGGCGCCACAGTGGCTCCGCCGCCGGCGCATCGGGGGCAAGCAGGAAGGACGGGTGGTGGCCGGCGGCACAAAAACGCAGACACCGGGCCGGCAGATCGTAGACGAAATACCACAGGGTCAGCATCAGGCCGTTGTGTTCCTCCATCGGGAACACCGCGTTCAGCCCGGCGGCGACCGCCGCGGGATCGTGGAAGTCGACGCCCGGCAGGGCGCGGCGACGCAGCGTGTTGGCAACATTGGCGGCGTGCATCGCCGCGCCGATGCCGTGACCGGAGACGTCGAGCACGAAGCCCGCGAAGCTGTCTGCATCGAGATACTGATAGCCGAATGCGTCACCGCCGAGTTGCGCCGACGGCACGAACCACCAGTCGGTCCGGATCGGCCCGTCAACGATCGGCTGCGGCAGGATCGCGCGCACATAGTCCCTCGCGCGCCGGAGATCGTCGGCAAGCTCCGCCTCCTCGGCGACTTCCCGCCGGTCGCGCCGTTCGTAGCGGATCGGGAACGAGCCGAGCAGGAACCGGCTGCCGTTGCCGAGCCGGGTCGGCTGCTCGACCCGTACGCCGCCGATGAAGCTGCCGTTGGTGGAGCCGAGGTCGGTCAGCACCGCCCACTCGCCGTCGAGATCGATCCGGCAATGGCGGCGCGAGATATCGGACTCGGCGATCACAAGCTCGCTCGGCGCATGGCGCCCGATCGTGAGGCCGGCGGGGCCGATCGGCACCCGGCGCAGGTCCGCGCCTTCGGTGAAGGCAAGGAAATGGCCAAGCTCCACCACCGGCGCCGGCGCGAGGGGCGCCCGCAGCATGATCGTCCGTTCGGCCCCTTCATCATCGCCAGTCATGACCGCCCGTCATCGCCGCTCCCGCGCGCCTGGTGCCGCGTGACACATTACTGTCATGGATATCGGGCCCGCAACCGTTGTCTTTGCCCGCCGCGGAACTTGCTCGCTCCGGACCGCACTGATACTTGTCAGAACGTCCCCGCGGCCGACCTGCGGCTGCCGGATGCGGAGTTGCACCATGCCGATCGTGATCCAGGAACTCGATGGGAACGTCACCAAGGTCGTCCTCTCCGGCCGGATCGACATCGCCGGCGCACGCGAAATCGACCTGCCGATGAGCGTCGTCGCCGGATCGCGCCGGGCGGTGATCATCGATCTCGCCGCGGTCGATTTCATGGCCTCGATGGGGCTGCGCAGCCTCGTGGTCTGCGCCAAATCGGTCATCAGCAAGCGCGGCCGGATCGTGCTGCTGTCGCCCCAGCCGCCGGTCGAGGAGGTCCTGACCGTGAGCGGCATCGACGAGCTGATCCCGATCCATCGCGACGAGGCACAGGCGATCGCCGCCGTCATTGCCGTTCCGACCTGAAGTGGGGCCCCCCGAGCCGGCTGGGCCGCAGCTCGTGCTGCATCTTCACACCGACACGGCCGATCTGGCCCGCCTGCATCCCTGGCTCGACCGCGCCGCGACCGCCCGCGCGCTGCCGCAAACCATGCTGCACGGCATGCATGTCGCGATCGAGGAGGCGGTTGCGAATGTCGCCCTGCACGCCTTCGGACCGGACCAGCCGGGTGACATCGCGGTCCGCCTCTGCGCGGCGCCCGGCGTCGCCGCATTGGTGGTCGAAGACGGCGGCCGTCCGTTCGATCCCGCCGCGG